>JAKEFL010000181.1 GCA_022616105.1 Anaerolineae bacterium | reverse complement strand
GTAGGTTCGGGAAAAACCGTAGTGGCGGCTTTAGCCGCAGGAATCATCACAAGCAATGGATCACAAGCTGCGATCATGGCTCCCACGTCCATCCTCGCAGAACAACACTATCGCAGTTTTACAAATCTCCTTAAAGATCTCCTCAATCCGAATGAGATTCGCCTGCTGGTTGGCGATACTCCTGAACCAGAAAAAGAAGTCATCCGCGCAGGGCTTGCAGATAACACAATCAAGATCGTGATCGGGACACACGCAGTTATTGAAGGTCCTGTTCAGTTCGCCGATTTACAGCTTGCAGTGATTGACGAACAGCATCGCTTTGGCGTGGAGCAGCGCGCGGAATTAAGGAGCAAAGGCACAAATCCACACCTGGTGGTGATGACCGCGACTCCGATCCCGCGTTCACTAGCTTTAACCCTCTATGGCGACCTTGATATATCCATCATGAACGAAATGCCTGTGGGACGGCAACCAATCAATACTTACGTGTTGCGGCCCCAGGAACGCGAGCGTGCATTTACATTATTGCGGGGGCAGATCAAGGATGGCAAACAGGCATTTATCATCTATCCCTTGATCGAAGAGAGTGAAAAGATCGCAGCTCGCGCGGCTGTGGATGATTACGAGACTCTTTCTAAGGAAGTGTTTCACGATCTTAAGTTAGGCTTGTTACATGGACGGATGCGCCCCAGCGAAAAAGACGATACCATGCTCAAGTTTCGCGATAAGAAATACAATATCCTAGTTTCGACGACCGTCGTTGAGGTTGGTGTGGATGTCCCCAACGCGACCGTGATGCTCATCGAAGGCGCGGACCGATTCGGTCTGGCACAGTTGCATCAATTGCGTGGGCGTGTTGGACGCGGTTCCGATCAATCTTATTGTTTGTTGATTCCCACACACGAGGACGCAACTGAGAATGAACGTCTGCTGGCGATGGCAGAGTCGAATGATGGCTTTGTGCTGGCAGAGCGTGACCTGCAACAGCGCGGTCCCGGCGAATTTTTAGGTACGCGCCAGGCCGGCTATACCAGCGGACTCCGCATGGCGAGCCTTACCGATGTCAAGTTGATCGAGAAGGCGCGCACTCAGGCGCAAAACCTGTTTGAAAAGGACCCGGATCTGAATCAACCTGAACATGCACTGCTGGCAGAAGCCTTCGGAAGATTTTGGGGGGAAGGCAAAGGGGATGTGAGTTAGTCAAATAGTCAACTGGTCGCGTAGTCTCGTAGTCAAAAACGTGACCATTTAACATCTAAAGTGTTGGACGACTATGAGACTAAAAGACTAAAATGGTCAAAGCCTTATTCCCAGGAACGTTCGACCCCATTCACTATGGGCATATCGATATCGCAGAACGGGCCGCGCGTCTCTTCGACGAAGTGGTGATGGCTGTTTATGATAAGCCTCTGAAATCGCTGATGTTCTCTCCTGAAGAGCGCATGGCGCTGGTAAGCGAGGCATTTAGAGATAATCCCAAGATCAAAGTCACTGGCTATAGCGGCCTGACCGTGGAATTTTGTCGCGCAATTGGCGCGCAGGTCATTGTGCGTGGTCTGCGTGTGTTTTCTGATTTTGAGTTTGAGTTCCGCATGGCATTGGCGAACCATCGCCTTGCGCCTGATATTGAAATTGTGGCGTTGATCACTGCCGAAGAACATACATTTCTTTCAGGAACGACCGTGCGCGAGATCGCCATGTTGAACGGCGATGTAACCAGCATGGTCCCACCGCATGTCGAAAAGGCGTTCAAAGAAAAGGTTGCGGAACTAGATGACTCACACTCATTTCCTAATTCGCTGCGTGATTAATTGTGCTAGAATTGTTTCAATAACCAGACCTCCAGATGGAGGAGTATCCTATGGACATTCTGCAGCTGATCGACCGATTGGAAGAACTCTTCAACGAGAGCAAAAATATTCCGCTCACGCGCAACGTGATGGTGGATGAAGACCGCATGCTCGATATCATCGACCAGATGCGCATTGCCATTCCTGAGGAGGTAAAAAAGGCACAGCAGTTACTTGGTCAACGTGACAGAGTCCTTGCGCAGGCGCAGGAAGAGGCGAATCGCACCCTGGAGATCGCCCGCCAAAAAGCAGATCAAATGGTAACAAAAGATATGATCACGGTTGAAGCGCAGCGCCGTGCTGAACAGATTGTTGCGCAGGCGCGGGTAGAGGCGGAAAATACGCGTATGGGCGCCGATGATTACGTGATAGACAGCCTCACAAAGCTCCAAGAAGAGTTGGAAAAAATTACCAACCAGGTGAACAATGGAATCCGTAAAGTGGAGGATGAACAAGCGACAAGGGCGCCTGCTCCAAACCCAGTCTCACAACCAGTGGATAAATAATTACGAAAATTGGTTCTTGATGCAGTTGCACTGCATCAAGAAAGTCAACACGCTGCGCGCAATTGCGACACTTGCACCCGATTTGCCAAGCAAATCGTGCGTTCGTTGCAGTGCAGGTGAGCATCCCTGTGGGACTGTCGACTGAACCTTGTGAAGTAGATAATTGAAAATCACCTCGCATTGTTGTGCGGGGTGATTTCCATTTATACTTTCGGCGACGTCTCTCGCGAAGCATCCCTATGGGATGCCGCCAAGGACGGCGGCTCCAGCGATCTTTCAGGCGCTACAGCCTCGCGTCCAAACCAGAAGGAAGCAACCGGGTTTGCCTTGATGAACAACTCGTAAATAAGAATTGAACCCGCGACTCCCATAACAAATCCGATCCAGATTGAAAGCTGAGGGTTGTCTGTCACAGCACGCACCTTCTGGCCCCAAAAATCCTGAATAGGAACATGGAAGATCAGAATAATCAACGAGACCTGCCCGAAATACTTGAATAGCGAAGCAAGTTTTTCAGAACGCAGTTCGATTTGCCTTGAGAGCGCAAGGATAAATAATATCCCAACAATCGACTCAGTTGTGTTGATCAAAAATGATTCATAAAGCCTGGTATTGAGATCGATCCGCGCGGTGAAAAAGTAGTTCATAAGAAGTAAAACAATCCCTGTGACAGTTAATAGAATGGGACTGCCGAAAGTCTCTTCGGAAGTGATTTGTCTGATTTCACTTCCCAGAATAAAAAAGAAGCCGCTTAGAAGCACAAGATCAAGACTGAATGGCAGACCGAAGAGTTCATAGTCCTTTCCGAACACTTGAATGGAAAATGGATAGAACGCTTTGAGCAAGGGAATGGAAATCGCCAATGTCGCGAGGAGCATGCCCCACGTCAGCCATCGGTTATTTAATCGGCTCAGAACAAAAAGAAAAACATACGCATAAAGGCTGACCACAAACAGATGTGGCAGAAACCAAAGCTGCACCCAGTCAAGATAATATCCGCTCCCATACAACGACTTGGTAATCCGAAATAAAGCCGTTTGAAAACTCATCTTCTCGAATGAAACAGAAACGAAATAGATCATGAAGATCGTAAAGAGATATGGTTTCAAAAGGGAATTGAATCGCCTTCCAACGAATTCCCAAAAACCAACCGATGGATTGATGAAATACCCCGAAAGGAAAAAGAACAACGGCATATGGAATGAATAAATGACTTGATAGGCAAACGGGGATACGAGCGCGAAATCATTATGCCCTAAAACCACCAGCAATATTCCGATGCCTCTTGCAATATCAATGTATTGGATTCGATTGGACAAGGAATTGTTTCCTCTCCTCAGATTTTACCCTGCGAATTCAAATACGGGCATCCCTCCACATATCCTCCACCACAAAGAACACAGAGTCCACAGAGATTGTTTAAAGGCTTTTCTCCGTGCTCTCCCCTGGCACCGTGCGGCTTAAGCCGTATGATTTGCTAAGCAAATCAGGCAGGTGTGTGCGCTCTGTGGTTAAATCTTTGACAAGCCCGCAACCTTAGACACTCTCCACCTCGAAGAGAAGTTCAAAGGGCATTAGAACCAATCCCGTTTATAAAAAATAAAGGTCGCAATGGCAGTCAATGCCAGGGCGATGCCAAAGATCACTAAAAATGCAGTCGGGTTGCCATCAGACAAAGGCAGCATCACATTCATTCCAAAGAAGCCCGCGACCGTGCCTGGCAGGCTGACAATAATCGTCAACGCGGCAAGGGCTTTCATTACACCGTTCAAGTTATTGGAAATGATAGAAGCGAATGCATCCATCATGCTTGAAAGGATTTCCGTATTGATATTGGTCATCTGGATGGCTTGTTGATTTTCGGTAAGCACATCTTCGAGCAGGTCCTGGTCATCCTCGTAATAATTGAAGATCTGCGTGCGTTGGACGCGTTCCATCATCACCTCATTGGCGCGCAGTGCAGTAGCAAAATAAGTGAGGCTCTTTTGGTATTTGAGCAGTTCCAATACTTCGCGGTTACGTGTGGACTTTTGCAATTGATCCTCAATCGCCTCGGTCATGCGGTTGATCTCGCGCAAGTGCGTAAGGTAACGTGTGGCTGTTTCAAGGAAGATATACAACGCAAAGCGATAACGTTTGCCCGTTTTGAGCAAACGATATTTTCCATTTGCAAGCACCTTGAACATCTCCTTGTCGTATCGGCAGATGGTGACAATCATATTCCCCTTGATCATGATACCAAGTGGAATGGTGATATAGGGGATATCGTCATTAGGCTGGCGGTGAGGAATGCGGACCAGGATGAAGGTGTAATCATCATCCCGTTCGATACGCGGCATTTCATCAAGGTCAAGTGAATAATTAATATATTCCGCATCTATCCCCCAGTTCACAAGTTGTTGAGTTTCTTCGGGAGTCGGGTCAATCGCTTTTACCCATGTGCCATTTGCCATGGATTCAAGTTGTTCGAGCCCGTGCTCTGTTGTTTTGTAAATGGTGAGCATGACTGCCTCCTACACGTGAAATCATCACGCGGGAGACCTGCTCACCTCCTCCGTGATGTCATGGATATATTCTTGCAATGCGTGCCGCCCGCGTAGCGCGCGGCCTACTACTTGGCGGTTGACTTTCAGTAGAACCTAAATCGCTCTCATCAGTAAGATACATCACTTATCCTTGCCGTTCGCGCTTGCGCGGGCGGCTTAGCTATTTTACGCCTGTTAAGTAGATTCCACAACTACTGTATAAATTGCAATTTAGATACAGCTATGATGGCTTCTGCATTTGATAATAGTAAAAGAGTGCTTGACACGTTTGACAAACTGTATTTCAATGCACCCGTATGATCCCCGGATTGGATGGCCTGCGGGCCATTGCTTTTGTATTCACAAATCAATCATAAATAATAACAATTGAACTGATTCATTGATGAATACCAGCACATCACCAACTGCCCGCGCCAGCTTCAATGTATTTTCATCGTGGGAAAATGTATTAGCAGGCTTGATCCTTCTAGCTGGGTTTTTGTTGCGGCTCAGGCAATATCTGACTGGCCGCTCCCTTTGGCTGGATGAAGCCATGCTGGCTCTGAACATCGTCAACCACGATTTTATTGATTTGTTCAAGCCATTGGATTATGATCAGGGCGCGCCCATTGGGTTCCTGTTGTTTGAGAAAACTTTCAGCCTGATATTAGGCAGGAATGAGTTTTCCCTGCGCCTTTTTCCCTTCCTGGTTGGCGTAGCCTCGTTGTGGCTGTTTTATCTTCTTCTAAAACGAACAACCCACGGCGCGGGATTATTAATTGCCCTGGCATTATTCACTTTCAATTCCCGGCTCATTTATTATTCATCCGAGGTCAAACAGTATATTGTGGATGTTGCCGTTACTATTGGGCTTTTATTGCTCATTGCGCCTTTATGCCACACGCAACCGCGCAAAAGAGACTTTGTATGGATCACGCTGGCAGGCTTAATAGCGTTGTGGTTTTCACATCCTGTCCTGTTTGTGCTGGCTGGGATCGGTCTCGCGCTTGTTATCATTTATCTGAGAAGAGGCGATTATGCAGGTTTGCGCTTCATCACCAGCATGGGAATGATTTGGATGCTCACCATTGGCTTTCTGTATGTATTGAGCTTCAAAGACTTACAGCAAAATGCCCTCATGCGCGAATTTTGGCAGGAATCCTTCGTGCCCTTCCCTCCCTGGAGCGATGCCGGCTGGTTTATCGAAAGCTTCAAGGAAATATTTGGGGAGCATTTTGATATTGCGTATGCTGCCAGTTTGGTTTTTGCATTGATGATGATTGGATGGGTTGCATTCTTATACTACAAACAGGAGTATGCAATTATTTTTGCCTGCATTTTACTCGTCACAGTAACAGCATCCATCCTGGAGTTGTATCCTGTATCTGAACGCCTGATTCTTTTCCTTATTCCAATTGGGCTGGTACTGATCGGCAAGGCGCTCGAAGTTCTAAATCAACAAATACAGCGTTACCGAACCCTTAGTGTGCTATTTGCATTACTGGTGGGTGGATATCTTATCCATGGATCATTCACTACATCCCTGCGTACATTCATTGAACCAAAATATTTTGAACACATTCGTCCAACCATGGGTTTCCTGCAAAAGACCTGGAGGGAAGGCGATGCAATGTTTATCTCACACGGAGGAGTGCCTGCTTTTGAGTTCTATGCGCCCATATATGAGCTGACAAATGTTCCCTATGTGTCGAGTCAGTGGGAGGATTATGAAAATCCTGATGTTATTCTGGAGAGACTTTCAACATTGGATGGTCAACCTCGTGTATGGGTGTTGATGTCTCATGTTTACGGAAAAGGGAATTTCAACGAGAAGGACTTCCTGATTACATACCTCAATGAAATTGGAAAGAAAAGGCGAGAGTTCCGTGAACCAGGAACGTCGGTCTATTTATATCTTTATGATTTAGGTAAGTGACCCTACATAGTGCTGCTCAAAAGCGGTCTACCCTGAAGGGTACGATGTGCGATCTCTGTAGGTGCAGGGTAATCCACAGGGTCACAGACCCTGTGGGAGCGATCGTTATGAATTATTCCCCACCTTCATCATTGGCAGTACCAGGTTGTTCCACCCTTAACACTTCCCCGTGCATGTTGATGATGATCTTAAAGCCCATCATCCCAAGATAAGCGCGCATATCCTCTGGGATGCCTGTTTGCATCAACTGGTCGAACTGTTTATCAATGTTCTTTAATTGCTGTTCGATCGCGGCTTTGGTGAACACATCCTCCTGACCAAGCATTTTGGCTGCCTGCTCCGAGATGAAATCTTCACTGCCTTTCATCAGGTCAGCGAATTGTGCCAGCACAGCGCGGTCGACCTGCTCCGATGGAATGTGTCGGCGAAAGCCCGCGTCATCCACAACATAGCAAGGCTCATCACCTACCAGTGCACTTTCGGCAATGCTGCCTGATTCATCGATAACAAGCCCGGAGAAAAGAGGTTGGCGTGGCATATTTTCCCTCACCCCAACCCTCTCCCAATGGGAGAGGGGCAATGAGTGAAAGCTAACTACTTTCCTTCCCCTCCACCGCAGCAAGCAGGATTCCCGCGGCGATGCCCAGGCGGCGATCAAGCAGATGCGACACATCCATGCTGAAGTCCAGGTTCAATTCATAACGGAAGAGATTGAAGTTCTGCCTAAGGTCTCCAACGCGGGTCTCGCCGAAAGTCATGTCGTAATTCTGAGGCAGCCACGAGCCTAGTACGAGACGCCGCAACAGCGCCAGTCCAATACTGTCTTCAAATAGCAACCCAACCACTCTATCATTTGCATCGAGTATTTCCCATTCGTCCCGCAGTAATGAACGCAAGCCTTTGCGACGCAGCGCGCCGACCTTTTGATTCATCGCCGTATCCACCACATCATACGCGGCGGAGAAGTCAATGATCTGCCGCGCCTTGATGCTCAGCACTTCCTGCGTTTTCGCTTCATCAGCATACACACGGATATCCTCGCGCAAGCGGAACATCTTTTGTTCACTGAACATCACCTGGGTTCCCATCGGGTCATAAAAACGGAACTTGCCTGTGAGCGCGATGGCTTGACGTTTGAGCAAATAACGCGGGTGTTGAAAAATGGGATTCATAGCTTCTCCGTTTGTGGAGCAAGATGACATCTTGCTCTACGCTAAAAGATTTGGATTTTCGTACCTTCACCCGGCAAATGGATGTAGTCCGCATCAGGCGGGACATTGGGCTTGGTCCAGCGATAAAGGAACTTCGCGGACTCTGAAGGCAGGTTCACACAACCGTGACTGCGCGGACGCCCGTAATCGTTATGCCAGTACGTTCCATGAAATGCATTCCCGGCACCTGTGAAGAACGCACACCACGGCACCCCAGGCAGGTTATAGATATTCTCGATTGCGTCGCCCTGATTGGTCATATGGACAGAAGGACCTTTGTGATATGTACGGAAATTCCCCTTTGGAGTTTCAGTGCCTTTCGCGCCGCTTGAGCAACGCTGTGAAAAGACAAGCTTCTCTCCCTCGAACGCGGTGACCAGTTGAGCGGATAGATCCACAACAATGCTTTTTTCCTCGTCCGGCACATCAGGGGATGCCAGCGTTAATTCATCGTTTGACACAAGCCGCATATCGTGCGATGGGACGTAGAAGTATTTCTTGAGATGAAAATCATAGATCTCGTACCAGATACTTTTTTCCTCGCGTGTGATAATAGCTCTCTTCACCCAATGCGTCGTGCCATAAAACAGACGATAACCGCGTTCGGCATACACATAAGGCGCCTTCTTTGTATCGCTGAATGGAACCGTGATCTCTCCAACCTGTCCCTTTTCAGGGACATTGAATTTGGGTTTTTGATAATTTGTTTCCACTGGCTGAACCCAGCCGGAATAGGTATATCCCTCACCGTTGACCTGATACCAAACACTGTTAAATGGATTCCCCTGTTCTCCATTTTCATCTATGGATGTAATCTCTATGACTTGATCTGCGCCAAAATGATGGATTTTGTTGGCATTGAAGAATGGCGCGTCATATAGTGGAATACCACTCCATGTGATACGTCCATGCTTGATCGTCGAAGATGCAGCGAGGGCACGGTCGAGGCGCAGATCTTTTAGGGCAAAGGCAAGAGTACCTGCGCTGGCAAGTTTGAGAAAATCACGACGGGAGAGTTGGGAGTTGAGCATAATTGTAAGAACTTTTCCAAAAATTAGATTCTCTGTCCTTTGGCTGCAAATCATGCCTGGTTCTACGCTTGGGACAGATATTAGTTTAACCGCGAAGGGGAGGAATCTGTTCCATTATTACTTTTTTCTTATACTTTGATTTCCACCTTTGTCCCCACATAACCGTAAGCCAAGTGCTTGTCCGGCGCGACCGTTGGTGTTGTCCAGCGGTAGAGCCATTTGGCGGCTTGTGGCGTCAGGTTGATGCAGCCGTGACTGCGCGGACGCCCGTAGTCGTTATGCCAGTATGTTCCGTGGAAGGAGATCCCACTCTCTGTAATGTATAGTACCCAGGGTACGCCGGGCAGGTCAAAGCCGTTCGAGGCAATATCGCCAGTTGCCATATGCCTTGTAGGACGTTTATGATAGGTGATGAAATCTCCGGTGGGTGTTGTGTATTTTCCGCTCAAGCGTTTGCCGCCTGTGGATGCGCGCGTGGCAAAGACAAGCTGTCTGTTTTCGTAAGCCAAAAGCAACTGCTCGTCCAGGCGGACTTCGATTTTTTTGTTTTCGTCGGGGATATGTGGAGATAACGGAGCCAGCTCCAAGTCTGGAATGAGGCGTACGTGTTGAGCAGGCACATAATAGTATCGATCAAATTTATCGTCCAGAAGGGCATACCATGCACTGTCATCCACAGGATGGACCGCGCTAGCCGCAATCCAATGGACAGTTTCATAGTACAGGCGATAAACAACTTCGGCCTTCGCGTCCGGTTCGATGCGCGCTTCGGTGAAAGGCACACTGATCTCTCCCAGCGCGCCTCTTGTGGGAATCGACTGCGGTTCGTTCAGAATCGTGCGGACGGGTTGTACACTTCCAGAATAGACATATCCGCCATCATCCACCTGATACCAGACGCGGTTATATGCTGATTCGTCATCACTTACCGTTGTGTTTGTAATCGGAAGGATCAAATCATGCCAGTATACTTTGGCACGTTTGGCTTTGGGGCTGGGTTCATCAAATGACCACAAGATGCGTTCAATAACACGCGCCTGAAGATTTTCGAAGTCATCCTGTTGAGAGAGGTAAGAGGCAACCTCTGGCAATAACATCCCCATCAAGCCATAACTGCTTAACTTAAGAAAATCACGCCGGGATAAACTGGACCTGCTCATGCCTTAAAAAACCAGCCACAAAGACCCAGAGTCGCGGAGATTTATTTTTCTCTGTGACTCTGTGGCTAAGCTTCTAATAATGCACGTTCACCGTAGTGCCCTCGAATGCCCAGTTATACAGCCATTGTGCGTCTGGGATCGAAAGGTTTACACAGCCATGACTCATCGGTGTGCCAAAATTGTTGTGCCAGTAGGTTCCGTGCAAACCATAACCTTTATAGAAATACATGGTGTATGGCACATTGGTCAAGTGATATCCAGGACCAGACATGGTGGTGGATTTAAGTTTGATCCATATTTTATATTTTCCCGTGACGGTGGGAGTCCGCGATGTGCCTGTGGAAACAATGAATGAATTTACGATGATATCGCCTTCATAAGCATAGACGCGCTGTTGGGAAAGGTCAACATCGATCCAGCGTGCGCCGTTGCCCTTGGCAGGATATGAACCCTGCGCCGCATATTGGCTTGTGGGTGTATCCGCAATGATCTCCATGACCATGCTGCCGGGTGTCTCAGTGGCTGCCGGAGTTTGTGTAGCAATCGGCGCTTCGGTTGGGATGGATGTCGGCTCATCCGTTGGAACAGGGCTCGCGCTCAGCGGAGGAAGTGCAGCGGCTGAAGTCGCAACAGGAGTATCTGCAGCTTGAACTGCGAAAGCATTCACACCAATCGGCGTGACCGTAGGTTTGGGGATATCCACAGATGCCCAATTATTTTCCTGTTCAAACGCAGGCGCGCCGATATTATTTATGAATGATGCCGCTGCGGGCCTGGTCAGTGCGAATAATGATGCCAGGGCAAAGATGACACACCCCGCTCCAATCAATACAGCCGGATAAAGCCAGTTTGTCCCGGTACGCTTCAAGACAGGGATTGGGACAGCTTCCCGATAAACACGTTTGGGAGTATCTGCAACAACAGCATCACTGCGATCCTTCGATACACTCAGGACACCGCTCTTTTCTTGAACGGAAACCAGTAAATTCGACGCCCTAGCTTGTTTCAATTGACGCGAAGTCCACTCTACAGCCTGATGTGCGCGCGTGCTTTGAGGGTTGATCGCCAAAGCCTTCTGAGCATAGGCAAGAGCATCCTGCGGATTTGGGTCAGACGCGGCAAGAACCAGCCACACATCCTCCATCTCAGGCGCGAGCAGCACGGCCTGCTCACCCAATCGCCGGGCAGATGCTTTATCGCCGCGACGCAGGGCTTCACGTGCTTTGATGACGTTCTCACGGGCTTCGATGATTTTTGGATTCATTGTCACTTCCCGTCATTGCGAGGAGGCGCTGGTTGAGTAGGCGGTGTTCGTCCGCCGTATCGAAACCAAGCCGACGAAGCAATCTCCCTCGCCACAGAGTAATTACAAACTTTGTGGAGATTGCTTCGTCGCCGCTTCGCGGCTCCTCGCAATGACATGATCATTACCATCTAATTTCCACGGGCGTGCCTAGCTCTGCCCAATCATATAACAACTGTGATTCATATGTACCCAGCACCACGCAGCCGTAAGAAACGGGACTGCCGAGAAAACCTGCCCATAAGGTAGCTCCATTTGACAGGATGGGCAGGGCGTGAATGCCATTTTCCAGACCACTCGAGTAGTAGATTCCAAGCCAGTTGGGCATCCAGAGACTCCACGTGGAGGCATAAGCATTTGGGAGCTTCGTCTGCACTTGGAATGTTCCGACGCGCGTGGAATTTTTTATGCCTGTGGACGCCACAAAACTATAAGTAAGCGCATCACTTTCAAATACATACATATGTTGTTCTGAAATATCCACCAAAATATACTTTGATCCACCATAAGAAGTAACAGGCACAGATCCCTGGCTCACGGCAGAGAATTGTGTGTCAGTAACAATTTCCATCACCATGGAGCCAGTTGTTTCTGTGGGTGCAGCCGCAACAGTTGGAACTGAGTCAGCGATGTTAGCGGGTGTATAGGTAGGCTTGGGAACATCTGCATATGCCCAGAGGTTCTCTTGCGTAGCGGTTGGAGTCATAGTGCCAAATATGGAAGCACTGACAGGTGAGGCCGTGATGGCAAAAGGGACGATTCCCCCACAGAATAACAGACACAGGATGAGGAGGAGTGGGAAGCGATTGTGCCTGTTCGGTGACATGGCGTTCACGGGATGAGGTTCGGAATGGGAGTCGGTTCAACGTTTTCATTATTTGCAAAACACAAAATGCCTGCCACTACCCCTGCGGCAACACGATCGGTTTGTTGTGTAAGGATCTCGCGGTCGAGGTTTAGGAATCCAGTTTCAATAATGGCGGCGATTGTACTTGGATCAATTTCACGGAAGGCGTGATACTCGCGCATGTCTGGTGTAATACTTCCTGCGTGGAAGGTGAGGCTGGTTGCGCTCTGGTAACGGTCCACCAGGCAGGCAGTGAGGCGATTGGCGCGATTGACATCGTATGTGTTCAACGCCGCGGCGACCTTGAAACCTGTAGCCTGATCGTTGACATAGTCACATGAATCATTGTGAATGGAGACAATTGCCAGCGCGCGATAACCGTTCAAGCGGGTGTCGAACTCGCGCAGTAAATCCACCTGATATCCAATTTCTGTTAATTGTTGTTGAACCAGTGCAGCGATCTGGAGATTTACATCTGCTTCCATGAGTGTCACATTTCCGTTCCCATCGATGCAGACCGCGCCAGAGTCGTTGCCTGAATGCCCTGCAACAATGCCAATACGTAATTGAGGCTGTGCTGAAAGTGGAGCACCTACCTCACTCCGCGGCGTGAGTATGAGACTTAGCCGTTCATAAAAACTTCCCGCTACCAATCCACGTGAGGGCAGTGCTGTAAACAGCGTTGCCAGCAAAATGGCAATGCCAAGTGTGGATTGCACTGCGCGCACTGGACGTCTGCGCGGTGGCGGACTGGGTGAGGTGGATTCCATGTCAATTTCGTGTAATAGTACCTTATTAAGGAAATAAATTACAAGGGTTGAAGTATGGCAGGATATGGCTGTTGCAAAGTCCAGGCTTAAGACTCTTTGTACACGGATTTCACGGAGTGGACGGAGTTTTTTCCGTCTTTTTACGACAGATTCCGTGTTGTCCG
>JAKEFL010000180.1 GCA_022616105.1 Anaerolineae bacterium | reverse complement strand
TAGAAAGCTTTTGAGCGTTTAATTTTCTTCGCGCGCTTTGCGCCGCTTCGACAGGCTCAGTGCAAGTCTTCGCGGTGAAAAGACCTTTTGCAGTGCAGTCATCTGTGTAATCCGTGGCTGAAGATCTTGTTTTTTGGCTTTGAAAATGGACCGTCTTTCACTGTGTGGTATTGCATAAGATAAGGGAGCAAATTAATATGCTCTATTCATTTGAGTATCGCAAACTTGGCAAATTCACCTATCACATTCTGGCTGAGGCAGTCACGATCAAAGCTTATCTATTGAAATGGATCATGTGCGAATGGGAGGTTGACCACAGCGAAGCGCCCGAGGAGCATTGGACAGTCGAATGGATGAATGCGCTCCCGAACATGGAATTTGCGCTCGAGATTCTCAGGCTGGATGATATCCATCCACACGCAGATTTGATGAGCGTGGAAGATTTCCAAACGAGTCTGAAAGAACGCGCGGATGAGCGCGAAGAAGGGATGCTGCGCGGCGTTTCCATTGAACCGCTTTTGGTTAATCGAAATGGGTTGGAGTTAATGGATGGATATACAAGATACATAGTGTTGAAAAGGCATCAACAAAAAGAAGTTTATGCATATGTGGGTTCTGTTTAGGTAATTAGACTGCAATCTCTAAAAATGTAATCGTCGAGATTCTTAACGCGAAGACGCAAAGGCGCCAAGGTTAATTCTTTGCGACTTCGCGTCTTTGCGTTAGATTCCATCCATGAAATGCGAGCGTGGGTGGATTTGTCTGTGAAATAAAAGAGTATCTGAGACAATGTACTGAAGTAAGCTGTCTAACCACTGAGACACTGAGTCACGGAGTTTTTCATCTTGTTTTCTCTGTGTCTCCGTGTCTCAGTGGTTAATTCTTCGGAAGACTCACAAAACGAGCCATTCTCTGAATTAATTTGGACTCATACTCTTTTGGTACACTTTCCGAATGTCCAAAAGAAATATCTTATTCATCGGAAGTGGTGTTCTAATACTGATGATATTGGCATTCCAAATTCCCGCCGTCAACAGTCGCGTTGCATGGCGATATGAAGTTGCAAAAACTTATATAAGAAACGTGATCAATCCGGTTGGCAATGCACCGACCGCGCTGCCAAACACACCAGCATCTGCTGCAAGTCTTGCGAGTCCAACAAGCCAGATAACTCCGACTACAGAAGTCATTACTACACCTATTCCTCCCACACCCACACTTGCTCCCCCTCCGCCGCAGGCAATGCTTGCCTCTCCGCCTTATGAAAAGCAATCTGCAAATAATTGCGGACCCGCCGCGCTTTCCATGATGCTGCACATGGTTGGCTGGAGCGGTGATCAAAAAACAATTTCAGATGTCATCAAACCTGTAAATGGCGACCGTAACGTCAACCCTGAGGAGATGGCATTTTGGGTACGCAATTACGCGGGCTGGCTTCGCGTCGAATACCGTGTGGCTGGTGATATCGAAACGCTCAAACGACTGATCGCCGCGAGGTATCCTGTCATGATCGAGGGCACAACCTCACTGAACCCCGATGACACAGGCTGGCCCGATGATGACCTTTGGGCAGCGCATTATCTTCTCCTCACCGCATACGACGATGCAACCCAAACTTTCACCGCGCAGGATCCCTATCGCGGACCTGACAAAATCATTTCCTACGAACAATTGGAATCGGAATGGAAACCGTTCAATTATTTGTACATGGTTGTTTATCTCCCGGAACAGGAAGAGCAGATCAAATCCCTGCTCGCCTCAAACTGGGACCCAAACCTGAATCGGCAAAACGCGTTATCCATCGCTCAAGCCGCCACCACCAAAGATCCATCTGACGCGTTCGCGTGGTTCAATGTCGGGAGCAATCTCGTTTATTTTGAACGTTACTTTGAAGCCAACGATGCTTATGACAAGGCGCGCGAACTGGGCTTGCCGCAGCGTATGTTTCGTTATCAATTTGGTCCGTTCCTGGCAAACTTCCACTCCAACCGCACAGAGGATCTGCTCGCACTGACAGATTATGCCCTGCAGCGAACGGAAATGTCTGAAGAGACCTGGCTTTGGCACGGATGGGCCTTATATCGCCGGGGTGATACGAACGGCGCAGTCGAAAACTGGCGCAAGGCTTTATCTGTTCATCCGGGGTATGATGATGCGTTATATGCCCTCAATTTTGTCGGCGCGACGCCTTAGAGTTTCATATGTCATTGCGAGGAGGGCTGATGGTTGAGACGCAAGCAGTCGAAACCCAGCCCGACGAAGCAATCTCCTCTCAAACAGTGCACACTCACAGAGAATTCTTCAGTTAAACGGGAGATTGCTTCGCCATCCTTCGACTACGCCGCAACGATCAGCGGCTCCGCTCAGGACGGCTCGCAACACTTGCACCTGACGCAAGTGCAGGTGTGACATATAATTTTCTATCATGAAAAAAATCATTGCAATCCTCCTCTTACTCCTCACTGCTTGCACAACGACAAATGCTCCTATGGTTGAGTCAACGCTAACGCCGTTTCCAACGAGTGTTCCTCCAACAGCAATCCATACTTCTACAAATGAACCTGTTATTCCAACGATCACGCCAACAGAAGGATTCGTAAATCAACTCATATCTCCTGTAGATGGAATGCCTCAGATTTATATCCCTGCGGGCACATTCCGCATGGGGGGCATGGACGTGCGCCGCGCGCCGAATGAAATTCCCGATCATGATGTGACACTTGACGCGTTCTGGATGGACCAACTGGAAGTGACAAATGCAATGTATGGCTTATGCGTAAAAGCAGATGTATGTTTGCTGCCGCAAAGTTTCAAATCACAACGGCGTGCTGATTATTTCAACAACCCTGAGTTCAAAGATTATCCCGTTGTATACGTGACCTGGGGACAAGCCAAAGCATATTGTGAATGGGCAGGCAGGCGCCTCCCAACCGAAGCTGAATGGGAGCGTGCCGCGCGTGGCGATGACTTCCGCACCTTCCCGTGGGGTGAAAATAAAGCGGACGGCACGCTTGCTAACTTCAATTTTATTGTCAATGATACATCGCGTGTGGGTACGTATCCCGCGGGTGCCAGTCCGTTCGGCGTGTTGGATATGGCTGGCAATGTGGCAGAATGGGTGAATGATTTTTATAGTTTTAATTATTCTTTTTCAGAGAATACTTTGAATCCAACGGGTCCAGAAACCAGTGCCCGTTTCAATCGAGTGGTGCGCGGTGGAAGCCTGGGCGATGCAGAGATCAATATCCGCGTATCGAAGCGTTCGTCGGTGACTGGTCCAAATCCGAATGCAGCACCAGGTTCAAGCGCATATCTCGGTGAGTACTCTCCGCGAATTGGCTTTCGCTGCGCGGCGGATGAATAGAAACGATGATGCTCTCCACCAAATGACACGAATGAAAGTTTATTTAATTGACTCATCGTTTTCCATATGGTAAACTCACATCACAATTCAATAGCCCCAATATGGCGCTCTTATCCAGAGAGGCGGAGGGACCCGGCCCGATGATGCCTCGACAACCTGTTTTAGTTTAGGTGTTGGATAGTTAAGTAGTTGGATGGTTGGTCAATCTTTTAGTTGAGAGACTACACAACTAGGTAACTACGAAACTAAATAACTACACAACTAAACCAAGGTGCCAATTCCGACAGAAGGATGTTCTGGTAGATGAGAGGGAAGCTGCTACAAGCGTAGATTGCCCTTTCAGCATGTCCGAAGGGGCAATTTTTTTTCAAAGGAGTTAGGAAAATACAATGAGCAACACTTTTATGACCTCGCCCAAGCTGATGTTCACATCTGAATCAGTAAGCGAAGGACACCCCGATAAGCTCTGCGATCAAATCTCGGACGCAGTGCTGGACGCGTGCCTTGAGCAGGATCCACGCTCGCGCGTCGCCTGCGAAACCGCTGCCAAGACGGGCTTCGTCGCGCTGTTAGGAGAAATCACAACCAACGCAGTTTTCAATTACGATGAACTTACACGCAAAGTCATCAACGAAATTGGTTATGACTCAAGCGAAAAAGGTTTTGATGGAAATTCGTGTGGTGTGCTGGTAGCGATTGCAAAACAATCTGGCGATATTGCCATGGGCGTGGATCACGCGCTTGAATCGCGTAATGGTCATGAGATAACTGACGCAGAAGTCGAGACCATTGGCGCGGGCGATCAGGGAATGATGTTCGGTTTTGCATGTAATGAAACATCCACCCTCATGCCTCTGCCGATTTATCTCGCGCACAAGCTAACGCGTCGGCAGAGTGAACTTCGCAAAAATGGAAGCATCTCATGGCTTCGTCCCGATGCGAAGAGTCAGGTCACGATCGAATATTCACATGGCAAACCCAAACGAGTGGATACTGTCCTTATTTCCACACAGCACGCGCCGGATGTCTCGCAGGCCGAAATCACAGAAACAGTCATCGAGCAGATCATCATGCCTGCACTCCCCGAAGACATGGTTGATAAGGACATCAAGGTGTTCGTCAACCCAACAGGCCGCTTTGTCGTTGGCGGGCCAATGGGCGATGCAGGCGTGACAGGACGCAAGATCATCGTGGATACATACGGTGGGATGGGCCGTCATGGCGGCGGCGCATTCAGCGGAAAAGACCCCACAAAGGTGGATCGTTCTGCAGCATACGCCGCGCGTTTTGTCGCGAAGAATATTGTGGCTGCGGGCATTGCTGATCGAGTAGAAGTGCAGGTTTCTTATGCCATCGGTGTCGCACATCCACTTTCCGTAAATGTGGAAACGTTCGGCACCGCGAAGATCGCGGATGAAAAGATCGCCGCGCTCATCAACGAATTCTTTGACCTGCGCCCCGGCGCGATCATCCGTGACTTGGGCCTGCGCAGACCTATCTATCGAAAGACGGCCGCCTATGGTCACTTCGGCCGCGACGATATCGAGTTCCCCTGGGAACGAACAGATAAGGCAGAGGCATTGAAGCGCGCTGCGGGGTTGTCGTAGTAATTTGTAATTCAAAATATAAAAGAGCGCCTCTGAAAATTCAGAGGCGCTCTTTTATCAAGA
The DNA here is from genome assembly GCA_022616105.1 of Anaerolineae bacterium. GTDB lineage: Bacteria > Chloroflexota > Anaerolineae > Anaerolineales > Villigracilaceae > Defluviilinea. The sequence goes on along the minus strand of JAKEFL010000180.1, from coordinate 3,692 downwards.
AATCAACAGCGAAAGATCTATGGCACTGCGATTCTGAATGCCTGATCCATGGAGGAGGTGGCATTGTTGTACCAGGGGAACCAATACTCGGTGGAAAGTGCCTCGGTAGGTAACCCCATCATCTCGGAGTAGCTGCTGCGATACCCAGGCTCCTGCCAGATGACTCGCAGGGAGGTGAGGATCTTCTCACTGCCGGTGCAGGTGGTGCAGACGATGCGGATCGGACCACTGTTGACGGAGTAGCCTACTCTCACACTGGCACCCACTGCCAGACTGAAACTATCCTGCATCGTATCACCCACCCAGACCTGGATCGTGTTGGGACCGGTGGCATTGACATTGGCGATGCGGAATCCCTGATCCATGGAGGCGGTGTCGAGGTTGTTGTACCAGGGGAACCAGTACTCGGTAGAAAGCTGCTCGGTGGGCAGACCCATCATTTCAGAATAACTGCTGCGGAAACCAGGCTCCTTCCAGATGACTCGCAGGGAGGTGACGATCTTCTCATTACTGGTGCAGGTGGTGCAGACGACCTGAGCCGGACCGTTGTTGACGGGGTAGCCCACTCGGACACTGTCCCCTGCTGCCAGAGTGAAGCTTTCCTGCAGCTCACCTCCTACCCGGACTTCGACCGTGTTGGCACCAGAAGCATTGACACTGGCGATTCGGAAGCCTTGATCCATGGAGGCAGTGTCGAGGTTGTTGTACCAGGGGAACCAGTATTCGTCGGAGAGTTGCTCGACAGGCAGACCCATCATCTCGGAGTAGCTGTAGCGTCCTGCAACAGGTTCCTGCCAGATCACGCGCAAGGCAGCCAGGATGTTCCTGCCTTCAACGCTGTAGATCTGGATGGGACCATCGTTGACATCATAGCCCACTCGCACACTGTCGCCCGCTGCCAGGGTGAAACTGTCTAGTTGGGTGCCTGCGGGGCCGCCCAGCATGACTTTGATGGTGGTATCGGCGACATCCACATTGGCGATGCGGAAGCCTTGATCCATGGAAGCGGTGTTTTGGTTGTTGTACCAGGGGAACCAGTATTCGCTGGAGAGTTGTTCGACGGGCAGACCCATCATCTCCGAGTAGCTCGTGCGTTCTCCAGGTTCCTTCCAGATCACACGCAATGCTGCCAGGATATTCGCACTGTTTGCATTGACAATCTGCACAGGACCATTGTCCACTCCAGGAAAATCGTGCCGCTCACTCTCTTGAAGTGGAATATCATAATTACCCACATTATTGCCAGCAATATTGACTTGAACCTCCGCGCTCTTTATGACTGTATAAACTTCGCCACTTGTAAAGCCGCCATTCATGGGCACACTTTCAATATCTATAATACTATCATCATCAAGGACATCAAGTTGAATCGTGCCGTTGCCAGTGCCGGTATTAACTGTCACAGTGTATACCGCTCCAGAACCGCTGACTCCACTCACGGTCGGGTTTGAGACGCCTGTTGTAGTAAGGTCGAAGTCTGTCGCATCCACGCCAGTCACGGATTCAGAGAATGTGACGGTGTAATTCACACTCGCTGCGCTGGTTGGGTTTGCATCTGCACGCACAACGCTGATGACTGTCGGCGGAGTTATGAATGGGCCAATATAACTCTGGCGGCGGGACTCGAAAGCATCGAAGTAATAGGTTCCGCTTGTAGTAGCGTCCAAGCCGGCAATCGGTCCAAGGCGGATACGATCGATGTGGAAGGTATCATTATCAATGCCGGTTAGCTCAGGCTGTTGAGTACCATCCACCCAGAGCGTAAGACGACCGTTATTCGCCCCAGAGGCGCTGGAGGCGGCCCAATCCACTTCAATAAAATGCGAATTATCTGTTATGGTGAACCAGTTGGTGGTGGTTTGAATTGCACTATCATTAAGGATCGCGCCGCGTACCTGATACGCGCCTCCAAAATATCGAAAATCCACGCGGAAAGCAATCGGGTGTGTGTCCGTATATGGCGAGTAACTATAGCCTTGAAAGATATTATGAGTATCTCCACTCAACATTACGATTGAGTTTGGGTCGAAATAAAAGCGCGCCCGGTAACGGGCCTCAAGCGTTGGGTTCTCATCCATTACATCCATGCCAGTAGTGTTGTTGATCTGAGCGCGCATTCCATAACTGCCAAACAAAGCCGCAGAAGCGTTTACATTCAGGTTGCCGCTGTTTGTAGTGGCTAGAGTCCAAGCCGAAAAGTCGCCCGACTCGAATCCGTCCTTGAAGATCAGATCCGCAGGGTTCGCTGAGAGGCTTATCTCCCAAATCTTTCCATCATTGAAGTTGTCTGGGTCACTATTATTATCCAAGCCACGGCTGACAATATAGACATTATTGACAGATGGATTCCCGCTGGCTGGAGCAACCGTCAAACCTGAGCGGCGTACATTTCCCAGATATGAAAGATCATAGGCACGAAGAAGAGTGTCCCCGGTTATTGCTGCCTCCCCCAGGTACGTATCTCCGGCCAATGTACTGAGGAGAAAGAGTGATCCATTCGCGGAGTTGTAGGCAATTCCTTCGAGGTCGCTAAAACCCAGTCCGGCGGTATCGAAATGTGTCAGTGCAGTTGAACTGTCATCTCCTCCACCAATTTTGCCGTCTGCGCCGAGATCGAATTCGTAGACTTCCGCATCTATACCGCCCGCGATATAAAGCTTGCCCGACACGTATGCTACATCTTCAGGGTCATTGACGCTAAATGGCGCAGCACCAATCGAAACTGAGGTAATAATATCATCCGAAGTGCAATAGGTATTGTCTATTCCCCTGTCAACTTCAAAAATCTTTTTTACAACATCGTCTGAAAAGAAAATATGGTTGTTATTGGGGTTGATTGCCACCCCTGTAGGTTCTTCCGAGAAATTGTTGTAGGAGGTAGGGTTGGTTGGGAGTGAAGTGAATGTGGTACAGTTGCTGGATAGACTACCTGTCAGCGTGGATTGAAAAACATTGAATCCATCCCAATGTGGCTGCGATAACTCTTCGATCTCCGTATCGCTGATCAGCAGTTTCCCTGTAAGGGGCCAATAAGCAATCCCAGCCGGGTCGCTGCTTGGATGATTCCAGATAGACGTATCAGTCGTGTTGACCAGATAGCTTGGCAGGAAAGGTGTCCCGGAAGGAAGGATGCCTGCGAACGGCGCCAATTGCCCGGCATTCCGTCTGATGCGTGGAGGGCGCCCCACCGAGCCTTTTCGAATTGCCGGGTTCGCGTCTGCTGAATCTTTCTGAGTCAATGCAAGGGCGCTGCCTGGGAATATCGCAGGCACAATGAGTCCAATGCTGATGAGGACGCGAAGCAACCGGGTCTTTATCTTTGTTCTATTGACCATGGCATTCTCTTTATATTTATAGGATTTGTAACAACTTGCAAACGGATCGTGACTGGATTTTGAACATCCCGGCTTTCAGCGTTTGTTAATTGCAATTCAACCGGGGAATAGTTATTTGTTTCAAGCGAATCCAAGCCTGAGCGGCTGGTATTCAACAGTTGCACGTAGTTACAAGACAATCACTCTACAGTTAGGTTACAATGTTTACACAGTGTTTTGGTTACAGGGTAAGTACAAAACAGGCATCAGTTCACATTCCGGTCACACCGCAGTTAAACGTGGTCAGGATAGCCATGGTTGAGCGAGTTGAAGGATAGCGGTAGAGGGTCTGCCACGCTGTGTGGGCCGTTGCCAAGG
>JAKEFL010000179.1 GCA_022616105.1 Anaerolineae bacterium | reverse complement strand
TTGACGCGTTATATGGCCGTTGATGATGTGCCCGATGCAGAGATCAAAGCCGCCATCCGCGCGGCGATCTCAGAATGGGAAAATAAATATACGCCGGGGTTAAAGTAGTTCAGCAATAGAGCAGGATAACAAGAACAGTTAATAAACTGATGCATTCACTGTCCCGAAGGCGATGTCCTGAGCCTGTCGAAGGGTTTGAACGGCTGAACAAGGTTCTTCAAGAAAACCTCACCTGCACTCCCTGGCACTGCCCGCCAGGGCAAGTGTGCGCCAGGTGCAAGTGTCGGGACGTTCTGCGTAGATATGTTAATAAAGCCTGATTATTCCCGTTTATAACGCGCGATTAACACGGGGCGATGCACAGCTTCTGCAATCTCGGCGGTCACATTGGGGCTGTAAAATTGACGCAGACCGCTGGCGCTATATGGCGAGCCCATGCAGACCATATCGTAGTTTCCCTCCCTGACCTCTGCCAGGATCTCCTCCACAATGTGTCCCTGCCGCGCGGTAACGTTTGCTTTCAGTCCCTCCTGTTGAGCGATCTCCAAAGCCGTCCGCAAGCCCCGTCCGGGCAGCGTGTTTGTCTGAGCCAGATCATTGACATGCTCGCGTACATCACGTGTGCTCGGATAATCAAGATTGGTTGGAGGAATCACGTGCATGATCGTCACCTCCGCGCCAACTGCCTTTGCCACATCAAAAGCCAGATTCTCTGCTGCCACCTCATAACCGATGCCGCCAATGCTGATCAATATTTTTTTCAATGGCAGTCTTGATTCAGGAACATAGAGGATTGGTCCTCTGATCGTTTCCATGAGATAACGAATAGAGCGACCCGTGAGCCAGCGGCGGAGTTGCGGGCGGCCCAGAGGACTCACGATGGTGATGAATTCTCCACTGTTTGCTTTTTCTGAGATGACGCGTTCCGCTTCCCCATTCTGGACTTCAAGGCTGTACACGACCCCATTTTGCTTGAACAACTCAACGGCGCGCTCGAAAACCTCCTCCAAGGGACCGTGGTCGTCTATCGCCGCGGGATTCAGGTTCTCGGTCACGCCTAGAAGCGTTGCTTTGACTTGCATGGCTCCAGCCAGCCATGCGCCATATTCAATAGCGGGCCATGTCCCTTTGAATCCATTCGTCGTGATTAATAATTCTAGTTTCATTCATAACTCCGTTGCCCGTACAAAATAACTCCGATGATGCCCGCGCTGAGGAGCGCCAACGGTATTGGAAGATCAAACCAGAATGCAACCGCGCTCAGTGCGGCAATGAGAATTACACGCCGGTCAATTTTTCTGCGCGTGCTGGCGCGGAACAATTCCCATGCCACCACGATCATCAATGCCGCTACAGCCGGGCTCATGCCCGCAACGACACTATTCAACTCTTCCTGTTGAAAGCGTTGCAGGAACAAGGCAACGATCAACATCAAAACCGTAGGCGGGATGATTGCACCAAGCAACGCCGTGAACACCCCCGGAATACCGCCTGCCGCAAAACCGACGAACATGGCAAGTTTCAACGCTTCACTGCCGGGCAATACATTTGAAAACCCCACCGCTTCCACAAATTGCGCTTCGGTCATGATCTTGCCGACCGCTTCTTTATAGAGCAAGCCAATGGAGGCAGGACCCGAAGGCGAGAGGATGTTCACCTTGAGGAACATCCATAACAACTTTGACCACACCGAAAATTTGGAGGGTTGGTTCATTGAAGGAGAAAGATTCCCACCAGCGCGGCGACAATAATGACAATGCGTTCAGGCACTTTGAGCGTCATGGCGATCAGGCTGGCGATGCCAATTGCCCAGCCTTCCCAGCCGGTCGCGCCGCCTTTCTGAAAAATCTTCCATGCAGTGAAGACCATAAGCACCGAAATGGCTGGGGCTAGCCCATCCACAAAATGGCTGATCCATGCTTCACGCCGCAAACGATGCAGAATCATCGTCACGCCGAGGATGATGAGCGTCGGCGGCAAAATAGCCGCCGTCAACGCCACAAACCCGCCAGCCACTCCCCCCACGGCATAGCCGATGTACATGGCTAACTGCAGGGCATCACTGCCTGGCAAGACAGACGACAAGGCATACGCTTGTATAAATTGATCCTCAGTTACCAGTCTGCCCACCACTTCATGATAGAGCAGACCTGCCGAAGCAGGACCTGAGGTGCTGAGCAAATTAACTTTGAGAAATACCCAGAAAATTGTGATTAGTTGATCCACGGTTTATCCTTATATATAAGCCCCTATTGTAACGGCAAAATTGAATGCTCCCATTAAAGACGAAGACATCGCAGTCAAGTTACATAGGTGTAAAATAGATTTAGTATGTCATTGCGAGCCGCCATTCGCGCTGAGCGGAGGGTCAAGTGCAAGTAGCGACCCGCAGACGAAGCGCAGGTAACGTGACAATCTTCAACTTTGCAGGACGCTTCGCGGCTTCGGGCAGAAAAGCTCTGCCATCGCAATGACGATATGTATGGAGATCACATGGCTTCAAACGAATATCGCAGTGAAAAAGATTCGCTCGGCGAAATGCAAGTCCCTGCTTCAGCCTTATTTGGCGCGCAGACCCAGCGCGCAGTGGAAAATTTTCCGATCACCGGATTAAAGCCCTGGCGCGCGTTCATTTGGTCCATCGCGGCTGTCAAGCGCGCTGCGGCTCTTGTGAACTATGAACTTGGCTTATTTAACGACCGCGATAGCGCAGCAGACGGGAAACGATTCACCGCGAAGCAGTTGGCTGATTCCGTTGCTCAAGCCGCCGCGGAGGTGATGGAAGGCAAATGGGATGATCAATTTGTTGTAGAGCCTTTCCAGGCGGGCGCGGGGACGAGTCACAATATGAACGCCAATGAGGTGATTGCGAATCGCGCGACACAAATTTTGGGCGGTGAACTTGGAAAGTATTATGTCCATCCAAATGACCATGTCAACATGGCGCAATCTACCAATGATGTGATTCCTACATCCGTCCGTCTTGGCGCGTTGTGGCGATTGGATGAATTGCTGGATGCACTAAAGAATTTACGAACCGCGCTCGAAGTCAAAGCGCGTGAGTTCGATGAGGTCGTGAAATCAGGGCGCACACATTTGCAGGACGCAGTGCCCCTCACGTTGGGACAGGAATTTTCCGCGTATGCAAAAGCCGTGGAACGGAATGCAGAACGCGTCCGCAGGTCGGCGGAGGGGTTGAGGCGGCTGGGCATCGGCGGGACAGCCGTCGGGTCGGGTTTGAACGCGCATCCCGAATATCACACGCGCATGGTGAAGAAATTATCTGAGATCACCGGCCTCGAATTATATGAGTCAGATAACTTATTTGAGTCGATGCAATCGATGGCGGACACGGCAGACTTCTCCGCGTCATTGCGGACTCTCGCATTGGACTTGGTCCGCATTGCCAATGATTTCCGTTTGCTTGCATCGGGACCATCCACTGGATTTGATGAAATCCGTTTACCCGCCGTTCAGCCGGGATCATCCATCATGCCGGGCAAGGTGAACCCTGTGCTGGCTGAGATGCTGGACCAGGCTATGTTCCATGTGATCGGCTGTGATACGACGGTGGCTCTCGCAACCCAGGCGGGACAATTGGAACTGAACGTGATGATGCCCATCCTCGCGCATAACCTGTTCGAGATGATGCAAGTGGTAATCGGCTCGGTGAACGCATTTACCGAACGCGCCGTGAAAGGACTCACTGCCAACCGCGAAAAAGCCGAGGGCTGGCTGGCAAAGAACGCGATTGTGGTGACCGCGCTGAACCCCGTGATCGGATATTCACAGGGTGCTGCATTAGTGAAAGAGGCGCTGGCAAATAACGCGTCGATTCGTGAACTGGCAATTGAAAGAGCAAATGCAGGTATGCTGAAACATCGCGATGAAGACCGCCCTGTGAGCGTGGAGGAGATCGAAGCCGCGCTGAGCGACTTACGCAAGTTGACCGAGGGAGGGATTGTGGGAGGAGTTTCGGGAGGAGGGTAGATGTTTTCTTCTCCGGGCTTGCAAACGTGGGAATTTTTATGCCTATTGAAAGTGCTATAATCATTACATGCCGCTGACACCGAGGGCCGTTTTAGCTAACGCGAAGGTTCGCTCTGCACTGCAACAGGCATGGATAGATTCAAACCCAGGCGTTACTGATGTACATGAGGAAGGCGGCTTTGTCGTCAAAAATGCTGATGAAAGCTTGAACGTGATTCGCTGGCCGAAAGGATTACAGGACACAATTGAAGTTCCACCGCACCCTAACTGCAAAATTGATGATTTGGAGATTGTTGCGTCTTTTCATACGCACCCAAACATTGGCAGTGACTACTTGCAGGAACCAAGTGAAACTGACAAGCGCGCTGTCCGTGATGATCCCAATCTGAAAGGCGAAGAATATATTGGTGAATTTGTTATCTCGCAAGCGACGATTTATCTGGTGAGTATTACTGGACAAGTACTCGAAATGGATGATACTCAGGCAGTGTTTACGAAGTAAGGAGTTAAATTATGACTGCGCTTTCTGCTGATGTCCTTCAAGACCATATGGCCGTGACGCTCGCCCGCGTGATGGCGGCGGCAAACAAGCGTGCCCGTGAGTTGGGTGTGGATGTCCTCCAAAGTTTCATCACGATCACACAGCAGGTGGATAATGAGTTGTTCTGGCGTGTCAATTATGGCTCGCGAGATTATGTCAACCGACGCGGCGGAGATTTGATGATTGAAGTCAATGGGGAGAATATGAAGATCAATCAGGTTCTGAGAGGGCAATGACAGTTTATACATCTTCCGAGGTACAAAAGCGGTTTTCCACCCTGCTCAAGAAGGCATTGAGAGAAGGGCAGGTTAAGTTTAAAACCAAAGATGGACAGGTTTTTGTCATTCGGCCCGAAACACCTGCGAAGAAATCTCCCTTTGAGGTTCGCAGTATTAAATTGCCAATTACAAAGATGGATATTTTGGATGCGATCCGTGAAGGCAGAGCAAGATATTCATGAACACAAAGGGCGGAAAATGTAATAGCGCGACGAAGACCATCCTGCGACTATGGAAGAGATCGAAGCCGCGCTGATCGATTTACGCAAGTTGACAGAAGGTGGGATTATGGGAGGCGTGACAGCGGTGGGGAGGGTAACTTGTGTTTCTATGGCTTTACCACCCTCTCCCTCATCACATACATTCACCCCTCCAAATCTATACTTATTAGGACTTACGTAAAACCCTATCAAAATCCACTAATCCTCGCTAATCTGCGCTAATCTTTGATAAATTCGCGGGGATTAGCGTAGATTAGAGCGGATTTCGTATCAATTGATGGCATAACCACAGTGAGCAAACCAAGCCTGAATATCGTGAGTGGTAATGGCCAACAAGGCTTGTTTAAGGGCCTCG
>JAKEFL010000178.1 GCA_022616105.1 Anaerolineae bacterium | reverse complement strand
AGTTATTTAAAGACAAATGATCGAAGTGGAACTTCAAATCCCTGCCGACGCAAAAAATGCTTCGGTAGTAAAGGTCGTTGAGCAGGTTTGTGCCGCGAATGGTTTAACACATGCGTTAAAAGGAACACTTGCAAGTTATCCTGGTTGTATCCATTGGCATTTCAAGAACGATAAAGAAAAGGGAACTTTGGAAATCACGTGGTGGGAAAGTGAAAATCGTTTATGGTTCAAGGTAGCAAAAGGTAGAACAGGGAATTGGATGGATGAAGCTTTGCCAAAGCTGAAAAAGCAAATTGAGTCATCTTTTTCTTTGGACACGGATTTCACGGATTAGACGGATGCTTTTTCGTATCTTACGGAAAGATTCCGTGATCTCCGTGTAATCCGCGTCCCAATACAAGCACTTGGTTGGACTTTAAGAAAATCCTGCAGTCTTATTATTTTATGCAGGGAATGAAACTTCCGGCAACTTCGCCATCGCTTCGTTCACAGCTTCTTCAGGATAGTCATAATCTTCGAGCTTACCGCTTAGATAAGATTCGTACGCGGCGAGATCGAAATGTCCATGACCTGAAAGATTGAATAGGATCACGCGCTTCTCGCCTTTTGCTTTCGCATCCAGCGCTTCGTCAATTGCCGCGCGTATCCCATGCGCGGACTCAGGCGCGGGCACAAGGCCTTCGGCTCGTGCAAACTGTATTGCAGCATCGAACGTCGCTTTTTGTCGAACCGCCACAGCCTCAATATGACCTGCATCGTATAGCGCGCAAATGCTGGGAGCCATGCCATGATAACGCAGTCCCCCTGCGTGAATCGCGGGTGGGATAAAGTCATGTCCGAGCGTGTGCATCTTGACGATCGGCGCCATTCGGGCGGTATCACCAAAGTCGAAGGTGTACACTCCTTTTGTCAATGAAGGAGCGGCAGTGGGTTCCACTGCAAGCAGGCGCGTACGTTTTCCGTTTTTCAGATTTTCGCGCAGGAAGGGGAAGGCAATTCCTGCGAAGTTCGATCCGCCTCCGACGCAGCTGATCACCACATCAGGATATTCACCAGCCATATCCATTTGCTTGAGAGACTCTTCGCCAATCACGGTTTGATGCAACAGCACGAAATCAAACACCGAGCCGATACCATATTTCTTCGCGCCATTGGATGTGGCCGCGGCTTCGACGGCTTCTGAAATGGCGATGCCCAATGAGCCGGGGTGATCCGGATTTTCAGCCAGCAAGGAGAGGCCGTAATTCGTTCGGTCTGAGGGACTGGCATAGACCTGCGCACCGTACGTTTCCATGAGTACGCGGCGGTAGGGCTTCTGGTTGTATGAAACCCTGACCATATACACTTCAACTTCAATCCCGAAGAAATTGCAAGCCATCGCCAACGCGGAACCCCACTGGCCCGCACCAGTTTCAGTAGTCAGAGTCTTAATCTCGGCTTTCTTATTATAGAAAGCCTGAGCGATGGCTGTATTCGGCTTATGACTTCCGGCGGGCGAGGCGCCCTCATATTTGTAATAAATATGCGCGGGCGTATCCAATGCCTTTTCGAGCCGGCGCGCGCGCAGTAAAGGAGTCGGGCGATAGAGCCTGTAGATCTCGCGCACTTCTTCAGGGATTTCGATGTAACGCTCGGTGGAAATCACCTGAAGGATCAGATCCATCGGGAAGAGCACAGACAGAAAGTCCGGAGTGACAGGCTCGAGGGTTCCGGGGTGCAGCACAGGGCTAGGCGGAACAGGGCTGTCCGCATTGATGTTGTACCAAAATTTTGGCAGGTCAGATTCGTTCAAGATGAAACGGGTTTGGTCAGACATGATCTTCTCCTTTTTGAATAGTTGATTCAATCGCATCTGTAAGTTGCTATTTCCTTCAAGGTGGATGAAAAATGATGTCAAACATATTTTCTCCTTGACTCTTTCTTCCATTCGCGCTGAGTGCTACGCTAACGAAGTGGGTGAGGGAAACAAAAACAGCATTCATCCCATAATGGGACGAACGCTGTTGCGTCCGTGGTGCCACCCAGATTAGGCCTGCTTCCATACAAAGAAACCTGCCTCACTCTATTTAGTCAGTTAGTCTTCCAGTCGCTAAGTGACTCATGCTGTGATAACGGGTGCAGTTCCCGGCTTGAGCTACTCGACAGTTTGATGACGAAACTACCCAACTATATAACTACAAAACTATCAAACTCTTTTGCTCTTGCGGCTCGGAGGTCCATTCTGCATTGTTGTTTCGGGCAGGCTTTCACTAATTCACCTGCTCTCTGTGCCGTCGTGTAATGCCTACTTATCCTCGTCTTAGCCTTTATTGATAAATCGCATTATATGACAAGCGATATAATTGTCAATAGAGGTGAAGATGAAAATTAGATTGATTACCTCAGCTTTGCTCATGGGATTCGTTTTACTGACTGCTTGCGCATCACCCGGCCCTGCGACTCCTACATTGGCTGAGCCCGCTACTGTTACATTATCACCACAAGCAACTGGGACAGTTATCATTACAGAGACTCCCGCTCTATCTACGCCGACATCTGGTTCCGGTGCTTCTACAGCTGTACCAACCCTGACCTTGAGTATTCCTTCTTCTGTCGCTTCGAATATATGCACTGACCCTCAAGTGACAGCATTAATTGATTCCCTCAATACTGCCACGTTGAATTCAGATGGTCCGCTATTGAGCTCGCTGGTCAGTCCACAGCGCGGGCTGGATGTGGCATACTTCCGCAATGGCACTGTGATCAATTATCGCCCAGACCAGGCAAAGTTTCTCTTCGAGACAACCTTTGAAGTGAATTGGGGTCCCGCGCCTGGGAGTGGGTTGGACGAGATCGGTTCATTCCATGATGTAGTTGTGCCAGAATTGGTGAAAGCATTCAATCAGCCCTATACGCTTCATTGTAATGAACTCAAGCATGGCGGCGCGACGTATGAAGTCTCCTGGCCCTATGAGGGAGATTTTTATTCAGTATATTTCCCAGGGACGGAACCGAATGGCTTTCTCGATTGGCATACTTGGGGAGTCGGCGTTGAATATGTAAACACTAAGCCGTATCTCTATGCGCTAATACCCTACTTCTGGGAACCTTAATCACTCTTACACACCTTCGCTCGAAGGCGGTCTGAGACCGCCGTGTTTTGCAGATTACAACTGCAGGGTCACAGACCCTGCAGGAGCAAAAACTAGGTGGGGTGGTT
>JAKEFL010000021.1 GCA_022616105.1 Anaerolineae bacterium | reverse complement strand
TTCATTCTTTGGATATCAGCCACGGTTCTTACATCGCCTGAGCCTGTCACCGGTATCCTGACCAGCGACTTCACCTCGGCAATCGCGTCCCAATCTGCATTGCCACTATATCTTTGTTCCTTTGTCCGTCCATGAATCGCGATCAGTGAGCCACCATTCTCCTCCACGATGCGTGCGATCAACTTATAGTTTTTATCCCTATCCCATCCCAGGCGGATCTTTCCTGTGACAGGAACTTTTAGCGTAGAAGTTAACTTCTTGAATGTGCGCGCGATCTTCAACGGAGTCGGCATCATTCCCACGCCCGCACCGCGATCTGCGATGCTTTTGGCAGGGCAACCCATATTGATGTCAATGATGTCTGGCTTCCACTTCTCAACAATCAACGCAGCTTTCAGGATCAAATCAGGGTCATCACCGTAGATTTGAAACGTGATCGGTCGTTCCGCTTCTTCGTAATACAGTCGTTTCGCTGGCTCTTTCGAGCGGCTTAATATCTTTTCCACTTTCACGAACTCAGTGTAGCTCATCGCGGAACCAAGCGCGCGGCAAATGGATCGGAAGGGCCAGTCCGAATAGCCGTCCATGGGGGCGAGGATCGTATCTCCGTAGATGGGAAGGTCTCGCACGAAAAAAGCGCTGCCCTGAGGCCGAAGGGGGTCTCGAAGGGTGGGAGTCAGAGTTTCTGTCATAGAGCGAGGGCAAGTATATCAAAGATTATCCGCTAACAAACTGCTAAAGTATAATCACGGAGTGGCTAAAAGGGTGGGCTAAGAAAATCTCTTACCACAGAGATCACAGAGCCCACAGAGAATTTTAAGGGTTTTCTCCGTGCTCTCTGTGTGCTCTGTGGTTAAATCTTTGGACATGCCCACAACATTAGCCACTCCCGCATAATCATTATGTGTTGATTTCTCATTGAGGAGGAGACTCCGTGGCAGATGATCGTTTGGAGCGGGCGATTGGGCTGGTGCAGTCAGGGAAAATAGGAGATGCTCGTAATCTCTTAGAACTCATCATCAAAGATGATCGAAATAATATCCCTGCATGGCACTGGTATGCACAGACATGGCCCGAGGCCAGGGATAAGATCCGCGTGTGGGAGGTATGTCTTCGTTTTAACCCAACGAATCAGCAGGCGCGCGAGGCATTGTCGGGTTTGAAGCCCCAGCAACCGAAGAAAGTAAATCCAGAAGCGAACATTCCGGGTGTCAAGACGGTTACGACAGCGACACGTTCATCGCAATGGTTGTTAATAGGAAGCATTGGTTTGTTGATCGTCGTTGCGATATTGGCATGGATGGTTGTTCAGAGTTCCGTGCCAAAAGATCCTCAACAATATAAGCATACCCAGCCGGTGGAATATTATTTATATGTACCGGAGGCTTATTTTGCTGATCAAGCATGGCCCTTATTTGTTGGTATCCATGGCGCCGGTGGCTCTGGCTTGGATTGCTGGAATTTATGGCAATCCTACGCGGACACCGAGGGCTTTATCCTGTTGTGCCCCAGTATACCGGGCGACCCTTCTGGTTTTTATCAGGACGTGGGCGAAAGAACGGTGTGGAGCGCAATTGGTGAGGTGCAGAGAGAGTATCGCACCCGGCCAGGGATGTTCTTTACAGGTGTTTCAGCGGGTGCCATGTTTGTCCAGGGGTTCACGACTCATTATCCCCAGCATGTAAGCGGACTCTCCATTCTCTCTTCGGGGTTTTATTTTGATCCCCGCTCATTTATTAACCTGATTCCAATCGCGGTTGTCATTGGCGATCAGGATGATGCAACGGCTGTTCGGACCAGCCAGATATTTGTCAGCAATTTGAGAAATTTTGGGTTTGACGTTCAGTATGAACTGATGCCGGGAGTGGGACATGCGGTTACCAGCACCAGTGTTGATGTGACCATTGAAGTGTTCAGAAAAACAGTGCCATAGACCTGCCTCACCCCCAGAATTAATCTTACAGGCTTTTAGCCATTGATTTACCCTTAACAAAGTTTTGTGGGATAACCCGGTGAAGGGTCGAGTGTTGAAGAATTTAAGTTGTCGAGTTGTCGAATGGAGGCAGCAATGAAAAGCCATTCACTCAGATGGGTTGTATTAGTTATAGGCACGTTCGTACTCGCAGGATGTCACAGACTGGAGGTAACGACAAGAATTGAACCAAATGGTTCAGGCGAACTACGGACGGGCGTTGGGTTCTCAGCGGAAGAAAGGGCGAATATGGAAAAACAGAACAGCAACCCGCAGGATTTTTGCAATACCTCACAGACCCCAGTAAATGTAACGGTGACCGAAGAACAACGCGGCGACGAGACTTGGTGCATTACAACCACACAGTTCAAGAATCTGGAGGAACTTCGAGGTCTGTATGAGCAAAGAAAGGGCATCAGGATCAATCGTCTTGAGATCAGTGAGGGTAGGTTTTACTATGACGTTGAACTCGATACTCTTTCAGAGGATTCCAGTTTTTCCGCGCTGACGGACATTACATGGTCTGTAGTTTTGCCCGGTGTGCCCATTGAGCATAATGCCGATCAAGTGAATGAGAGCACACTCACCTGGACTCCGACTCCCAAAAGCGGGATAATCCAACTGCGCGCCGAAAGCGAAGTTGCTCCGAGCGGATTTAATTTTCCATCCTGTGGCATAGCTTTGATTGGTTTGGGCATGGTTTTCTTTCACTTGCGTCAACGTGGCAAGGCACTGTCGCTCTGGTAGATAGCCTTCATTGCCGCTCGTTTCATTAATTACTAAACTCTTGAAAATGATTTGCAGGCTAATATTCAAAGTTCAAGTTTAGATAATTATGCGGCACTATGTAATATCCCAACGAATTCCAGTTCTGGATGATCGTTCATTTCCCTTCTGGAGAGGGGTTTTTGTGATCCTGGCAACAACTCATAGCCAGATGCGTAGATGAAGAAGACCTACGAAATGAAAAGGATTGAGATATGAACATGCGCTCTAAATCGAACTGGATGCGAATGTTTTTATCCTTGCTCGTTCTGACAGCAATCACTGCCTGTGCTGTTGGTAACGACTCGATCCCAGAGCCTGCCCAAAAAGCCTGGACTCAAAACGACCTCGAGCAGGTTGTCGGGAATTGGAGAGAACGATCAACAGCGCCCGGAGTGGTGGTCGGGATTTCTCTCCCTGATCGCTCTGAAATTATCATCACAAGCGGCGAGTCCGAAGAGGGCGTTACGCTCAGGAAGGATGATCAATTCAGGATAGCGAGCATTACCAAGACATTCATTGCGGCTGAAATCCTGCGGCTGGCGGCAGAAGGCAAAATCAATTTGGATGATCCGCTGAATGCTTATTTGCCTGAAACTCCACATGGGCATGTCGTTACGGTTAGGCATCTATTAAGTCATCGCAGTGGGTATTTCGACCCTGTCCATGATGACCCGGGTTTTATTCCATATATTGCTGAACATCTGGAAAAACAATGGACATGGGATGAGATGCTGACGATCACATTCCAAAACGATCTGTTCTTTCCGCCTGGAAGCGACTATAGATATTCGAATGCTAATTACATGCTTTTAGGCTTGATTATCGAAAAGGTGGCACAGCAGTCGCTTGGTGAAGTTCTAGCTTCGGATTTGATCGTGCCGCTTAGTCTTGATCACACATTCTATACAACGCCCGCAACGGATACTGAACAAATTGACCTAGTGCACGGCTATTTAACCCACCCGCTTACTGGTGAAACCGTCGACAGCATGACCATTCCTTATGCTACCATTGTCTCAGCCAGCGTTGACACGATGATCTCCAATGCATCCGACTTGCTGACATGGTCGCGCATGCTGTATGGAAATGAATCCATTGTCCTTGAGCCTGCCTTCAAGGAACAAATGCTGAGCTTCGACGATATCAGCCCTTATGGATTAGGTGTCTTTCAATTCCATACACCAATTGGTATCTCCCTCGGACACGGTGGAGATATAGCGGGTTATTTATCGCTTATGGAATATTTTTCCAAACAGGATATGTCAATGGTCATCCTTGTGAATGCGGACACACCATCCATCAACCTGAGCGAATTACGGGATTTACTCCTTGCCGCTTTGTTTAAAGCTGATCTGGATGCGGGTATTAAGAGCTTGCTCGCAGACCTAAAGAGTGAAGACGCCTCAACCAGAAAGGACGCCATCATTGCTTTGGGACATAGCGGATCAAATTCTGAAGAAGCAATCGAAGGGCTGATCGCCGTTTTGAAGGAAGACTCAAGTGCGGAGAATCGTCGGGAAGCGGCTCTTGCACTCGGACTTGTGGGCAGTAACTCAGATCAAGCCAGACAGGCGCTCACCGATGCACTGAATGATGAAGACTCATCAGTAAGGGAGGGTGCACAACTGGCCTTAAGTGTTCTTGAATAAATGAGCGGGATTAAAAATTGGACGGGTTGTCTGCTTATCGACAACCCGTCTTGTATCATTACACGGGTTGCTTCTTCAACATCTCAAGGAAATGCTTGCGGAACTTGGATACCTTCGGCGCGACCACCGGACGGACATGCTATAATTTGAGCAGATGAATCTCGCAATCTATCTTGACACTTGTAGTATACAACGCCCATTGGATATCAAATCTCACCTTCGTATTACACTTGAAGCGGATGCCGTTTTGGGTATTCTATCTCTTGTAGAAGCAAATAAAGTTGACTTGATCTCGTCCGAGGTGTTATTATTTGAAATAAATCGCAATTCCAACCAAATCCGCAAAGAGTATGCGTTGGAAGTGATCTCAAAAGCGAAAAATTTTGTGCGTATGAACTCAAAAATAGAGAAACGTTCCAGGCAGTTTGTTGATCTTGGAATCCACTTTTTAGATGCCGTTCATCTGGCTTCCGCTGAAGAAGCTCGCGTAGATTATTTTTGCACATGTGATGATGTATTCCTGAAAAAAGCCTTGCAAATTCAAGGCTTGAAGATAAAAGTTGCTTCCCCCGTTGATCTGGCGAAGGAGTTATAGTATGATAGCAGATACACTTCCACTGGCGGAAATTACAAAAGAAGCGTTACGAGTCCTTTACAAGGAAATTGGCATTGTGAATACCATTCGGTTTGTCAACCAGTTTATGGTCGGTTATGGGGATTATGTTGAGGAACGAAAAATTCTATTTGCCGATATGACGCTGGATGATTTGTTTGTCGAAATGGCAAAGGCAAAACAAAAGCCAGCGCGAAAGAATCCCAAAAAGTGAAGCGATGTCTTTTTATCGAAAAAGTGGCTGTCATGTTCGACAACCACTTTTTTGATTCACTTATGCAGGCTGTTTCTTCAACATCTCCAAATGATGCTTGCGGAACTTGGATACTTTCGGCGCGACCACTGCCTGACAATAAGGCTGGTATGGATTCCTCGCGAAGTATTCCTGATGATAATCCTCAGCCATGTAGAACTTATCCAGCTTCTCTACTTGGGTAACGATGGGGCGATCCCAGATCTTCTGAGCATTCAAATCCTTGATCAGTTCCTCGGCGATCACCTTCTGCTCGTCGTCATGATGGAAGATGGCAGAGCGGTACTGCGTTCCCACGTCCGCGCCCTGGCGGTTCAGTGTGGTGGGATCATGGATGGCGAAGAAAACATTCAGCAGGTCCTTGTAAGAAACGACATTCGGCTCAAAATGGACTTGGATGACTTCAGCATGTCCCGTGTCACCATTACAAACAGCGCGGTAAGACGGGTTATCCATGTGCCCACCGGCATATCCTGACTCAACCCCGTGAACTCCCTTGACCTCATCAAAAACGGCTTCGAGACACCAGAAACATCCACCAGCCAGCGTCGCGGTTTGAAGATTGGTGTTCATGATAATTTCTCCTTTTCAAGAATTTCTTTCTGTCCATTAGACATCGTTCAGGGGTAAAATCTTATTACGAAATTGTTACAATTACAAACTGTTCTTCGTTTCCTCTTGGTTGAAGGCACCTTTATGACTGGAGGCAAGCATGGAAGATTTCTATTATAAAATCATGAATTGGGCTATTGATAAGAAATTTTACAATGAAACGTGGTATTACTACTTGACCGGGGAATGGCGCGATTCCATGCCAGTCGAATTTAGATTCTGGCAGAAATATTCGGAATTTGTGTTTAGGTCATATTCACGTTTACCCAGCGATCCTCATTGCTTCGAGTGCGGGGTTCCGATGGCTGGGTTCGGAGGCAATCTTCTGCGAATTATAGGTTCGGCGCCGTCCAGCTTCAGTCCGCGATTGTGCAATGGATGTGAAAAATCTGCGCGCAAGTATGAAATCGGCGCAGAAGTGGAATTGAGCATGATCTTCGCCGATGTGCGCGATTCGACTCCACTCGCAGAATCGCTGGGTCCAAGCGGGTTCAAGGATATCATCGGCAAATTCTACAAAGAGACCAGCAAAGTGTTGATCGAACGCAATGCGATGGTCAATCGTTTGATGGGCGATCAGGTGATCGCGTTGTTCGTCCCGCGCTTTGTGGGAAAGAACCATGCCGAGGTCGCTCTGGAGGCGGCGAAGGATCTTTTACGGGTAACAGGTCATGGTCAAGGAAAAGAACCGTGGATTCCCGTCGGCGCGGGAGTTCATACTGGCACGGCTTATGTGGGCGCCGTCGGCGCGGCGGAGGGAGTCACTGAAATTGCCGTGCTGGGAATCGCGCCAACCCTGTGCTCGCGTCTCTCGTCCAAAGCCGCGGCGGGGGAAATTCTCATTAGTGAAGCTTCGGTGAAGTCTGGAAATCTCGATATGAATGGATTGGAAACTCGTTCACTTGAATTGAAGGGGGTGAGCGAGCCAGTATCTGTGCGAGTGATGAAGGTTTAGAAATGAGAGGCAGTTATGAACAAGAGTTTCATATACAAACTCGTTGAAAAGTTCATAGACAAGAAATTCTATACCGAAACCTGGTACAACTATCTGACAGGCGAATGGCATACCCTTTCCCTCCCGAACTTGAAGGATACAAGGGGATCATGGATCGTCAGCGCAGGTTCTTCTCACATTTCCCCAGTGAACCTCATTGCTATGATTGTGGAAAACCCATGGCTGGATTTTGGGGAAGATTCATGGGTTCAACGCCGTCCAGTTTTAGCCCCAGGCTGTGCCATTCGTGCGAACAAGGCGTGCGCCTGTTTGGCGTTAGCGCGGAACTGGAACTGACTATGATCTTTGCCGATGTGCGCGATTCGACCCCTTTGGCGGAATCGAAAGGTCCGAGCGGGTTCAAGGATATTATTAATCGCTTCTACAAGGAAACCAGCAAAGTTTTGATCGAACACAATGCGATGGTCAATTGGTTGATGGGAGATCAAGTCATCGCCTTATTTGCTCCGCGCTTTGTGGGAAAGAACCATGCAAAGGCTGCGCTTCATGCAACGCAGGAACTTCTGCGAGTCACTGGTCATGGGGATACAAACGGTCCCTGGGTTCCAGTCGGCGCAGGGATTCATACAGGTCTCGCGTACGTGGGAGCGGTCGGGTCACCAGATGGAGTGAATGAGATCGCCGTGTTAGGCAGTCCGGCAAACATGTGCGTGCGCCTCTCCTCCAAAGCTGCGGCGGGGAAGATTTTAATCAGTGAAGATAGTGTGAAGTTTGGAGATTTGGATGTGGAAGGGTTGGAACCCCGTTCGCTTGAGTTGAAGGGCGTGAGTCAGCCGGTGTCGGTTCGAGTATTACAGGTGAAGTAATATCACATCGGTTTCAATCGACTGATGTGATCCTTCTCACGCAGCGCCAACTTCGCCTCGTTGCTGGCGGTTTGTAATATTTCCTCAGCCTGCACAGCCAACGTCTCTACTTGTGACACTTCTTCGTCTATAGGCTCTGCTTCTCTGACATATTTATGGATGGATTCTTTAAAGGCTGCACCCATCTCTTTTGGAGAATCGTAATACGTCAATGTATCAAACATTCCTTTTTCTTCGACCGTAAACATTCCGTGTTGAACGATTTCGGTCAAGGCGTTGTCCGCCTCCTGGAAGTCAACACACCATTGACTAACCTCCAATTGAGACACCAGGTCGATCTTTCCATTTTGGTGTATCTCAACGGACGAATGTTCGGCTACAGGGTGGATGTCGATCAGAAAGCCATTTGGTTTCAACAAGCGATGGATCTCCTCAAGAGCATGGACCATGCTCCCATACTCCATTCAACATAATGAGTAAGACAGGATCACAATATCGAAAACAGAAGCTTTGCTATTAACAGCAAATTCTTCTAATGTAGCAACATGAAATTCGATTCTGCCTCGGAGATGTTTTGGCAGATTCTTCCTCGCCAATGCGATCTGCTTGTCACTCGGCTCAATCGCTGTGACATGCGCGGCTTTATTCGCGTAGCGCCAGGTCAGGCGTCCATCCCCGCAACCGATCTCCAGAACGTGTTTGCCGGTGAAATCCGCAAAATCAAATAATGCGTGCGGTTCGTTGTTTTCAGGGTCAATTCTGATCATTGAATATGATCTCCTTTTGAATATTGATTTTATCGACCTTTACCACCGGCAATATGGGTGGCCTCCGGCAGGGATTTCAATCGGAGCATGGCTAATATTCCTACAATGGGTCCCGGAGCGAGAAAAGCAAACGCCCATCGCCATCCTATAGCGGTTTCGAGAATGGGAATCAACCAGATCGTGGCGACCGTGATCGTGAAACCGGCGGCAAGTTGTAGGGTCAATGCCGTGCCCACGTATGCCTGGTCGGCAAGTTCCGTGACCATTGTTGAGAATTGAGCCGAATCCGCTACGGACGAGAATCCCCATAGGAGGCCGATTACAAGGATCAACCAGGGTGATGAACCGAAGAACAGTCCAATCAGGATGGCACAGGCACCAGAGACGCTCATCATCCATATTGTTGTACGCGTCCGTCCCCAACGGTCAGCCATGACGCCGCCCAGCCAGCAGCCAAGCCCACCTGCGAGGAAAACCCCATAAGTGACAAAAGCGGCAACAGAACCAACGGCAAGTCCGCGGGCACGGAGCGCATCCGCAAAAAAGACCAGGAACCAGGCAGACATGGCAAACAATTCCCACATATGACCGACATAACCAAGAGTGGCAAGCCGAACGCTTCGGTTGGCAAAGACGAGCCGAATCTGCTTTGGGTCGAAAACTGCCGCGGGAAATGGGTAAGGCCCCTGTTTTACGGAGAATTCTGCGATCAAACCGCCCAACAGAGTTAGACCAGAAGTTGAATAGATCACCACTTGCCAGTCCAATCCGCCAAACCCGTTGACAAGGTGAGGCAGTCCGTTTCCAACCACAAGCGCCCCAGCCAGGATGCCCAACGCCAGCCCGCGCCCCTCCCGAAACCAGGTTGACATCAGCTTGAACGCAGGCGGATAAACGCCAGCGATGAAGAACCCGGTTGCAAAGCGAAGTGGAATTCCGATCGCCGGACCACCGGCCACATCCAACAATAAGTTGGCGATCGCGGCGCCGGCCGCGCCTCCAAAAATGACATGCCGCGGAGCAAGGATATCCGCAAGGTTGAACAGGCTGGAAACGATCGCGCCACAGACAAATCCGACCTGAACAGCGATGGTCAGCCAGGCAGAGGTCGTTGGATCAAGCTCCCACAACTCACGCAACTGAGGGAGCACGGCCGCCGCAGAGAACCAGGTGGATACTGATAATACAAGCACGATGGACATTAGAGTCAACATGCGCCATCGTCCGCTATTTTCTTGGGCCGATGCTCGATTGCTCAATATATTTTCCTTTCCTGCCAACCCTTGAGGCAATACAGCGGAGGTAAGGTCGGTTGAAAACCACGCCTACGTCTGATAACCATTGAGCTCGTGTTTTCCGCTGAGGTTCGCCATGGCAAGCAGGGCGTGGGCCTCATTATTTTCAGGATCTATTCTGATCATCATTCACCTTTCCAGACTTCTTCGCCTCTTCCTCGATCAACCGCACCAGCGTATCGAATTGCTGATCGACCTTCCCTATCCTCAACATTAATCCTACCAACGGACGGGTCAACCAGCGAGGCATCTGCAATTTCATTTTCATATAAATATTCATCAGAGTCTTTTCGCCGTGATCCTCTAGAGACCGCGACATAAGAGCCGAACCTGTATCAATTGTGAACGTTTTAAAGGGATGCCAGTCCACAATTGTTTCGACAAACACATTCTTTCCATGTGCGCAATGATTCTGAGCACCAGTGCCCATTCGCCCGCCAGGTCGAAGCAGGGGCTGGACATCATGGAGGGTCTCCCATAGCAGGCGTTTTTGAATGTCATTCATCCAATCCCATACAACGTATGGAGGCGCAGTGATTATGCGTGTGGATGCCCAGTCAGCCTCTTCAGGTGAAATAAAAACACGCTGTGCCTCTTTGAGTTCCTTGTAGCGTTCATGCAGGTTCATGTTGAAAGTTTTGACCTCGCCCAAATGCTCGAAACTCTCAACCTGTACGTGCAGGTTTTCCATTTTCACATTCATCTGCGCCAGTCCTGCCTCAGTGAACAACACGTAGGCTTTCCAGCCTGTTGCCTCAGCCACGTGATTTTTTAGGAGGCGATGAACGAGGTTCACGTCCGAGCCGACGAGTTCTGTGATTCCCGATATATTTTGCAAAACATATTCGCCGAAATGCGCGATGAACTTCAAGTCGAGAGTCGGGATCGCCTTGCACGCGTTACATTGACAAGTGGTGCGGCGGCGAATGCCCTCCACCCGATCCCTGAACGCGAGATAGGTTGACTCCATCATTTCGAGCAAAGTCTCGTCGCGCGAGATTTTCGATTTGGGGACATGAGCAAACACCGCGTCGCCTTCGAGTTTGACGATGTTGAGCAGCGGCTTGAAGTGCTTGACGATCAATTCCAGCAATTCGGTCAGGATATCGCGCGCGTGAGTCAACTCTGTCCCAGCCAGATAGGATGTGTAGCCGGAAATATCGGCAAGGACGAGATAGCCGTGCTGGGTTTCGTTATTCATCCCGGCTTGAAGAGGAGTAACCGACAGCCTGCATCCTATGAGGCTGGACATCCTCACAAAGTGACCGGGTTCTTGACATGAGTTCCTGGAATTCAGGTCGAGACATCGCCTCTTGCGTCTTTTCAGGATTCGACGAGAAGGCGAGAGAGATGAACTTATTGGGGTTTTCCTTATCTTGAAGAAGAATTCCTTCCCCACCGTCTGGCAGATTCTGCGCGATCCAGTCAACGCCTGCTTGCCAAGCCTCTATGAATTGCGGAATCTTATCTGGCTTTACTGTCCATTCACCAAGTCTGTAGAGTTTGCCTAGTTTCTTCATGGGCTGCCTCCGTCTTTCGTTTCGTTATTCACTGACTTCGGACTCGAAAAATCTCTTGTGGATCTGGATGGCCTTTTCCATTTCGCCAGTAAGTATGCCCGCCATCGACTCGTCCATGCCGGGAAACTCAATGGTCAAAGTGTACCTCGATCGGTTGTCACTTACCGCCTCATATGTAGCAGTCCCAATTATTTCGACAGGACCATCATGGATGATCATCCCGAACGCTCGATTAGGTTCGAACGCCACAACTTCCATCGTTCCCTCGACGGGAGAGCCGCTGTGGGAGTTAATTCTTTTTATGATTGTCCCGACGCCGATGGGACCATCCGTTGTTTGCTCGAGTTGCATCAATGGATCCCAGCGAGGATGGTTGCGAACATGTTCATCGGCAAACAAGTGAAATACTTTAGCCACTGGACGATCAATTACTCCTGATACTTGAACTTTTACTGACACGGTATTCTCCTTTCAGTGGATTTGGATTGGCTTTCACTTCCTCACCACATACCAGTTATTCTGAATATCGTGCGCCAGCACATTCGTTTCAACCGAACGAAAGCCAGCCTTCTCCAAATACTCGCGCGTCTTTTCTTCGCCCCACATCGCGCCGAGTCCCTCGCCGCCCTGCGCCAACGACACGGTCATGCAGTGCATGGTCGAGATCGCATACAGGAACGTGCCAATCGGATGATCAATATTTTTGTGAACATGGCTCGACGCTTTGATGTCCTGCATCAGATACAACCCGTCCGCTTTGAGCGCGCGGTGGATGCCCTTCAACACGTTCAACGGCTGACCCTGATCATGGATCGCGTCGAACGTCGTGATCACATCATACGCTTCGACTTCGGCGGTCTCATGGAAGGCGCTCAAATCCTGGATGATGAACTCGACATTTTTCAAGTCCTGACTCGACGCTTCATTACGCGCCGATGAAACTGCTTCTGGCGATAAGTCGAATCCTGTGAAGCGGCTGTTCGGAAAAAGCCCCGCCAGTTTGTTGATGATGCGTCCGCTCCCGCAACCGACATCAAGAAATTTGATTCCACTGGTGAGTTGATCGCTCAGTCCCGGCACAAGCGGCAGGATGTGCGACTCAAGCGCGAATAAAACCGATTGCCCGCTATCCTCCGCCATCACCGCGTGGAAGCGCGGAAATTCCGAATACGGAACTCCGCCGCCGTTCTTGAAACACTCGACGATCTGATCCTCCACGCCGCCCATCACCGCGACATATTGCGCGAAGACTCCGATGTTATCCGCGCCCGCCGCACGCGTGAGAAAAGCCGCGTGTTCAGCTGGCAGTTTGAAGTGGGCGCTTGACTCGTCTACTTCCACCACGCCGCTTGTGACCATCGCTCCCAGCCATTCGCGCACATAGCGTTCATTCAATCCTGATTTGTTCGCGATTTCTTTTACAGTAGATGGCGGCATATCCTTCATCACATCGAACAATCCCGTGCGATGCCCGATGGATGCCATCAAACACATGGAGGCTTGATTGAGCGCGTTGAGAAACGTCCCCGCGAACGCTTCGGCTTTGGCGCTATCGAATTGAGCAGTTGCAGACATGGTTGTTATCTCCTCTTCGCTACTAACGAAACGATAAGTGAAACCCCCGTTCCAATATAAACATTATAGACATTTTTCATCCAAATTCAAAGGGGATGGCAAACAAAAAAAGCAGAGAATTATCTCTGCTCTCTTTTCCTTCAACCTCTTTTTGCTGGATCGCACAACCCAGCCTCGCGTAGGCAGGTCAGGTTCCTTTATCTGGCTGATTGGGGCGATGGAATGAG
>JAKEFL010000020.1 GCA_022616105.1 Anaerolineae bacterium | reverse complement strand
CGTTGCGAGCGAAGAGTCTCGGCTGAAATCACAAGAGATTCTTCGTCGCCAGAAGAACGCTGGCTCCTCAGAATGACAAACCTGTGATTTACTGAAATTAAAAAAGTTGTGACCTTAATTTCAACAACCTTTCCAACTATGATGGATATCATTCTAGACGTGGGCCTTTTGGGTTTTTTCCTGGTCCAGAAAGAGTTCGTGTGTTGCTGTTGGCTTCAACTATAATTGGAGACAATAGGATCAAGAAGATTACGGCAAGCAATAAGATTGCTACGATTCGCAGTCTATATTCAACCATCCATAGTGGCCACAAAGCCTCACCTACCCTAAAGATCATGCCAAGCAAAATAGCGAGCAAAAATGAGATCAATAAGACCAATCTCTGCTTCACAGTCTGGGCGATCTGATTTCTACTCTCACGTTCCTTAGAACGTCGTTGTATCTTGGACATTTTGTTTTGTTCCTAATTTTCACCAATTTAGTTTGATTTTCATAAATCCTTCACAAAATTAGTCCAAGGGCAACATTGAGGCGATTGAGTAAATCACCCAGAACCCAAGAAATATCATTAACGCGGCTCCCAGCAAAATTCCTATCCGAGTTTCTGAAAAATACTTGCCGATTAATGCGCCTATTATGCCAAGCGGAAATGCCGCCTTAATGGAAGTAAAAATAAAAGAAGTAAAGTACCCTGCCCCTGGCAGTATAAGCAATAACGCTAAAGAAACACCGACAGAAAGCAAAAACCCGATTACGATTGCTGTCCAATTCGTCAAATGCTTTTGTTCCATAACAGATTTCCAGAGTATTTCTCCAAAAAATGATCCGCCAAAGATGAACTCACCAAGCTAACCTGAATCTGTGATTTCAGAACTCCTTTTGCTTGTAGACGGGTTTTCCTTTCTCCTTATCCAAAAACAACCTGCACATCTCATCCGAAAAATCGGATGTCGTTTTCTCAAACTCAATCTTTGTGCGTTTGATCGCGGCTTGCATGGCGTAGTCGAATTTGAAGCCTTGTTCTGGCGAGTCAAGATTCATCCACGCGCGGGAATCGCGCGGGATGTGAGAGAGTACAAATCGCCTGAATTGCCAGCGCGAGTCGGGTGGATGCACGCGTTGGGGGGCATTTACTGTTCCCCCAATACGGTTTGGGCGATTTGATCACTAACGGTTCCAACATTCGTTGTATCACGATTGCTGAGAATAATAATCGTTACCCTGTCATCGGTGTAACGTCTGATTTCGGTAGCAAGGCCCTCAATATCATTGTTGCCTTGGAATCCATTGCCGGAATTATTGGTGTAACTTCCGATGCCTGCGGCAAGGCTCTCAATCACGCCACCGTGGCTGATCACTTGGTGGTTGTTCATCTCTCCAGCAATCCAACCGTACCCGTAGCTCAGGCCAGTATCGGGTATCCTCACATGCGGAGTGAACATCAAATGCAACAACTCCTGCGACATCAATTGCTCGGTGTAGAGAACCTGGTCCCAGCGGTAGAGATCTTCGATAGTCGAGTAAAGCCCTCCTGCTGCGTAGGGAATGGTCATATCAAGGTAATCTGCCTTTTCCCAATGGCCGTAAAAGCCGGTGTACCCTGTCGCTAGGCTGCCATCGTTATGATCGTAGCCGGTATTTTTCATCTGCACCGGCTCAAAGATATTTTGCTGTAGGAACGTCTCATACGACTGGCCGGAGGCTTGTTCGATAATGTAACCCAGCAGGATGTAGCCTGAATTGCTGTAGGTCCATTGCTCGCCCGGTTTGAAATCCAATGGCATATCCTTGAAGCGCGCGATTGTCTGCAATGGAGATGAAGGCGTGGCCTTGGTTGTCTCATAGTCGGGGAAGTCCGTGAAATCTGGGATCCCAGAAGTATGGGTCAAGAGATGGTGAATAGTGATGTCTTGCCACATCACGGGACATTCCGGAATGTAGTGACAGACGGGATCTTGGACCTTGA
This sequence comes from Anaerolineae bacterium, assembly GCA_022616105.1. GTDB lineage: Bacteria > Chloroflexota > Anaerolineae > Anaerolineales > Villigracilaceae > Defluviilinea. Next base: position 16,495 of record JAKEFL010000020.1, on the reverse strand, counting down.
GTTTGTTCTGCGCCTGTAACATGAGGATCGCCATGGCTGTAAACTGCTTGGTGATCGAGCCAAGACGATACTTCGTTTGCGGGGTATTCGGGAAATTTTTGTCCCGATCCGCCAGGCCGTATCCCTGGCTGAGAAGGACTTCACCATTTCGGGCGACAAGCACGGCACCCGTAAATGATTCCCTTTCGGTGAGAAAGTTCAGTGTCTTGTCAATTTTCGAGGCTGGATCTTCCGGCTCCAGGGTCGGTGATGGAGGAGAGCTTTCCGTCACTGTTGGAGACTGAGTGACAGATACCGACAGCCCCTTGCAGCTTGCTAATATTAGACTGAGCACAATCAGGCTCAGGCGGACAACACCAGTGTAGGAGTAGCGGAACATTGCAGCCTCCTTGCTTGACCTTGCAGTCATGACCTCTTCGCGCTCTACATCTTTGAAGCAAGAGTTGATGGACCACCCAACTTGCGTATCTACGGTCTGTATAATTGATTTTGGGCGAACTCCCCGCAGGGGATAAGCGCCTAAAAGCGGTTCGGAAATTAGACGGTGCAAGATTAACTCTTTTACCAAATTCGTTAGAGCACCTGTGTTTACATGTGTACTTGTTTCCTTGTCTACTTATCCAAAAATAACCGACACATCTCTTCTGAAAATCCCAATGTCGTTTTGTCAAACTCGATTTTCGTGCGCTTGATCGCGGCTTGCATGGCGTAGTCGAATTTAAATCCCTGTTCAGGGGAGTCGAGGTTCATCCACGCGTGAGAATCGCGCGGGATATACGAGAGCACGAATCGCCTGAGCGGCTTGATGAAATAGAACAACTCCAGCGGGTAATATACTTTGCCTGAATGAAGGTTTGGGTGGTTGAGAAGAGTCGAATCAACGGGATCAATCTCCGTCGGCGCAGAAGGCGTTGCTCCGTCGAAGCGGGAAAGCCATAAATCAATGTAATTGCTGTGGGCGTAAAAATCATGTGCCGTGTGGGTTAATCGTCCAAACGCGAACCAGGCAGATTCAGCGTCATTTGCTTTTAGAGATGCAACCGTCAAAGTCCGCTGTTCTTCGATATAGTCATAGGATTGTTTGAAAGCATTGTTATCAACGTGATATTCATTATGACCAAATTGCCCGCTTAATCTGTCCTGATGATTGTTGGCTGTGGCGATGGCTGATAGTGCGCGCGGACTAAAACAATCTGCCAGCGCGTCAGAGATGATCTGAACATGATATTGTGTGAGCATGATTGTTTGATTATAAGCCATTGGTTATAATGATCCCATGAGCTTTTACACATCCAAAGGTGACGATGGAACAACGAACATACTCGGTGAGGGACGCGTGGCAAAGTATCATGCGCGCATCGAAGCCGTGGGGACGCTGGACGAATCCACCGCCGCTCTCGGGCTGGCGCGTGCTCAATGTCTTGATCCACACTCAAGCGGAATCCTGCTCGAGGCGCAGCGCGACTTATATAAGTTGATGGCAGAAGTCGCGGCGACTCCCGAAAACGCGCAGAAGTTCCACTTCATTGATGCAGCGCGGGTGACATGGCTTGAAGAACAGACTGACGCGTTGAGCAAACTCGTGGAGATGCCCAAGGAATTCATCCTGCCCGGAGACTCGCTTGCAGGCGCGGCGCTCTCGCTGGCGCGCACAATTATCCGCAGGGCAGAACGGCGTGTGGTTGAACTGTTCGACGCGGGGGAGATTACAAATCCCGATTTGCAGCGTTATCTGAATCGTCTATCGTCTCTATGTTTTGTCTTGGAATTGCTGGAGAACAAGGCCGCGGGGCATAAAACAACATTAGCGAAATCATAAAGACCTTTGCAAACGTCTCAAAATTTTGCCACAGAGACGCAGAGTCGCGGAGTCTTTCTTTTTTTTCTCTCTCAGAGTCTCTGCGACTCCGCGGCTAGAAATATATGTGGAGAAAATCGAGCATGAACCCTGAAGAATTTCGCCGCGTTGGCCATCAATTGATTGATTGGATTGCAGATTATCGCGCGCGTGTTGCTGAATTTCCGGTCCGGTCCGCGCTTGAACCCGGAGCAGTTCGCGCGAATCTTCCCAAGAATCCACCCACACAACCCGAACCATTTGAAGGCATCTTCAGTGATCTCGAAGAAATCATTCTGCCAGGCTTATCTCACTGGCAGCATCCGAATTTCTTTGGATACTTTCCATCTAATGGGGAACTGGCTTCTGTATTGGGCGACTATCTCAGCACAGGGCTGGGTGTACTTGGGCTGTCGTGGCAATCCAGCCCTGCATTGACCGAACTGGAGGAAGTGGTCACAGACTGGATGCGCCAGATGGTGGGTCTTTCCGATTCGTGGAGTGGTGTGATCCAGGATACTGCCTCGACAAGCACTTTGGTCGCGTTGATATGTGCCCGTGAACGCGCCTCAAGTTATTCGCTGGTACGCGGTGGCTTGCAAGGCGAGGGTCAGCCATTGATCGTTTATGTTTCGCAACATAGCCATAGTTCAGTGGAGAAAGCCGCGCTGCTTGCAGGGTTTGGACGAGATAACCTCCGCTTTATTTCTACCGATGAAAAATATGCGATGAAGCCAAATGCACTTGCCGACGCGATCCAATCAGACATCGAGCGCGGACTCATTCCCTGTGCGGTTGTCGCGACAACAGGCACAACAACTACAACCGCGCTCGACCCGGTGGATGCGATTGCAAAAGTGGCCCGTCGACATAACCTATGGCTGCATGTGGATGCAGCCATGGCAGGCTCGGCGATGATCCTGCCTGAGTGCCGCTGGATGTGGGAGGGAATTGAGTCTGCTGATTCGCTGGTGTTCAATCCACATAAGTGGCTGGGCGCGGCCTTCGATTGCTCCCTTTACTATGTGCGCGACCCGCAGCATCTCTTGCGAGTCATGAGCACCAATCCGAGTTTTCTGCAAAGTGCAATCGATGGCAAAGTGAAGAATCTACGTGATTGGGGCATTCCACTCGGACGCCGCTTCCGCGCCCTTAAGCTGTGGTGCCTCATCCGTGAACAGGGAGTGGAAGGATTGCAATCCCGCCTCAGGCGCGACCTCGCCAACGCGCAATGGTTTGCTGAAAAAGTGCGTGTTACGCCGAACTGGCGCGTGCTGGCTCCTGTCCCACTACAGACAATTTGCGTTCGGCATGAGCCGCCAGGCTTGGAAGGCGAGGAATTGGATAAACATACACAGGCATGGGTGGAGCGGGTGAATAGTTCAGGCGGTGCATATCTCACACCCGCGACTCTGGGTGGTCGCTGGATGGTGCGAGTCTCGATTGGCTCGATCTTAACAGAACGTCAGCATGTTGAGGCGTTGTGGAATTTGATGAGGCGCGAGGCTGAAGAGGATTGAGTAAATATCTAATTTAGTTTGACATTTAGCTTCAGAAATACTTCGTTGGTTGAGTAGGCAGCGATAGCTGCCGTATCGAAACCAACAGTTCTAAAGATAGTCTTGTAATATGAGTTCTTATGTTACCTGGTGGTTTCGATACGCCCTTCACTGTCGCTCAGGGCTACTCAACCACCGAATTGCTCTGGAAGTGCCAAGTATCTAAAGGAAATACAACTACTCTTTGCCTTTTACCCAAACAAAGCAATCACCAATATCCCTGCAAAAATAACAATCGCACCCAGCACGCGCATCCCGCCCAATTTTTCTTTCAAGAGCCACCAGCCGGCAAAGGCACCGAATACCACGCTAACTTCCCTCACTGCGCCTGAGTAACTGAGCGGTGCAATTGCAAAAGCAAACACAGCTACTAGATAAGAGAGAACACCAAGCAGACCTGTGATCGACAAGAGCAAGCCCAGTTTGTTCCATTCCTCTTTGAGTCGCGACCAACCGTATTCGCGCAGGATGAACGGCGTAACCGGTAAAGGGACAAGAGCGAACATGGTCATTACATAAGGCAGGGCATATGCCGCGCCATGCCGCACAGCCGCGCCATCTATGGTGGTATAGATTGAAATCAATAGCGCAATAAATAAAGCAATTGCGATCCCTTTGAAATGCAGGTGACTGACGTGACTCTGCAACAGAGTGCTTATACCAATAATGAATAATCCCCCGATAATCATACCCAACCCGATCAGTCCACCGCTGGTCAGTTGTTCATGCAAAAACACGAAAGACCATAGCGCCAGGAATGCGGGAGCACTTCCGCGCGCAACCGGATACACAAGTGAGAATTCGTTATCGTGATATGCATAAGAAAGGGTGATGAAATACGCGGCTTCAGTGATTACACTGAAGATGGCGAACTTCCACATTTCGCGCGGGGGTAAACCCGTAAAAAACAAGGCAACCAGAGCTACGACTCCGCCGGTGACCAGCATCCACCATGTGGCGATATATTTATCTTTCGATTGTTTGAGGATCAGGTTCCACGCGGTGTGAAGTACTGCCCCAATGATGAGAAGGAGGATGGCAAGGCTGGGCATAATGGGCTTGAATGTACCACAAAAGCTTGCTGCATGCGCCGTCCACCTTCGGCTTTTCAAGGCGGCGAAGAGAGTGGCTAAAAGAATGGATTAAAGTTTTTGCCACCGCACTCTGCGAGTATGCTTCGCGAAGACACAGAGTCGCGGTGTCCTTCTTTTTTCTCAGCGTCTCTGTAACTCTGCGGCTGGACGGACCATTAGCCCACAAAATTATCCACTCCAGGCGAAGGTGTCACCTGCAACGCGCCGCCGGGGACGGCGGCTTGAGCCAGGATAATCATGGCTTGCTGGCAAAAGTGTAACTATTCAATCATTGCATTAAAACAAACCCATGCTATACTACGCCAAATATCAAACGGAGATAACCATGAAAACCTTACGCCCTCTGCTTTTTTTTGTTTCAATGTTAGTGATTGTCGGGCTGGCTTGCTCTTTTGGTGCAAATAATACCCCACCGACTCAACCAGTGCAGCCGACACAGCCGCCTCAGCCCACGGCCGTCCCTCCGACAGAGCCTGAACCCACTGTCGCTGCTGCACCCACTGAACCACCTGCTCCCCAAGCCCAGCAATTTTTTACTGAGGAATTCGATGTTCCGCTTTCCAATGATTGGTCCATATTAACAGTTACAGGTTCAGATTCGGCTGACCCCGATAAAGTTACGGTGGAAGCCCAGGATGGAAAGCTGGTGTGGAATTTCGACAGTGAATGGGTCTATTATTACCTGTTTTATGAGGCTTTCTCGTATGAAGATGTACAAGTCGATGTGCGCGCCGATAATCGCGGCAGGAATAATAACAACATCAGCCTGATCTGCCGTTACGACCCGGACGTAGGCTGGTACGAGTTCAATATTGCCAACAACGGCTTATATGATATCTACTATGCCGAGGTAACAAGCAGCGGCGCTATTGAGTATCTAAGAATAACAAATGGCGGCTCGAATGCCATTAAGCAAGGCAAGGAAGTCAATGAATATTCAGTTTCCTGCAAAGGAGATGAACTTTCCCTGACGATCAATGGTGATGAAGTAAATACCATTACTGAAAAGAACTATGGCTTGCGCGAGGGGAGCGTGGGCGTGTCAGTGTCATCTTTCAATGTATTGCCAATTTTGATTGAGATGGATTGGATCAAAATCAGCGAGCCGTAAACACGATTGTGCGGGGTCCTCGCGTAGCATCCCCGAAGGGGCAGACCCTGCATGAATAGTAAAAAATTCCGAAGTCTCATAGACTTCGGAATTTTTATATTAGACCTCTTGCAAAAGTCACTTGTAGGTCAGGCTTTCAGCCTGACGCTCTCTTGAAATATGAGGTTTGGCGGGTTACCCTTTCAGGACGCTTCGCAGCAAACCCGCCCTACAAATATTTATGCAAGAGGTCTATTTAATAAAGTGGTACCCTTGCCCCGTTCAATTTCGCGGCTTCATCTGAGAAGAGATACAACATCGCCGCGACGATCTCATTAGGTGTTGTCCCTGTGCCTTTGTTCGCGACATCAATGGCTTTCACTTGAATAATGTTGGCTGTCACACCTTTATCTTTAAGTTCGGCTGAGAGGGTCAAAACCAAATTTTCCTGCGCGGCTTTTGCAGCGGTATATGCCGCTGCTTTACCTGGCGGATTTGGCACTGTCGATGCAGAGACAATGATCACACGGCCCCATCCATTCGATGCAAGTTTCGGTGCGAATGATTGGAATAAATGGAAGGTCGTCCACACATGCTGGCCAAGCATGGATTCAAGATCCTCCGCGCTGGCTTCGGGGAGAGTCTTGCCACCGGTCCAGCCGCCGACGAGATGGATGAGGGCATCGACCCGGCCAAATTTAGCGGAGACAGCCTCCGCCGCGGAACGAACCGCTTCTCCATTCCGCAGATCAGCGATCAAAGTGAGGAATCGGTCATCGGGCAGATTCAAGTCGCGGACCAGGGAATCTAATTTATTTTGATCGGTATCGATCAAAGTCAGAGAATGCCCGCGTGCGGCGAATGTATGCGCGGTTTTATTTCCAAGCGCGCCTGTTGCGCCCGTAATTACGATGACCTTCTGAGTGGAAGAATTAGTCATTCAACGCCCCGATCTGGTCTTCGCTCATGCCCTCCACAATTGGATCGTCGTACTGTTCACGCAAATGTTCCTTGCCGCGAAAATCGATCATATGGCCAGATTTGATTGCTTTGGTTTCAAGATAGAAACGATTGTATTCGTTCGGAGCCATGATATGCGGAATACGGCCATTGACTTCGATCCCATACTGTGTGAGTTGATTGATCTTCTTTGGGTTGTTGGTCATCAATTGAACCGATTTGATCTTAAGCGACATTAACATGTGCGCGGCAACGGCATAATCGCGTTCATCATCACGAAAACCGAGTGCAAGATTCGCTTCGACCGTGTCAAGTCCCTCATCCTGCAAACTGTAGGCGCGGATCTTGTTGATGAGACCGATGCCGCGGCCCTCCTGGCGCAGATAGAGCACCATTCCTTTTTCCATTTGACCGATCGTTTTAAGCGCGGTTTCCAATTGATCGCGGCAATCACAGCGCAGTGAACCAACTACATCGCCAGTGAGGCATTCAGAATGTAAGCGCACGGGCACATCTGATGCGCCGATCACATCACCCTTTGTGATGGCAACATGTTCCTTTCCATCACGATTATTTTCGAATGCAATGATATGAAAATCGCCAAAGCGAGTTGGCAGCTCAGCCATTGCCACAATGCGGACGCAGACCTTATCTCTGCCTAATCCTTCACACTCATGATCGCCTTCCGTTTCCAATAATATATCGAATTTTTCATGCATGGTTGTCGTCATATTGACCTCTCCAAGAGATAATTTATTAGAACGCCGCCATCGTCCCATCTTTCCACATGGATTAATTTCAACGGGATAGCTTCGCTTCTTTCCAGACCTGAGCCTGCTGCCATTGTCGGAGCAGATTCCCCCCCGAAGATCATTGGCGCCATATATGCCGAGATTTCATCCACCAGACCAAGCCGTATTAATTCAAAGTTGAGAGTTGCTCCGCCTTCCACCATAAGACGATGGATGCCGAGGTCCTTTAAAGTTGCGAGAGCGTTCACTAAATTGACCCTTTCTGAGGCACCTACATACACATTCACGCCGCGCGATTTCAGCAGGGAAAGCTGGTCTTTAGATGTCTGATGTGTTGTAAATATTACGGCAGCTGCGGGTCCCGCGTTTAGAAATGCCGAGTCTGGTTTGGTATCCGCTTTTGTAACAATCCCAACTTTGACAGGATTTGGGGACAACCCACGGGCAACGCGTTCGGCGCGTAATATTTCAGATTTAACCGTTAACTTCGGGTCTTCGTCAAGAAGGGTTTTCCCGCCCACCATGACCGCGTCGGATTCCGCGCGCAATTTATCCACCCGTTCCTTATCGCGTTGAGATGAGATCGCCGCGCCTTTACGGGCAAAGGTATCAATTTTGCCGTCAGCGGTCATCGCGACATTGATGAAAACATAAGGACGATTCATCGAACTCTAACTTTCAATCTGATCAAGCCAATTATAGTTTCAAAACCAGACTTATCCATGCTCTTTTCTGCAGGAATTGCTGCGCGTACAGGATAAGATCGATCCTTCCATTTCCGGCTGGAAAATTTCCACCGCAGGGAAAATAACGCGAAGACGCCAAGACGCAAAGAATAAAAGCTTTGTGTCTTGGCGTTAAAGATGCGCTGTAAGGAATTCGTCCATGCTTAAGGTGAGCTATTAAATGAAAATCAAGCGAATGGTTAGTTCGCTCGATTTTCCCTTAATACTTTACCTATTTCATCACAGGATAGGGTGGTGAAGGTCTGCTTTTCATCAAACGGTAGGCCATCTGCGCCACTTCGATGCTGGAGACGATAATGACGATGGCCAGCGTCACGGATGCCATCAGATTTCCAATCCTCGAAAACCCTGCAGTGCTTTCGATAAGGTCGGGTCCCTTTAGCATGAGTACGCTGAGGACGATCCATGCAAGCTGCAATGCGATATTGATGATACGCGTGGTTGCGTTCCAAAGTCCCTGGCGGATCATGTATAGGCTCAACGCAATCTCCAGAATTGCCAGAATATTGATCCATGGCAGGTAACTTAAGAATGCATCCGTAAATCGTAGAGAAAGGAAGTTCCAATCATTTTCACGGATGTACCATGCATCGGGGTTGGCGTACAGGTTGAAGATGACCAGGAACCCGGCCATAAACAGGATACCCCAGATCTGTTCGCCAATGCTCACCTGATCGGGGTCTGGTTCGCTGGCAAGCTCAGCCGGGTTCCATTCCTCTTCCTCATCGAACTCCTTGGCAGGCAAAACTCTTTCAAGGATGGCAAACACCAGCACAATATTCCCAAATGCTGTGATCAACCCGCCGAACAACTCCAGAATAGATCCGCCAATCTTTTCAAGGAATTCGATACCAACCAGGCTGGAGTTAGCGAGACTGAGTCCAAGTTTCACCAGAGCCAGTCCCAATAATACAGCCACCACGATCTTGGTTACCATTTCAAAGATCGGAAAGACGCGCGGGCCGATGAGATAACGCGGTCCAGTATAAGATTCGGCTACCTCGCGCGGCGCTCCATATTCTTTGAGCAACGCGATCATTTGCTCTTCGCTCACCTCGCCATTTGCCTGCTTCCGTTCCTCGAGCATATCCTCCAGCGTCGAGCGGATCTCGGCTTCGATATCCGCGCGCTGTTTGCGGGGCAGGTGTTTGCCAACTTCGGCAATATATTTATCAATTAGATTCATTTCGTTCTCCTTCATTATTACAACATTACAACATTTTTTCTGCCGTGATGGCATTTTTAGGTTCCTGCCTGTTAAGTCGTTTCGCCATGATCATGGAATTGACCATGTCCCAGACATAGATGCCAATCGTGATGACAGCACTGATGTTGACTGTCCATCTTGCCCATCTGGCTGAGTCCCGCAACTCTGCCACGACATCGTCACTGAGTGTTGCGAGAAATGCCGGGTTAATAATCTCCTGAGTTGTTACCAGTGCAACGATATAGGTAATCGAAATCAGGCACAGGATTACATTCGTTATCATGAGTGCCTGTGTCCAGTTACCAACGATCAGCTTAAACACTTCATGGATTAATGTCAGTACGACGAGCACAAAAAAGACTGGTAGCCATATCTGCCACAGATCAGGGTTAAGAAAAGGTACAGACTCATTCCCCTGAGACTGTACGAATGGCAAGACGACCCATACTGTAAAGCCAGTAATGAACACGATATTTGTCAGAGCCTCGGCGACACTGATCTGGCGTTTTTTAGGCATTTCTGGTAATTGGGCCACTGTCCATGCACCGGTTTTTGCTCTTTCCAACTCATTCGGTTTGGCATCAGAGTGCTCCACAATGACAAACCCGGCGGTGACCCAAAATAAGATTCCTATTGCCACATCGACCACCCTGCCGAATGCCTGGCCCAACGCATCGACAAAATCGATGGGGTCTTGTGCGAGCGCGATGAAGATTGTTAGGATGGCAACCACCGGGAGCGCTGTGGCAAGTACGCGCTTGAGAGTTTCAATATAAGCCTCATACCAATCGGGACCGATCAGATAGCGCCTGGCTGGTGCATACTTGTGAGCAAGCAACTTTGGGTCGCCCAGTTGTTCAAGTGCCGCTGCAATCAGCTCATCATTCACAGGCTTGCCTGTTTGGTGGCTGTTCTCATCAATCATATCTTCCAGCATCGAGCGGATCTCGGCTTCGATATCCTCGCGGTTCTTTTCCGGCAGGTGTCTGCCTACCTCTGCAATATATCTATCAATCAGACTCATTTCTTTCTCCTTCTTTAAGTTAACATTTGTTTCATGGTCTCAGCCATCAGAGACCATTCACGTTTAAGTTTGGTCAGCACTGCCTTGCCTTGTGCGCTGATGACGTAGTAACGCCGCGGACGGGCTTCGTCCACAATGCGCCAGTCGGATTGCAGCAATCCTTGAGATTCCAATCTGCGGAGCAGGGGGTAGAGCGTACTCTGTTCCACCTCCAGGCCCTTATCAGACAGCGCCTTGAGCAGGGAATAACCGTATTGCTCCTTGGTCAACTGGCTGAGCACTGCGATGGAGAGTGTGCCGCGCCGCAGTTCCAACAGCATGTTTTGTACGAGTTCATCATTTTCCATGTGTCACCTATAGTCACATGATACTGTATGTCATACAGTATGTCAAGGGTTAAAGTATAGGGTGATGTAAACAAAACACCCCGAAAACTTGCTTCGGGGTGTCGGCCGTATCGAAATCAACAGGAAATAGAAATTGCCAGGGTTTGTGGTTTCGATACGCCCTTCGCTATTGCTTCGGGCTACTCAACCACCAATTGATTCGAAAGTGTAAGTGACTTGTTTACTTTAGGATTTTCCCAACATCGGCATTTTGATGCCGTGACGCTTCGCGGCTTCGATGGCGATCTCATACCCCGCATCTGCGTGTCGGACAACACCCATGCCTGGGTCCGTTGTCAGGACTCTTTCCAACCTCCGAGCCGCTTCGGGAGTCCCATCTGCAACGATGACTTGCCCCGCGTGCTGGCTGTATCCCATTCCGACCCCACCACCATGATGGAACGATACCCACGTCGCACCGCCCACTGCATTGATCATTGCGTTCAATATCGCCCAATCGGAAATTGCATCTGAGCCATCTTTCATCGATTCGGTCTCGCGGTTTGGTGAAGCGACGGAACCCGAATCCAAATGATCGCGCCCGATCACGATCGGTGCTTTCACTTTTCTACTCGCGACCAGCTCATTAAACTTCAAACCTGCCTTGACTCGTTCACCATACCCCAGCCAGCAGATGCGCGCGGGCAATCCCTGGAACGGAATTTTCTCACGCGCCATCTTCAGCCAGCGTTTAAGATGATCATCCTCAGGGAACAACTCCATGATGGCTTGATCTGTTGCGTAAATATCTTCCTTATCTCCAGAAAGCGCAACCCAACGGAACGGTCCTTTGCCCTCACAGAACAGTGGACGAATATAAGCAGGAACGAATCCCGGAAATTCAAACGCTTCACTCACACCATTGTTGTAAGCCTGTTGACGAATATTATTTCCATAATCAAAAACTTCTGCGCCCGCGCGCCGCAGGTCAAGCATAGCCTGCACATGCCTGGACATCGAATCCATTGCCATCTTCTTATATTTTTCAGGATCAGCTTTTCGCAACTCATCCGCGGCGCTCACCGATAAACCCAATGGGATATAAAATAACGCCTCATGCGCAGAGGTTTGGTCTGTCACCACATCTGGCGTAACGCCGCGTGCGACAAGTTCACTATACACATCCGCCGCGTTGCCGATCAACCCAATGGATTTCGGAATTTGTCCTTCTTTTGCTTCTTCAACAAGAGTCATCGCTTCTTCTAATGTGTCAACGACTGTATCTACATACCCGATCGCACGGCGGCGTTCTGCGCGTTCGGGGTCAACTTCAACAATCAATCCCACACCTTCATTCATTGTGATTGCCAGTGGCTGCGCGCCACCCATCCCGCCGAGTCCCGCGGTGAGCACAAACTTTCCTTTCAACGAGCCCCAGCCTTTGAGTTTTGCCAGCGCGCCGAAGGTTTCGTATGTGCCTTGCAAGATGCCCTGTGTGCCAATGTAAATCCATGAACCGGCAGTCATCTGCCCGTACATGATGAGTCCCTTTTTGGCGAGTTCATCAAAGTGTTCCCACGTTGCCCAATGAGGAACCAAATTTGAATTTGCAATCAAAACTTTAGGTGCATCTTTATGAGACTTGAACACGACCACAGGCTTGCCTGATTGCACAAGAAGCGTTTCATCCTCCTCAAGATTCTTAAGTGACTCAAGAATCGCGTCAAATGATTCCCAATCCCGTGCGGCTTTCCCGCGCCCGCCATAGACAACGAGATCATCAGGTTTTTCAGCAACCTCAGGGTCGAGATTATTTTGGATCATGCGATACGCGGCTTCGCTGAGCCAGTTCTTGCAGGTGAGGTCAATGCCCCTTGGGGCGCGGACAGTTCGAGGTCCAGACATGATGCGTTCTCCTCATTGAAATAAAAAATCCTCCCGCAATTATACGCCGGGAGGGATTTGAATCTTCGTTATGGAGCCAGCAAAGCTAAACTGTTTACCACCTGTTCAAAGTCTGGCAGGATAGTATCTTTGAAATCAAGGTTTGCCAAAAAATCGAGGACAATCGTTCCCGATGGCAGGCTAAAGAATACGCCTCTGTAGTATATGGTATTTTTACCACCCGCACCAGTCCAGCTTTGTTCAATGACTAGGACTCTTGTACCGTTGGTCGTCGTTGGATAACTTGATGAGATAAATTTGAAATTCTTAAAAGGAGGTTTTCGATTTCTTTCTGCTTGCTCCCATTTTTCGAGGCTCCGAAGATCGCCTGGTTGAAAGATAACGTCGATGTTTGAACGGACCCCGCCGGGGTTATGACCATCACGGATATCAAGGGCATTCAATCGAAACTTTTCTACGCTGGCATCCTGTATTGCAGTAAGGTGGTCGAGAATGTCTGGGTTTTTCAAAGTAACATCCAGCGAGAATGCATTGTAATATTCTTCCTCATTGACGCGGATTGGCATCCAGCCCGCCGGGATAATTAATTGTATTCCGGCCGTGTGATCGGTGAACAGCGCGCTTTGATCCTCGCGTATCACAAGCGAGGTCCCTGCCATGGATATTTTGGGCGTGGGGGTAAAAATTTCAGCGGAAACAAGTGTTGATGTGGGAGTAACAAGGCTTGCCTGAACAGTTTGTTCAACGCTTGCCTGTGCTGTGCCGGCAATGAAAGTCCCGATTGAGTCGGGATTTGTAACAGGGGCGGGCTGTGTCGCTTGCCCGGGTATCACACAAGCTAATATTGTCATCAGCATAACAAGTCCGCTGAGAGAAAGGTAAAGATTGTTTTTATTCATCATATCCTCTAATATAAAAATTCCTCCCGACATTATAGCCAGGAGGAATGGAATTCAAGTATACAATTTTGTCTGGAAAACGAGCGCCAGTTATTCTTTGAGTGTTATCGTTCCTGCACCCATGTTGACTGTAATCGTCAGCGTGGGACCTGAGCCTTCGTGAGAATAAGTGGTTCCACTCTGAGACCAGCCGCTGCCAGTATTGATATCTGTCAACCCACCCTCGATTTTGACCGTTGCATTAACACCCTCAGGAACAATGAGGATCAACTCACTCAATCCACTGTTAATCTCTACGGAGGCATCACGTTGTAATTCGCCTGAAAAATCCAGTGAATAACTACCAGCGCCGCCGTCAAAATCAAACGTATCAAAGTTCGCGTTTGCCAGGCCAATTAATGTCACTTCTGATGCGCCGGTCGAATAAGCCAGACGAGACATTTCAATCAGGTTCGGCTCAGAGAATGAAAGGTTTACATGCGCCGCGCCGTCCTTCACCGTCAGGGTTTTGAGCGCCAGCCCGCCGAGTTCCATGTTTCCTTCATAAGCGCCCGCGTCGATCTCTAAATCCATCGGCGTTTTGCCAAGCTGCAAATCCCACCTGTTTTTCATACCCTCAAATGGCATGAGACCATCCAAATCCCCTTGCTTGATTTGGATATCCCCGCCGTTTCTCGCGACTTCAGGCTTCAACTCCTTCACGTTATATAGCGCTGTGCCTTCAACCAGCCCTTCCGCGCCGGATGATAACTTCAACTCACCCGCGCCAAAATTAAGTGAGAGACGCGTCTCATCGGACTCTGGGTCTGCCACCTTTATTTCATCGGTGACATCGGGCCCCGCTTCTGCCTGCGGAGGCAGGTCGATGCTGAATCCACATGCCATGCTTACCAATGCAAGCACAAGAATTGCTGAAATGATTTTACCGTTCATGGGAAATCTCCTTCTGTGCTTTATACGGAGGAGATATGAGTTGGTTGCAAAATTATAGATGTCATTGCGAGGAGCACCGCGCTGAGCGGAGCGAGTGACAACGAGCGAAGACGAAGCGTGGGCGACGAAGCAATCTCGTCATTATAGAGGAGATTGATTCGTCGGGCTTAAGCCCTCCTCGCAATGACATTTGCTACGCCACCTGCCGCCCTTTTGTCAATTCTCTTGCAGCGAGCCCGGCATCCAACGCCTGCTGAATGGAGCGTACCTCAATGATCTGAATTCCTTTTGGATAGCCCTCGCCCTTGCGAATTGCCTTGGGTACAATGGCTGTTTTGAATCCCAACTTTTCTGCTTCGCGCAAACGCGCTGGCATCTGCCCGGGCATGCGCAACTCACCAGCCAAACCAATCTCTCCGATCAGGACCGCATCCGCTTTCACAGGGATATCCTTCCATGAAGAGGCGATTGCTGCAGCAACAGCTAAATCTGCGGCTGGCTCATCGATTTGCAGACCACCGACGACATTCACGAAAATATCCTGCTCTGAAAGTTTCAGCCCAACTCTTCGAGTTAGCACCGCCGCGATCAAAAGCAGGCGGTTGAAGTCCACACCGTTTGGGGTACGGCGTGCGTTACCGAATTGTGTTGGGGAAGTAAGCCCTTGAATTTCAACAAGGATAGGTCTTGTTCCCTCCATCGTCACAGCAATGGCGGAACCCGCCGCGTTGATCATCCGCTCTGCGAGAAATGCCTCCGATGGATTCGTAACTTCGACCAGCCCGCCTTCGCGCATTTCGAAGACACCGACTTCAGATGTCGCGCCGAACCTGTTCTTTACACAACGCAGCAAACGATACGCCTGGAAGCGATCTCCTTCAAGATATAAAACCGTATCCACAATATGTTCCAGCACGCGCGGACCTGCGATGGTGCCTTCCTTCGTCACATGCCCAATGACGAAGACTGAGATGCCGCTGGTCTTTGCCAGTTCCCTCAACTGAGAGGAACATTCGCGCACCTGTGAAACGGAACCAGCGGACGAATCCATTTCGGAGAGGTAAACTGTTTGAATGGAGTCTACAATCAGCAAATCAGGTTTTACTTCCCGGACGTGATTCAGTATCACCTCAAGATTTGTCTCTGTGACAAGCATTAGATTCGCGGGCAAATCGTTTTTGCCGTTCAATCGTACCGCGCGCATTTTGATCTGTCTTTCCGACTCTTCCCCTGATACATATAACACACGCTTTTTGTTTGCCATTTCCATAGCCATTTGCAGCATCAGCGTGGATTTGCCGATGCCCGGGTCACCGCCGACCAAAATGATCGAGCCTGGGACGATCCCGCCGCCAAGCACGCGCGCAAACTCTCCAATGGAGAGATCGATTCGGTCTTCCGCGTCAGAGGAGATATCGCTAATCGAACGCGGAGCAGATCGCCCGGTCAAACCGCGAACCGCAGTTCCCCTCGTGACCGGTTCCTCGTGGACGATCTCCTCCACCATGCTGTTGAACGAGCCGCATTGCGGGCATTTCCCCATATAAGACGCGGCAACGCGCCCACATTCCTGACAGACGTAACGTGTTTGTGTTTTTGGCATTTCAATCTCCCCCTCTCCCTTTCGCGCTGAGCGGAGCTGCTGGTCGAGTAGACGGTGTTGTTCCGTCGTATCGAGACCCAGCGAAGACGAAGCGGGGAGAGGGAAGGGTGAGGGTGAAGTCCAGTATAACAGAATTTATGTTCTATTGTTTGTTATTGTGCCGTCATCGTGTAAATCTGATTCAGCAGTTCCAGGAATTCCCCCGATGGTCTTTCCTTCAAAATCTCCTTGCGCGCTTCACGATCAAGCGTTCGCAACAATAGATATTGAACAGCATACTTTCGGAAGAGTCTTTGTCCATCTTCTTCGCCATAGAATTGGATGCTCTTTTCCAAATGCTCGTGGATGGTTTCTTTCAACAACTCGGGCGAGACCTGTTCGCGGTCCAACCCCATAAAGATCCAGGGATTGGAGATCGCGCCGCGACCAATCATGACTGCCTCGCAGTTGGTGTATTCCTTCATTCTTTGGATATCAGCCACGGTTCTTACATCGCCTGAGCCTGTCACCGGTATCCTGACCAGCGACTTCACCTCGGCAATCGCGTCCCAATCTGCATT
>JAKEFL010000177.1 GCA_022616105.1 Anaerolineae bacterium | reverse complement strand
TTGCCGCGAATCTCAAAAATGACTTCCTTATAACCGCCCACGCCAATCGCATTCTCTGAAAGGATTTCATTTTTCCATCGTTGGCTTTCGGCGTAACGCGTGTACATGCGGAACAAGTCCGCCGCGAAGATCGCGGCTTCATCTCCACCTGTGCCCGCGCGGATTTCGACAATGACGTTCTTATCATCACGAGGGTCCTTAGGAACTAGCATTCCTTTGATCTCTTTTTCAAGGGCTTCGATTTTGGGACTGAGTTCAGTAATATCTGATTCAGCTAACGCGATCAAATCCGCATCTTTTTCGGATTCGAGGATTGCCCTAGCCTCTTCAAGGCTTTTCATTGCCTGACGATATTCGCGCGTCTTATCGACGATGGATTCCAAATCCACACGCTCTTTGTTGATTTCCGCCGCGCGTCGATAGTTACTGCCTACGTCGAGCAATTCATTGCCAAGTTGCTGGTAGCGATCTTCGATGCCTTTTAGTTTGTCGAGCATGTAAGTACCATCCGTCATTGCGAGGCGCCCGTAGGGCGACGAAGCCGCGCAGCGTCCTATATCGTGTTGGGGATTGCTCACCTGCACTGCACCGAACGCACGATTTGCTGAGCAAATCGGGTGCAAGTGTCGTCAGGCTACACCTGTACTTGCACCAGGTGCAAGTGAAGCCCTCCTCGCAATGACATGTGTGTAATAAATGCGCGGCTAATTGCACCGCGCGGCGGAATTATATCATCCCTGTGTGCAGCGTTAGAAAGTTGATGTAAGAGATAACACCATCGAAAGGATCAGGATAATTGAAAGGATGATGACCACGATCTGCACAACCCTGTTCGTAGTTCCCTTGTTCTCTTTTGGCTTTGGTTGATTTTTATTTTTCGACCTATTGCTTGCCATTTTACCGCTTCTCTCATTCATTGCTGAACTTTTTGAAATCATTTTGGCTTCCATTTAAGATCGCATTCTTATATATGTGTGTGCGGCACTCCGTTGTTTCTCACAGTGAAGGATGCTTCTCAAAAGCAGTTATCATTGCCTTTTCAAGTTCCTCTATGGTTACAGGCTTCATGATATATGAATCTGCACCCAGTTCCAGTGCTTTGTCCACAATGGAGTCTGCAGCTTCGGACGAAAGCATGACGATTGGTATATTCTTTGATTCGGGTCGGCGCCGCAGGAACTCAACCATATCCAGCCCAGATACCTCGGGCATGTTGATATCCAAAATGATCAAGTCGGGGCGCCTGCTAATGAGTAATGTCTGTGCCGCGGCGCGGACATTAAAAAACGTAGCTACTTCACAATTCAGCAATTTTAACATCAGTCCGACAGCGCGGCTCATCTCTTCGTCGTCATCAACAATCCAAATATGCTTCATTCCAGGTGTTCCTTGATGGATTGCGCTGTTTCTTCCGGCACTATAGCTCGTAAATCTTGAACTGAGGCCTCTCTGATCTTATCGATAGAACCAAAATGTTTCAAGAGCGCCTTGCGCCGCGCGGGTCCTATACCGGGGATGGAATCCAGTTGTGAAGCCATGCCTAGTTTCTGTCGCTTCTTGCGATGCGCAGTAATGCCATATCGATGTGCTTCATCTCGAATGCGCTGAATGAGATACAGTCCCTGCGAATGCCGCGGCAGCATCAACGACTCAGATTTGTGGGGGAAGAATATTTCCTCCTGTTGTTTGGCAAGCCCAATCACAGGAATTTTATCCAACAACTCGAATTTCTCAAGAACCTGGACGGCGCGTCCCAACTGACCCTTACCGCCATCAATGATGATCAGGTCCGGGAGGAAGGAAAACGACGCATCTTTCTTGGACCCCGGCTCGCTTGCTGTTTCCTGCGCTGATCGCCACCGACGGAATCTGCGCGTCAACATCTCCTGCATGGAGGCGAAGTCATCGGGTGTGCCTACCACACTTTCGATGTTGAATTTGCGATATAACTTCTTATCAGGCACGCCTTGAGTGAAAACGACCATCGCGCCGACAATGGCGGTCCCTTGTGTGTTCGATATATCGTAGCACTCAATTCGATTTGGCGGCTCTGGCAAACTTAATGCCTGTTGTAACTCTGTTAATGCCTGTTCCTGTTTGTGTGTATCAGCCTGCCATTGCGCGCGCAAAGCCTGCAAAGTCTCTTTGGCGTTCTCTGCTGCCATTTGCACCAACTCGTGCGGCTGTCCCTCCTTTGGTACGAAGAACTCCACCTTCTCTCCACCGCGCTTCGATCGCAGCCACTGACTGATAATCCGCGCTTCTTCGATTTCATCTGGAAGCATGACTTGCGGTGGTATTGTGGCCGCTTCTGTGTAGAATTGGGTAACAAATTGCTCCATGATTTCGCTGTCTACCTCATCTTCAGTACCCTCCAGGATAAAGTATTCGCGCCCGATCAATTTGCCGCCGCGAATGAAGAAAATCTGCACACAGGCTTCGCCATTTGCGCGAGCCATCGCCAGCACATCCGAATCGACATAATCGCTTGCGAAGACAATCTTTTGCCTCTCAATGATCGCTTGAATGGCTTTCAGTTGGTCACGTAGTGCCGCAGCTTTTTCAAAGCGCATCTCTTCGGATGCTTTTTCCATATCTGCCTGTAAACGTGCAACGATATCTTCACTATGTCCACTCAAGAAATCCATCAGGTCGGAGATCGTTTGGCGGTATTGGGCCTGATTGACCGCGCCAATACAGGGAGCGGTACAAAGCTTGATGTCGTAGTAAAGACACGCGCGCAAGTCCATCCCTGTAATGTTGCGGTCACATGTCAAATAAGGGAAGATACGGCGAAGCACATCTAGTGTTTGGTACACGGCCCAGGCAGAAGTGTAAGGACCAAAGTAACGCGAACCATCGTCCACCATTTGGCGCGTCACTGTGACTTTGGGAAATGGATCTGCCCAATGGATCTTGATATAGGGATAACGTTTGTCATCCTTGAGGCGGACGTTGTATTTCGGGCGATGCTTCTTGATGAGGTTCATCTCAAGGATGAGCGCCTCAAGTTCGGACCCAACGACGATCCATTCAATGTCTGCGATCTCGCGCACCAGGCGACGCGTTTTCGCATCGTGGCTGGCGTCCGCGTGAAAATATGACCTGACGCGGTTCTTCAGACTGATAGCTTTACCCGCATAAATAATCTTCCCCTCCATGTTTTTCATTAGATAGCAGCCGGGTTTCGCGGGGAGGGTGGCAAGGATGCCGTGGAGTTTTTCAGAAATTTCCATCGGGGGCAATTTTACCGCTTGTCTTACTATTTACTGGATTTTTGTAATCAAGTGTAGGCGAAACTTCAAACTCCAGTGTCAGACATGCGTGCGGCACTTTGTACTGCATGTATAACTTTTGGATTACATTTGTGTTTAGATAGTTGCAATTGGTCCTCAAGTATGCCATAATGAGATAAATCTATTCTAAACGGAGGAACTCATGAACGAACAGCCGAATGCCCCAATGCTATCCGGCGGGTCGCGATCCATGCTGCAGACATGGATGAATGCCATCACAAAACCCAATGAAGAGACTTACGCTCAAATTGCTGCCGCTCCTGAAGCAAAAACCAGTACAGCTTTATTATGGGTTTTTGTCGCTTCCCTGATTCAGTCCTTTGTGGTTTTTCTGATGCAGGGAGTCCTGATGAGTCAAATGATGCAGGGTTCGGGATTGGAAAACCAGATGGGTACTGGCCTGGTCGGTGTGCTTTGTGGTGCGCCAGTGTCTGCCGCTATTTC
Source organism: Anaerolineae bacterium (assembly GCA_022616105.1). GTDB lineage: Bacteria > Chloroflexota > Anaerolineae > Anaerolineales > Villigracilaceae > Defluviilinea. The sequence goes on along the minus strand of JAKEFL010000177.1, from coordinate 117 downwards.
GGTGGTGCTGTTTGCAGCATTTACCGGTATCGTACAGTGGATCGCCGGATTGTTTGGCGGTCGAGGGTCATTTGAGAAACTGGTATATGTACTGGCCGCCATCGTGGTTCCTTTTAC
>JAKEFL010000176.1 GCA_022616105.1 Anaerolineae bacterium | reverse complement strand
TACGGGCTTCGCCCACTCAACCAACGAATTTTATCTATATCTTTCTCTCAACTCATCTGCCGCTTTATTCAGCTCCAGGGCATTTTTCTGAACCTTCCTGATCGCCTCGACTGCATCATCCACACCTTTAGGTCCAGCGCGGAATACCGCTTCATCCAGCCAGACCGCTTCGTGTTCACAGGCACGCGTGGCTTCGGGCAAATTCATTTCCTCAAATTTGAAATATTCGGGGAAGGCGCTTGGTACAGCCAGCGTGGATTTCTGCGGCTGGAACAATTCATAGTTGTGCATGGCTTCATAGCCTGTCCAGGAATCGATTCCTTCTGCATCCAATGCAGCACATAATACATCGTGTTCCATTCCAAATTGCTGCGGGTCAATCGCAAAGATATAGCGATAGAAAGAACGCGTGGTATGACGCGGATCACGTTTCATCAGACGTACACCGGGGATCTCACTTAGAGACTCATCCATGTATGCTGCCATTTGTTCGCGTTGTTTTGCCTGCGCGGGGAATCGTTCAATGCCCGCCAAAGCGAGCGCGGCTTGTAATTCACTCAGGCGATAATTAGCACCCATTAAAGAAAGACCATTGGGGTCTTCGGGTCCGCCACCGAGCGCGTGAGGGCGACCACAATCTATGATGCTCGCGGCTTTCGCGGCGAGCTCAGGTGTTTTGCATAACAGGATTCCGCCTTCGCCTGAAGTAAGAGTCTTTGAAGATTGTAAAGAGAATGATCCGAAGTGACCAATTGTCCCTGCGCCCTGACCGTTCCATTTTGCGCCGTGTGCGTGCGCGCAATCTTCGATCACGATCAAATTATATTTCGCAGAGCGTGCCAGCACCATGATCGCGTCCATATCTGCCATGTTCGAGCCAAGATGCACTGGGATGATCGCTTTCGTTTTTGGTGTGATTGCCCTGGCCGCGGCATTGGCATCGAGACAATATGTATTCGGATCTACATCCACGATGACAGGAATCGCTCCCGCGGCCATTGGGGCTGACGCCGTTGCCTGAAACGTATACGCAGGGACAATGACCTCGTCACCCCAGCCAACACCAGCCGCGCGCAACGCGACTTCCATTGTAACCGTTCCATTGATCATCGGCACTGCATAACCACCGCCCTGTAATTCCGCAAACTTCTCTGCCAGTTCAGCAGTCTTCGGTCCCGGATATGGATACCCGCCCCAGCGTCCTGATTTGATAACTTCGGTTACCGCATCGATATCGCGTTGATCCCACACAGGCCACTGGGGATAAGGTTCTGTGCGCGTTTTTGGTCCTCCAAGAATTGCCAGTTCAGACATAAAAGCCTCCGGTTTTTCAATTTAATTAGGACGTACGCAAGACCAAAGAGGGTAGCCGCGAATTTCGCTTCTTCACGCGAATTATTTAAAAATTAGTGGAATTCGTGTAATTCGCGGCTAAAGAATTTTGAGTTTCCTACATCCTGTTAATCATTCATTTGACGATTTCTTTCGCAGTTCGTACTATATCCTCACGTACAGCATATCCATCAAAGTCAACTTGCTCCATGCCGAGTATCACTGCTCCAACAACCGGCGGACCGTCGAGCCGAATCAATTTTGCCTGGGGGCAATGTTTGAGAACAAGCTCGCGCATAGGCCTGGTAATGAGTTCACCCGCTTCAAAGACACTGCCCGATTGGATGATCTCCACTTCGTCATTTTCCATTTCGATCTGACGCGCAACAGAAACAGCCAGCCAACCCAATTCTTCGCCTGCCCATTGCAGGACGCCGCAAGCTGCGTTATCCCCATTACGCGCGGCATTGATCACTTCAATAGCCAGGTATGGAAACAAATGATATTGTCCGTTTGATAATCCCTCCATCAAATCTATTTCGTTTTTTGCACCAGTGGCTTCGAGATAAATCTGCGTTAACGAGGTGGGCGGGATGCGTTTGATCCATGCGTAGTTCACCATTTGGAGACCTCTTTCCATGATCTCAAGCGCGCCGCCAAATTCGCCGAACGTCACGCCATTCCCTACAATACGACCTTCCTGTCCGCGTTGTCCGCGTCCGCGGCAATTGTTGGATGAGCCCGCAGTGACATTAACACCAACCCCGCGTGTTGCGCCTGCCAGCAATCCGTTCATACCATCGTTGACAACCTCCACCGGGCACGATAATCCCAGCGCAGCAATAGCCTGTAAATGAGGATCTCTATCGGAAGGAAAGTCGCATCCCGCGACGCCAAAACCTGCTCCCGTTATATCAGCCACATCCACCCCGGACATTTCGTGTGCCCGCATAAAGGATTCCAATAAGACATTTGTCAAACCATCATAACCAACGCCTTGATGGTTACCACCTGATGACCTGCCAAAACCAATACATGTACCTGTTTCATCCACGATCAGCGCGTGCGTTTTGGAAGAGCCGACATCAATACCCAGGAAATATTTCATTGATCCCTCATTGCGTTTCGTATTTGGCGATATCCAATCAGCTTGAAATCTTCACTTTCAATAAACCTCTTCAATTCATTACTCATGAAGACGTTGTAATTGGCAACACGGCTTTCCCAGTCTGGAGCGATGGAGCGCAGTTCAGCCGTATCAATCGAAGGATGCAAAATGAAGTGTGTAATGCCCACAGACAAATCACTGAATAAACGTTTCACAATTTCCATCTGCCCATCGGGATTTGGCTCATCAAGTGGCATTGAAATGAGCCCCTCCAGCATCGGGATACCGGCTTCCAGAAGTTGATCCACCATTGGCTCGTAAACTTTTCGTTCATTTTCGCTGATTCCCATCATGTCCATGCCTTTTGCGTCTATACGTGGGAGCATGTTTGGCAAGCCTCTGCTCGCCGCGGCTTGAATATAGGATTGAATAAACAGCGGATTCATGATCGTGCCCATGTGTGAATCGACATGTGTAACATCGATCCCCGCTGCCAGCGCGCGTTCGATCTGTGCATTCACTTCCATCTCTACTGCTTCAGGCTTCGCATTCTCATAAACAGCCGGCTGCCATTGATGGAAATAACCATCCGCATCCAGCAGACCTGAGGCCTGATCCCGCGTCGAAAGCGGACTCCAGCGATAGGCATCCCACTCTGCATTTAATGTTGCATGGATACCCATATCTATGTCAGGATTCTCCCGACACATGTGCACAACAGCAGGGAACCACGGACATGGAACCATCACCGCTCCCGATGTGATCGTGCCAAACTCCCACAAGTCTGTAAACGCCTGCACCGATGCGTGACACATGCCGATGTCATCGGTGTGGATGATGACGGCTCTATCATTGTCTGAAAAACCTAGCTTTTTTAGAAATGGATTTGGAGTCATAGTTTCCTTTTCATTTATGCTTTGCTGGTTGAGTAGGGCTGAGCGTTATTTGCGAAGCCTGTATCGAAACCAGCAATTAACAAGAACAATTTTGTTATTGAAATTTCTTTCCTTAATGGTGGTTTCGACTGCTTGCGCTCAACCACCGTTATTTCCACAAATTCTTATATCTCTCAATAATTTCATCTTCCCACTTCAAATCATCTGAATTGGGAATTCTTCCTTCGCGTTCCATTACTTCAAAGACTTGAGTCATACCTTCCTCAAGTGAAATCTTCGGGTGGAACTCAGGTACATCGCGGAACAATTTTTCGGAGGAGTAATATGCGTTATAAGCAAATTCATCTTCGAGAATGCCAGAGTTTGGGACGTCGAGTTTCTTTAAGTCTTCAAACGGCACACCGACAAGTTCAACATCTTTGCCGAGAATTTTCCCTGCCAGGCGGTGATAATCTGCCCAGGTGATATAGCCGCGATTGACAGCGTTGTATGTCTGCCCTATGGTGTGCTCTTTGCCAATCACGCCGACGAAGGCCTGGGCAATATCATCCACATGCATATGTTGATGAAGTGCAAATCCATCACCACAGACGACAATAGGCTTGCCCTTTTTGACCCGGTCTATCCACGAGAAGTCCCAACAAATTTGCCTCAACATTCCCTGTTTAGGACCATACGTCGTGGATGGCTTGATGATGATCACTGGAAATTTCTCGCGATGATACGCTTCGAGATACACATCATCCGCAGCTGCTTTGTTGCGTCCATACTCTGTGGTAGGGCGCAGGGGATGAGTCTCATCAGATGGGAAGTAATCGTATTGGATTCCATAGGTACAAACAGTGGATGTTTGCACAAACCAACCAACTCCGCGAAATGCACGGACACTGGACGTGGCGTCTTCTGCGTTGAAGCAAATCATGTCAGTTGCCGCGTCGAACTTTTCAGCCTGCATCTTTTGCTCAAAGTCTTCGTGGCTGCGTCTGTCACCTTGAATGAGACGAACGCCGTCTGGCAGCTTAGTAGTCTGCCCACGATTGAAGCATACGACTTCATGTCCCTGCTCGAGCAAAAGCCGGACAATAGACTGACTGATATTTCC
>JAKEFL010000175.1 GCA_022616105.1 Anaerolineae bacterium | reverse complement strand
GCACGGTTTGAAGTTGGACCTACCGCACATCAACGGTGCAGATGGCGCGGGAGAAGTTGTTGCACTACCCCCCTTTTCATCCCCCCCAATATTGGGGGGGACAGAGGGGGGGCTGAGGGTAGGTGATCGCGTCGTCATCAATGCCAATCTCGGATGTGGAAAGTGCGAGCATTGTCTTGAGGGAAAAGATAACCTATGCCGCGACTGGCATTTGCTTGGGGAAACCGTGCGCGGCACCTATGCAGAATATGTGGCGCTGCCGCTAAAACAACTCTATCGTCTGCCAAAAGATATTGATTATCATCAAGCCGCGGCGGCTGCGCTGGTCTATCAGACTGCATGGCATTCGCTTATCAAACGCGGCAATTTGCAGAGCGGTGAGACAGTTCTCATCATCGGCGCGGGAGGCGGGGTAAATACTGCCAGCGTGCAGATCGCCAGATATATCGGTGCGCAGGTTATCGTCGTGGGATCAGATGCGAAGAAGCTGGAAATGGCTGAGTCCATCGGCGCAGACATCCTCATTGACCGTTCAAAAGAGGATGATTGGTCAAAGGCGGTCTTTTTTGCGACGAACAAGCGCGGCGTGGATGTCGTTGTGGATAACGTCGGCGCGACATTTATGCAAAGTCTGCGCGCGTTACGAAAAGGCGGGAGACTTCTGACGGTTGGTAACAGCGCGGGGCCAAAAGTTGAGATCGACAATCGTTATATGTTTGCGAAACATTTGAGTATCATTGGCTCCACCATGAGCACGCTGGAAGATTTTAGAGAAGTAATGGATTTGGTCGTGGCTGGCAAACTTAAGCCGATACTCGATAAAACGTATCCGCTCAAAGATGCTGCATTGGCACAGGAACGCTTGTGGAAGAATGAAAATTTTGGAAAGATCACATTAGATATTTTATGAACAGTGAAAATATGCGGCGATTCTCTCTCTCGCTATGGGAAAGGGCTGGGGTGAGGGATCAGATCAGACGGCTCCCCTGGTTTGAGACAATTCTAATTGTCGTTGTCATGTCGATGAGCCTGTACGCGGCTTTATCAGATGCACAGAATTTATCATTACGCTGGTTCACGCGTGATGATGCCTACTATTATTTTAAAGTAGCACAAAACATCAGCGAGGGATATGGCAGCACATTTGACCGTATCAATCCGACCAATGGCTATCACCCATTATGGATGTCCATCTGCATTCCCATCTTCGCGTTGGCGCGGTTCGATCTGGTTCTCCCGTTACGCATCCTGCTGCTGGTGATGAGCGGGCTCTCCGTTGCGACAGGGATTCTGCTGTATCGGTTAATCGGAAAAGTCTTTGCTCCAGCAATTGGAGCAATCGCCGCGCTGTTCTGGGTCTTCAGTTTTGATGTATTGGGGATTGTATACCAACACGGTCTGGAAACGGGCATTGCAGCGTTTTTCGTTGTCCTGCTGGTTTACAAGTTATTTGAATTCGAGAAATCCTGGCGTAAGAATGCAGTTTCCAGAAGGCAAATATTAATCCTAGGCATCATCGCTGCACTGGCAATGTTCAGCAGGCTGGACCTCGTCTTTTTGGCAGGCATTGTGGGTTTGTGGATCCTTTTTCGCGGGCACCTTCTGCGTTACTTCCTTCCACTGGATATTGCTTCGATTATGATATCCACCCTGCTGGCATTTGTGCTGCGGGCTGGCTTACCTGATTATTATCAATTGGCAAATGTCGCTTTGGTGATGGCATTTTGCGGCTTGATCGTCAAAATTCCATGCACGTTCTTGTTTGGTCTCTATCAACATTCAGGTTTGTCGAATTCACGCGAGTTGCTCAAGCGGCTTTTCTTATCCACGATAACGAGTTCGGCAATCGTAGGCGCATTAATTCCTACAAGTATAAGGCTTGGAATGTTGGAGGGTTCGTTTCCACGCATTACCATCCTGACCGACTTCATATTTACTTTCATCCTTTTTGGGATCAGCAGGCTTATTTTCATAGGCTTACAAACAAACAGAACCATACAATATGGATCAGATGATAAACCTCTGGCTTACTTTCTCAAACATTGGAAACAATGGTTCAGTGAAGGCTTGGTGTATTACAGTGTCGTTTTGGGTCCGCTGGGCATTTATATGCTTTGGAACAAATTGGCTTTCGGAACGTTCTCACCGGTCAGTGGGCAGATCAAACAATGGTGGGCAGACCTTCCGGGCCGTGCATATGGCGGTTCGTCGCGGGATATACTTTCCTTTCTCGGAATCAATTACTGGAGCGATGGCAACGCGTGGAATCCTGCTTCAAGAATTATAGGGTTTTGGGCGGAGAACCTTTATAAAATGCGAATTATAGATACCTGGCGATATCTGATTTTGCTTACTTTGTTGGCGCTTATTTTCTACTTCGTTCTACGCTCCAATCGACAAAAAGGGAAACGCGCTGTTACTCAACTTGCCATCATCCCACTCCTAAGTGGAGCCTGGCTGCAAGTGCTTTATTACAATTCATCTGGCTATGCCTCATTCAAGGAATGGTATTGGGTCAGCCAGTTGATTCTTATCGTTTTGAGTCTGAGTCTGATGCTGGGAATGTTATATAAACTACTTCACAGATTTCAATATGCTCAAATTGCCTTCTGGATATTGGCTGTGTATATGGGAATTAGCATGGGTGCGGCGTTTTGGAAGAACATACACACTTCGATGCCATATAATTATTGGTCGGCGGATGCTCCATTTATCGATGTCGGTCCCCTCCTCGAAGAACACACTGAACCTGGCAGTTTGATCGGAATCACCGGTGGAGGCAACATCGGCTACTTCATTCATGACCGAACGATTCTAAATATGGATGGTCTGATCAATAGTTATGCTTATTTTCAGGCACTCCAGGTCGGGCAGGCAGGAACGTATCTTGAAAATATTGGGCTGGATTATGTCCTCGCGAATCCGGTGATCCTCGATCAACAGCCATACAAGGGTCAATACAATGAATATATGGATCATCTTAATATTTATTACGGGGGAAAACAACTGATGCGCTATGGAGCGCCTTAAAAGTGGATGAAGTCAACCCTGAGCGTAGACGAAGGGCGCTTCATTCTCGACTTGAACCTGTTACCGTTATCGAGACCGGATCATGCTCTCACAACGCCCTTTCGGTGTAACCCTGCTCCTGTGGGTGGTGTTAAGCCTATCAGCGTGGGGCGCGATTCGTTTACTTGCAGCCTGGCGCTGGTGGGACGTGCTACATGAATTCAATGCAAGCCTCAGCCCGCTGTATCTGTTCATAACGGGAGCAATCTGGGGCGTCGCGGGAGTCGTTTTACTCTGGAGCATGTGGGTTGGCAAAGCCTGGTCACGGATGGCAATCCTTGCATCTGTGCTTCTATGGCTGGCAGAATATTGGATCGAACGGCTATTCTTCCAGGCGCCGAGGGCGAATCTCCCATTTGCATTGATATTATCCGCCCTGTTGTTAACTGTGACATTTACAAGCACGTTAAATCGGCATACAAAAATTTTTTTCACACAAAGCGAGGAACATGAGCAGTCAAACGAACATTCAGCGCCTGCGTGACCAAAAGGCAAAATCACGTCTCGGTGGCGGCGCCGAACGAATCGAATCCCAACACAAAAAAGGGAGGCTGACCGCGCGCGAACGCATTGACCTTTTGCTGGATAAAGGCTCATTCCGTGAAGTGGATGCCTTCGTTCAACACCGCACGCATGACTTCAATCTTGATAAGCAAAAGTTCATGAGCGATTCGGTTGTGACAGGCTGGGGCACCATTGAGGGTCGTCTGGTCTACGTCTTCTCACAGGATTTCACAGTATTTGGTGGCAGTCTGGGTGAAGTTCATGCAGAGAAGATATGCAAGATCATGGACATGGCGATGAAGAACGGCGCGCCCATGATCGGATTGAACGACTCGGGTGGGGCGCGCATTCAGGAGGGCGTTGTGGCGCTCGGCGGTTATGCAGATATTTTCCTGCGGAACACGATGGCATCCGGCGTCATCCCACAAATCTCGGCCATCATGGGACCCTGCGCGGGCGGCGCGGTCTACTCCCCTGCCCTCACCGATTTTATCTTCATGACGCGCAACACATCCTATATGTTTGTGACCGGACCAGATGTCGTCAAAGCGGTAACACATGAAGAGGTCTCTTTTGAAGATTTGGGCGGCGCGAGCGTTCATTCGGAAAGATCTGGCGTATGTCATGTCGCAGCGGAAAGCGAAGCGGATACTCTTTATCTCATCCGCAAATTGATGGGGTATCTCCCTCAAAATAACATGGAAGACCCACCCTTCATGCCCATTGGCGATGACCCTCTCCGCATGGATGAGGGACTGGACTCCATTATCCCAGATGAGCCTGGTAAACCATATGATATCAAAGACGTGATCCGCATGATCGTGGATGGTGGCCAGTTCTTTGAGATCCACGAAGGATATGCCCAGAATATTGTCGTCGGTTTCGCGCGTTTAGGCGGGCATTCCATAGGCATCATCGCAAATCAGCCGGCTGTTCTGGCTGGCGTGCTGGATATCGATGCAAGTGAAAAAGGCGCGCGCTTCGTCCGTTTTTGCGATGCGTTTAACATTCCCATTATCACATTTGAAGATGTGCCTGGGTTTTTGCCCGGGACGTTTCAGGAGCATCATGGCATCATTCGTTCTGGTGCGAAATTGCTTTATGCTTATTGTGAAGCAACTGTTCCCAAATTAACTGTCATCACTCGCAAAGCATACGGCGGCGCGTATTGTGTGATGTCATCCAAGCACATCCGCAGTGATTTGAACCTGGCGTGGCCCTCGGCTGAAATCGCGGTGATGGGACCAGATGGCGCGGTCAACATTATCTTTCGCAAGGAACTCGAAAAGGCAAAAGACCCTATCAAGAAAAAAGCTGAATTAGTTGCCGAGTATCGTGAGAAATTTGCAAGTCCGTATGTCGCGGCGGAACGCGGTTATATTGATGATGTCATCGAACCGAAAGAGACTCGTCCGCGTTTGATCAACGCGCTGGAAATGTTAAGCAACAAGCGCGATGGTAACCCTGCAAAGAAGCATGGGAATATTCCATTGTGATTTACGATTTGTGATTGACGATTTACGATTTCGCGCTGAGCGAAGGGTCGAAGGTAAGTAGAGACCCGCAGACGAAGCGCAATTTACGCAATACGAAGTAACGAGTATGTTTTGCGTACTGCGTATTACGTGAGGAGACCTTATGTTCAAAAAAGTTTTGGTTGCCAACCGTGGAGAAATAGCCGTTCGCATCATACGCGCATGTCGTGAGTTGGGTATTGAGACCGTGGCTGTTTATTCGGAAGCAGATCGGCGCGCGTTGCATGTGAGATATGCGGATGAAGCCTACTTGCTCGGGCCCGCGCCTTCGCGAGAATCCTATCTGCGTGCGGACAAGATCCTTAATATCGCGCGCAAATCAGAAGCGGACGCTGTTCATCCTGGTTACGGCTTCCTCGCGGAGCGTGAGGATTTTTCCGCGGCATGTGCGGATCTTGGGATCGCGTTCATCGGTCCCAAGCCATCGTCCATTGCAGCGATGGGTGATAAAGCCGAAGCGCGCGCGACTGTCATCAAAGCAGGTGTACCTGTCGTGCCGGGAACTGAAGATGTGGGCAATATGACCAATGAGGAGTTGCTCACAAAAGCGCCGCAGATCGGATTCCCACTGTTGATCAAAGCCACAGCGGGCGGCGGCGGGAAAGGCATGAGAGAAGTAAAAAGCCTGGAGGAAATGCCGACCCTCCTACAGTCTGCGCGGCGCGAGGCGGAATCCGCTTTTGGGGATGGGAATGTTTATCTGGAGAAACTGGTTGAAGGGGCGCGACATATCGAAATCCAAATCCTGGCAGATACGCATGGCAACGTGATCCACTTGGGTGAGCGCGAATGTTCATTACAACGACGTCATCAAAAGTTATTGGAGGAAGCGCCTTCATCCGCACTTGATGATGAACTGCGTGAAAAGATGGGGAGTGTGGCAGTCAAGGCCGCGAAGGCAGTGGATTATGTCAATGCAGGCACAATTGAGTTTCTATTGGATAAAGATAATAATTATTATTTCCTTGAAATGAATACGCGCTTGCAGGTGGAGCACCCCGTGACGGAAATGGTCACAGGCATTGACATCGTGAAGGAGCAAATCCGCGTCGCGCGTGGCCGCTCATTGAGTTACGAACAGCATGAAGTGAAGTTCAACGGTCACTCGATTGAATGCCGTATCAACGCGGAAGACCCATATAACAACTTCCTGCCATCTACGGGCCGCATTACACACAGTCTGCTTCCCACTGGTCCGGGCGTGCGGGTTGATACGGGGGTTTATCCTGGCTTTGAAATTACTCCGTTTTATGACCCAATGATCGCGAAACTTATTGTGTGGGGCGAGACGCGTGCACAAGCCATATTGCGGATGCGACGCGCGCTGGAAGAGTATCGTATTGTTGGTGTACGGACGAACATCCCCTTCCACCAAACGTTGATGGATTCGCACCGCTTCATGGGTGGGCAATACGATACACGCTTTGTTGAAGAACGGTTCTCGATGGAAGAAGCGGAAGAGAGCAGGCAGAACTATGACGATATCGCCGCGATCCTGGCAACCATGGTGGCACACCGAGAAACTGAACGTTCATCTCATATCGTTCAGCGCAATGAACGCGACACGAGCAACTGGAAATGGGTCGGTCGGTGGGAGAGGATGCACAGATGAGCCTAGATGGTTTCAAACACAAAGGAAAGACACTTGCACCCGATTTTCTAGGCAAATCGTGCGTTTGGTGCAGTGCAGGTGAGAAAGAGGAAAGAATCTTCGCGACCTTCGCATCTTCGCAGTGAAAAGATTATGAAATATATAACTACTGTTGGCGATAAGCAATTTCTCGTCGAAATCATCGATGATCGGCATGTGAGCGTGGACGGAAAGGTTTACGAAGTTGATTTTGAATCTGTAAGCGGACAGCCCGTTTACTCACTGATCGTGGATGGAAAGTCACACGAGTCTTATGTGGCACAGGTGGATGACATTTGGCAGGTGTTATTACGCGGGCGGCTGTATCCTGTCTCGGTGGAGGATGAGCGTGAACGACGCTTGCGAGCTGCGGCAGGCGGTGGCGTCGCAGAGACCGGTGAATTCCATCTCAAGGCACCGATGCCCGGGCTTGTGGTAACCATCCCCGTTGAGGAAGGGCAGGAAGTTAAAAAAGGACAAGTCTTGTTAATTCTGGAATCGATGAAGATGCAGAACGAACTCAAATCGCCGCGTGATGGCAAAGTGAATAGGATAAAAGTGAGGGCGGGCGAAAGTGTGGAGCAAAGGCAAACGTTGTTGAGCGTAATGTAATTATTGATTAATCCGGTGGTTGAGTAGCCCTGAGCGGTAGCGAAGGGTGTATCGAAACCACCAGTTAGAGGAAGGATATTTGTTACAAATAGCTGTTAAGGGTTTCGGGATCAAAAGTTAATGGACGAAACAAATCAAGAGATAGAGGCAAAGTTTTATGTAAGTGATTTAGAGAGGATAACAACGCGTCTGCATGAATTGGGTGCGTTTTTGATCCAGCCGCGCGTGCTGGAAACGAACATCCGCTTCGACCTGCCCGACGCCAGCCTCCGTTCCGAAAGGCGCGTTCTGCGCTTGAGACGCGACACCGAAGCGCGTTTGACTTATAAAGATCCAAGCCAAAATGAAAAGGGTGTATTGAGCCGCAGGGAGATCGAATTCACGGTTGAAGATTTTGACAAAGCCAAACAGTTCCTTGAGGCACTTGGTTACCAGCCGATCTTCTATTATGAAAAATATCGGACGACATATACTCTGGAGTCCGACAGCTTGCTGTCGGAAACCCACGAGCAAGCTCGTGGACTCCAGAGTTGCCACATCATGCTCGATGAATTGCCTTATGG
>JAKEFL010000174.1 GCA_022616105.1 Anaerolineae bacterium | reverse complement strand
CGCAAAGCGTCTGGTACGTCGCCTCGAACAATTGGGATACACGATCCATATAGATCAACCCACGCCCATAGCCGCATAGATGATTTTCAGGACAGTTGCTATCCTCCTCGAGGAATGTCATGCTGAGCGGAGCGAAGCATCTCTACCACCATGATCGAGACCCTTCGGTCGCGACCAACGCTCCCTCAGGGTGACATACCTGTGCTTTTTACTATAGTAGCTTGAGTTAAATGATTAGACCTCCGAGATCTCGGAGGTCTTGATTTTTACAATAACCGAATGTGGTTTACGCTGTTATGCAGGTTTGATATAAGTCTCGCCGTCGTATACCATGGCGGCCCAGCCGTTTTCCAATTTTGCCCAGGTATCCTTTCCATCTGTCCATGTGTCCAGGATTGTGACTTCGTTGCCGTCCACAAGACCTGCAACAACTTCTGAAGTTGTGTTGTGATCCGCGCGAATGCGTAAACTTCTGACATTAACAATTCCCTTCTTTGGCGCGGCGGCGGCTTTATCCATGGCTGCTTTTACGGCAGCGGCTCTTTCATCTGCAGCTTTCTCCGTAGCGGCTTTCTTTGCGGCAGCAGTCTTTTCATCAGCGGCTTTCTCAGCAGCGACAGCTTTATCTGCGGCGGCTTTGTCAGCAGCCATTTTCGCGCGAACTTCAGATTCCTTCTTGGCAGCTTCAGCCATGGATTTCTCTTGGGCAGCAGCAGCCTCTTTCTCATCGCGGTCGGTCAGCGCATCGATTGCCTTGTCAAATAGGCTTTTCTTCTCTTCGCTCATTTTTTGCTCCTTTTTGATGCTGAATGTGTACGACGATGATTATTATATGCTCGATTAGGGTTATGTCAACCTGATTTGAATGGATGGCCATGGCTTTCTCACAGTCGGGAATTTCTTAACGCGAATTGCGCCAATGTACGAATGGCGCGAATAAGCCTATCAAAATTCGCGAAATTTGCCCATTCGTGACATTCGCGTTCCAAATAGGCTTAATTGTCAGGCGACTTTGAGAAGACCATAAACGGATAGCTGGGGATTTTCAAAGTCTAAAATTATGTCACTATAGATGGATTTTCGTTCTTTTCAAGAAATATCAACTCTATCTGCAAATCCAAAACGGTCTCAACGTGTTAACGCAAGAAATGCGATGTTTCAGCCCGACCTGCCCATATGAGATTTATATCGGCAACAAGAAATAGTGAGGGATTGGTTATAATTATTACGTAAGGGCGATTTTCAGGAGCATCCATTAGGATATAGCTCCTGATTCTATCGAATACCACGCGTGCACAGGGAAATACCCTGCTGCCATGGAGATCAAGGACAATGAATAACATCTTGGAAGTCAAGACCCCGGCAGAAGCATCCGCGCAGGCGCGTAGAGCGGAATTCGACCTTTCCAATCAAGGGATTCGAGATCCGCGGCTTGTTTATTGGAACCTTCCCACTGAGGCGCTTTATGAAGAGGCAGTCTTTCGAGGCGAAGGAGTTACCTCTCAAGGAGGACCATTCGTTGCACATACCGGCAAGCATACCGCGCGCTCGGCGAGTGATAAATTCGTTGTGAAGCATATTGATTCGGAGAACAACATTTGGTGGGGAACCTACAACCGACCGTTCGATGGCGAAAAGTTTGATGGGTTATATGACCGCATGTCGGAGTATTTGCATGGCAAGGATGTTTTTGTGCAGGACGTCTACGCGGGCGCCGATGATAACTATCGCCTGCCTGTACGATTTATTACCGAGCAGGCTTGGCACAGCATGTTCATCCGCAATATGTTCATCGTGCCAGAGTCACCTCAAGAGTATAAAAGCTTTATCCCTGATCTCACCATTGTTGCCGCGCCTGGTTTCCAGGCGAATCCATCTGTGGATGGTACGAGGAGTGAGACATTTATTATTTTGAATTTCGAGCGAAAACTTGCGATCATTGGGAATACCGCCTACGCCGGTGAGACGAAAAAGACTGTCTTCACGCTATTAAATTACCTGCTGCCTCTTCAAGGTGTGCTCTCGATGCACTGTTCAGCGAATGTGAACCCTGATGACGAACATGATGTGGCTTTATTCTTCGGCTTGAGTGGGACCGGCAAAACGACTCTTTCTGCCGACCCTACGCGTCGCCTCATTGGAGACGATGAACATGGCTGGAGTGACGATGGTGTGTTCAACTTTGAAGGCGGATGCTATGCCAAAGTGATTGGATTGTCTGAATCTGCGGAGCCGCAAATTTACGCGACAACGAAGATGTTCGGGACGATCCTTGAAAACGTTCCCTTTGATCCGGTCACACGCCTCATTGATCTGGACGATGACTCGATCACAGAAAATACGCGCGCTTCCTACCCTTTGGACTTTATCGCGAATGCCGTCCCAGAAAAGAAAGCCGGGCATCCGAAGAATATCATCCTGTTGACTTGTGACGCGAGCGGAGTCATGCCTCCGATTGCGCGGCTGACTCCGAACCAGGCCTTGTATCAGTTCATTTCGGGCTACACTGCCAAGGTGGGAGGCACGGAGGTTGGTCTCGGGAAAGAACCGGCAATTACATTCTCGGCTTGCTTTGGCGGTCCGTTCATGGTGCATCATCCGTCCAAATATGCGGAATTGCTCAGGGAGAAGATCGAACGCTACGGAGTCAACTGCTGGCTGGTGAATACAGGCTGGGTGGGAGGTCCGTTCGGTGTGGGCAAACGCATTTCCATCAAGCACACGCGAGCCTTGCTCAACGCGGCATTGACAGGGCAACTTGCCAATGTTCAATACGATAAAGATCCGGTATTTGGCTTTGAAGTCCCCCGCACTTGTCCGGGCGTGCCTGATGAAGTTCTGGAGCCCTGGTCTTCATGGCCCAACCGTGAGGAATATGATAAGAAGTACAAACAATTGGCGCAGAAGTTCATTGAGAATTTCGAGAAATTTGAAAGTGAAACATCGCAGGAAGTGATTGATGCAGGACCGAAAATATAAAAAGGTAATGCAGAAAAGCGGCTTGATAAGTCGCTTTTTTGTTGCAAAGTCTTATGATGTAACCCATTTGTGGGCTGTATAAGACTTGTGTTGCCTATTCACGCAGGACGATATGATGACGGCACAAATTGAAAAGAGAATTTCGGTGCTGCTTGTGGATGACCACCCTCCGATCAGGGCAGGTCTTCGTGCCATGTTTGATAAAACATTCGACATTGATGTCGTCGGCGAAGCAGATAATAGCGATGAAGCGCGAAGATTGCTGGATGAACTTCGCCCGGACATCATCCTGCTTGATCTGGTCATGCCTGGTTTCTCGCCCTCCGCATTTGAAAAATGGGCGCGGGGGCGTAAGCGAAGTTTGGCTTGCGTTCGATTTGAGGCTCGAGAGACGCGTCGCCATCAAGGTAATCAATGAGTCTGATCCTGATTTAGGATCCCGTGTGCTTCGGCGATTTGTACGCGAAGCACAGGTAATTGCTCAACTAAGTCATCCCGCTATAGTTCAGATCTACGATGTGGGAACTGTACAAGATAGTCCATTTATTGTTATGGAATACGTTGATGGTCTTGATCTTGCCGCCGTTATTAACAAAGGTAAGGTCAGGCTTGGATGGGCCATACATATTGCCCGACAAATTGCCGAAGCGATAAAGTACGCTCAAAGAAGAGCGATTGTTCATCGTGATATAAAGCCAAGCAATATACTAGTTGACGCAGGTGGAGAGTATGCAAAGCTGACTGACTTTGGATTAGCAAAGGCATTATCGGGCCTTACCACCGTCACAAGCCCAGGTGCTGTTGTAGGTACGCCTGCCTATATGTCGCCTGAGCAGTTCCGTGACTCAAATCCTGGTTCGGAGACTGATATCTATTCGTTTGGTGCGACACTCTATCATCTATTTACAGGTCAGGCGCCGCGCGGAAACATAGATCTGGTAACGATGGTTCGCGAGTCGTTGGAGAAGATCCCAGAAGCACCCAGCAAATTAAGAAATGATATTCCTGAGAGATTAAGCAAGGCAATTCTAGCTTTAATGGAACCAGACCCTGCAAAGCGAGTGAAATCCCTGGATTCACTTATTGAAGTCCTGAGCGAGTTGAGCAGTAAGTTTTCAATTCCGCCTGAAGGATCGCTGCTCGAGCGGGCCATTGAAAAGATAGAAACAAAGCCAGATGCTCACACGATAACGCAGATTCGGGAAGAATCCGTGCCAACGGGCTTCTTTGAAAGTAAATCCTTCCCTAAATTCTTTGAAGATGATGCGGCAAGATTTACCAAGATTCAGGAATCGCTTAAATTCTACCGTGATCACCTAAGCGATGAATATCATAGCCTTATCAAGCAGGCGAACACGACCTACCAACTTTGGCTGGTATGTGTGCTGCTGGGATTTGCAATATTAATTGCAGGCATTATTGCCATGCTAATGGGAAATGTGACTGAAGGAGTAGCTACAACGGCGTCAACTATAGTAGTTTACTTTATTCAGCGTATTTTTCAACAAAGGGAAGACCATTATCGTTCACTTGCAAAGGCCAAGAATGCTCACCTTGAATATGGCAATCAGTGGCTACTCATTATCCAAAGTATCGACTCAATAGAGAACCCAAATGAACGAGCAAAAAGACAAGCTAAGCTTGTTGATGCCCTCACGGAAAAATTGAAGTCACGCAGTGCAACTTGAAGACTTATCAACCATTGGGGACTCATATTAGAGCTGACAGTGCTTTGCGCTAATATACCTAGTAACCACATCTAGATCCCTCTGCCCTCTCCAAGCTCATTCCATAGTCAATACGTGCCGCGCGATGACAATGCGTTGAATCTCGCTTGTCCCTTCGCCGATGGTCACATGACCCCCTCTGTCCCTGCCTCCGGCGGGACATCTCCCCCAAATACGCAATGAAAATTTGGGATAATTATTTTTTCTTTAACTTGCGCATTTGGGGGAGAACCCATCGAAAGTCCCGACGGAAAATCGTCAAAGGGGGTTGATTTAAGTTGCTTATTCACTTGCCAGCACATGCCGCGCGATGACGATGCGTTGAATCTCACTTGTCCCTTCGCCGATGGTCATTAAGCGCGCGTCGCGGTAGATTCTTTCAACCGGATATTCACTTGAATAGCCATATCCGCCATGGATTTGAATGGCGTTGCGGCAAACGCGTTCTGCCATTTCGGTGGCGAACATCTTTGCCATCGCGGCTTCCTTGTTGTAAGGACGTTTACTCTCTTTGAGCCAGGCGGCTTTGTATAACATGATGCGCGCGATTTCGATCTCCGTCGCGGCGTCTGCCAGCATCCATTGTATGGCTTGCTGCTCTGCGATCGGTTTCCCAAAGGCTTTGCGTTCTCTCGCATAGTTAACCGCGTGTTCAAATGCTGCCTGTGCAAGCCCGACTGAAATTGCTCCGATACCGATTCTGCCGCCATCGAGTGTGGACAGTGTTTGTTGTAGTCACTTGCCTTCTTCGCCAATTAAATTATCCAACGGAACGCGCACGTCTTCATAGGTCACTGCGTGAGTGGGGGAGCCGTGAAGTCCCATCTTCTTTTCGGCGGGACCAATCTTCACGCCTGGCGTATCGGTTGGGGCCAGAATCTGGCTCAATGAACGGGAGCCGCCCGCAGGGTCCGTGCGGACGAGGGTGATGATATATTCCGCAATGGACGCATTCGTACACCACATCTTCGCGCCGTTGATCACCCATTCATTTCCATCTTTCACTGCTTTGGTCACGACTCCGCCTTGTAAATCGGAACCAGCTCCAGGCTCCGTGAGCGCGAGCGCGGCGAGTTTGTTCTTTCCATTCGCAACAAGCGGAAGCCACTGCTTCTTCAGTTCTTCGCTTCCATAAAGGACGATCGGTGTTGTTCCAAGCCCATTGTGCGCGGCAATGGCAAGTGCAGTTGATCCGCAGCCCCAGCCGAGTTCTTCGATCGCAATCGCCGCGCTGACCGCATCCACACCCGCGCCGCCATATTCCTCGGGGATATTCAATCCCAACAATCCCAACGGACCCATCTTACGCGTTGCAGTCCAGTTGAACTCGCCCGTTACATCTACCTCATGGGCTTTAGGCTGCACTTCGTTTGCGACAAACTCATGGACTGTTTTTTGCCAGAGTTTTTGTTCATCTGTTAGATCAAAATTCATTATTGATGATCCTTTGCGTGGAGATAAGTTACTCCCATTTGAGTCTTTCTTACCAATTGTACCAAGTGTAGGATGCAGCATACGGAAAACTGTAATGCGAGATTAATCTCGCATTACCCATACTCACCACAACAAACCTTAGAGGGGACAACTGTGGGAGTGCCTAAACCCAAAACAAGCCCGTCATGGGTTGGAGATTGCTTCGTCGGGCTACGCCCTCCTCGCAATAACGGAAAGAAAGATTATGCTAGAATATTGAGGAAGTTTTCACCCTTCTCCTTCTATGCTGAGAGAAAAAGCTGTTACTCTGCTAAAGATCCGTCCTGATGAAGTGCGGATGGTCGTGTTGATGGCTGCGCTATTCCTTTTTGTACAGGCGGGACAGGGAATTGGTGAGAATGCTGCCTTTGCGTTATTCCTTGCGGGCGTGGATGTGGATCGCCTGCCTTATATGTATATGGGATTGGGTGGAGTTGTATTTCTGGCTTCGATTGCTTATTCTGCTAGTTTGAGTCGTTTTCGGGATGCGAGTGTTGTCCTAAATTTGATGGCTGGGGCTGCTGTTCTGTTTGTAATTGAACGCGCGGCGATTGCTCTGTTTGGCGCTCCTGTTTATTCAGTATTGTGGCTGACAACGTTTGGGATGAGTGTCGTCATCGGCACATTGCTGTGGACAGTGGCGGGAGAAGTGTGTGATGCGCGGCAGGCGAAGCGGCTCTTTCCGCTTTTCACAAGCATGGGAATCCTTGGCAGTGTTTTGGGGAATTTGTTTACGGGCATCGCCGCGAGCCTTGCTGGGACGGCCAACCTTATCGTTTTATATGTAATTTTGCTCTCGGTTGGTTTTTTTCTAATCCGCGCAATTACAAGATCATATTTCAGACCCAAAGCCATTGGAAAAACCAAATTCAGCCTCATCGACGATATGCGCGCGGGTTATGAATTTGTGCGCGAGTCACGTTTGTTCAGCCTGATTGCCTGGTCTTCGATTTTATATTCCGTATTGTTCTTCACCGTGGATTTTCCATTTAGCCAGATTGTCTCACTTCAGTATTCGGACGACGCGGCTGGGCTGGCAGGGTTCAAGGGGCTATTCACCAGTATCACCACTGCTGTCACATTTTTAGTTTCACTTTTCCTGGCAAATCGATTGTATACGCGGCTGGGGATTGTCAACAGCATTTTGATTATGTCTATTACGTATGTGGTAGGTTTTATCGTATTCTTTGTGAGTTTCACATTTGGTGGTGCGATCATTGCCCGCTTCTCGCAACTGGTTGTGCTTGGTGGAATCATGGGCACAGCCTGGAACGCTTTGTTCAATGTTGCGCCGCCCGAGCGACGAGGACAAATCCTGGCATTCAATAACGGAGTCCCAGCCCAGATCGGTGTCGTTGTTTCAGGTTTGCTGATTATCCTGAGTAATACGATCCTTGCTGATACCAGGGTTGTTTTGATTCTGGGAGCAAGCGTGGCATTGTTGAGTGTGTACCTTACGATGAAAATGAAGCCAGCCTATGGTGAAGCGCTCCTCAGCGCGTTGCGCGCCGGCCGAATAGAGGTATTCAGCAACGAGGAGGAGGCTTTCTCAGGGTATCAGAATGACCCTGCCGCCCTGCAAGTGATTCTGAAAGCCCTGCGAGATCCCAAAGCGATCACTCGCCGACTTGCCGCAGAGATGCTGGCTAAAATGGGGAACTCTACGGTGATTCCTGATTTGGTGACATTATTATCCGATCCGGATGCAAGTGTGCGGACGGCTGCGACGAGCGCCTTAGCGGACCTGGGCGCGAAACATGTCTTGCAGGAGATCATTCCTGGATTGGATGACCCTGACGATTCGGTCCGTGAGCAGACTCTCGTTTCATTGCCCAGACTGGAGGTTGATTCCTCTCCCGATCTGATCAGTACACTCGAACGTTTGTTGAAAGACCCTAATCTTGGGATTCGCGTACGGGCTGCGGAGGTATTACTCTTTCTTGATGATAATAAAAGTGCTGAGTTGAGCCTCTACGATTTGTTGAAGGATGGCGATGTTCATCAGCGGCGTGTTGCGCTAGAATCGTTAGGTCGTATTGTCACAAGAGAGAGGTTACCGTCTGACGTTCATCTCATTCTTGATGCCTTGAAGGATCCTTCTCCCATTGTTCGACGGGAGGCGGCGCGGGTTGTCGTTCTTGTGAAAAAGGAGGGAATCTCAGAGTATCTTGAAAATTGTCTTTCCGATGTAGACGCCGGAGTCAGGAATATTGCGTCAGAATCGCTGAAGCAGGCATGGCCACAGTCACGAAGCGCAGTATTCCGAATCCTGGAGGATGGCGGCTACGCAGATGGTATCCAAATAAATTCTGCACTGGATTCAATTCCCCTGGGAGATCCCGAAGTTTTAGACCCGCTGCGGAAATATATTCAGCGTGAAGTCGCGGATATTCGATATTTTCGTTCAATTGTCGCATCTCTTCCTTTGAATGGATCCGCTGTTCGTCTCCTTCGTGATACGATGAAGAGTCGTGAATCACTGAGCGAGGAGAGAGTCATTAAAGCAGTGGGTTTGTTCGGCAACCCGCGCGCCATGGATTTGGTGCGTAAGAGTTTGAATGCAGGGAATCCCGGGACAAGGGCGGCAGCGCTTGAGGCACTTGAAACGCTGGGTGATAAGAAAGTAACTTTTGAAGTATTGCCTATTTTGGATCGCGGCGGGATCTTTGAAGCCGATGGCGATCAGGCATTGGGTGCTGCTGAGGTGATCAGGACCTTGCTGTCAGATAATGATTATTGGCTGCGCGCGCTCGCGACGCGCTCAGTCTCTGATCTCGGACTTGAAGAGTTTAGACATGAGTTACGTAGAATAAAATCCGACCCTTCTCCTTTGGTAAGACAAGCCGCGGTTGACTCGCTTGACCAGCTTGAAGGTGATAAAACCATGAAAACCTTAAAGACCCTTTCCACGCTCGAACGCATTTTGCTGCTTCGTGAAGTGCCAATGTTCTCCAAGCTTGCCCCGCAAGACCTTGAACAAATTGCCGAGATTGCCCATGAGCAGCTCTATTCTCCCCGTGCTGTAATCTGCAGGGACGGTGACCCTGGAAATACATTATTCATTATTGTCCATGGCAGTGTTGATGTGATCAAAGAAAAGGATAAGCAGGAAACTGTTATTGCAATGCGCGATGCCGGTGAGTTTGTTGGTGAAATGGCTATTCTTGAATCTGCGCCTCGCTCTGCAACACTGCGAGCGCATACTCCTGTACGAATGCTGGTTATTGAAGGGAATGCCTTCAATACGATCTTATTGGATCGACCTGAAGTAGCAGTTTCTGTTTTGCGTCATATGTCCACGCGTGTGCGAGAGCTCAATGACAGAGTCAGTGCGTCACTCAGCCGCAGCGATACAGTTGTATAATTTTATTTCCAAAGGAGAAAGATGGCATGGCAAACAAGAAGAAAATCGAAGAGCGAGAAAAAGCATTGCGAACAAAACAAACCGAACGGACGATTCAAATCGTCGGGATAAGTGTCATTGCGCTTATCGCGGTAGCATTAATTTTCATGTATATTTCCAACCGCGGTGAAGCAGTTCCAACGGAGGTGCCTCAAACTGAAGTACCTCAAGCTGAATTGACTCCACCTGAGGCGACTCAGGAAACTACATCTCTTCAATATGACGCTTATCCACCCATGACGATTGACCCAGACAAGGAATACTTTGCCACAGTCAAAATGGCAAAGGGTGGCGAGTTTACCATTCAGCTCTTTCCTGATAAGGCTTCAAAAACTGTGAATAGTTTTGTCTTTCTCGCGCGCGAAGGTTACTTCAATGGACTAACCTTTCATCGCGTGCTGGAAGGATTCATGGCGCAGGGCGGTGACCCAACGGGCACGGGTGGGGGAGGTCCTGGTTATGAATTTGAAAATGAAGATAGCGATTTGTCATTTGACAAGGCTGGCGTTGTAGCCATGGCGAATGCCGGACGCGACACGAATGGAAGTCAGTTCTTCATCACATTTGGACCAACGCCACATCTCGACGGTGGGTATACCATCTTTGGTCAGGTGATCGATGGGATAGATGTGGTGAACGCAATCACACTGCGAAACCCTGATGAGAATCCCTCCTTTGCCGGTGACGCGATGGAAAGCGTAACGATTAGCGAGAAATAAAGAGAGAGGAAGTGAGGCATGTCTCGCGGATGAGTGAGGCGATGTTGAATCAAAAAGACGCTGTCCTGAAGAGGATGGCGTCTTTCCAGTGTGAAACTATCCAACTATCGAACTACCAACTACTAGGCGTACATACCCCAATCCAGAGCAGACGGGTCTTCCATCATCGAGAAATCCCACATGTCCATCCCCATTTCAATAGTCACGGGCATGTCGAGTGCCTCCACAGCTTTGGCTTTGGTCATTTCGATCATCGCTGGTCCATAGGGGCAGAATGGGGTGGTGAGGATCATCTTTAAGCGTGCAATATCGTTCTCAATTGTGATATCGCGTACCAATCCCAATTGGATAATGTTCATCCCAATCTCAGGGTCAACAACTTCTGAAAGTCTGTCGCGTGAAACTTGAACTTTATCAGGGTGTGTATCGTGAATCGTCCATTTGATTGGATTAACGGTTTCTTCAGTCATTTTTCCTCATGTATTGTTTTATGTCATTGCGACGAAGCAATCTCCGGGATAAATGGGAGTTAGCAATGACAAATTAGTTCTTAATACCAGTATTTACAACATACGTGCAGTGTGCGCCGCCATCAAGAATGCATTGTACCCTATTGGCAGGTAATGCAAGCATTTTTGAAATCAATGTTTGATCTACAGTGCAGACCTCAGGGTGAGCGATGCCGATCTGATAATATGGGCAGGATATTTCATGGATCTGGTATTCGCTACCTTTTTTCTCCCATTCCACAGTAAAGCCTTCCTGTGCCAGTAACTCTTTGACGAACTCAAGCCGCTCTTCCATACTCAATCCCTGGATCTGACTTGAATATTCATTGGCCAGGTCTTCCGCAATCTGACCAAACAGTTGACTCACAATCGGCGCTGGCATGGTCTCCTTCATCTGGGTCAACAGGCGCGTAGTGAGGCGCAGGTATTTTGTGGGAAATTTCTCCATCCCATCTTCAGTGAGAGAGTACACCAGGCGAGGGCGTCCAACGCCATGCCGCTCTTCGTCTGCTGCAATGAGCCCTTCCATTTGTAAATTGGTCAAATGGTGGCGAACGGAAATAGGATTAATGCCCACAGCTTCAGCCAGATCATTAATTGTGATCTTCGGCCTGCGTAGCAATGTCTGCAGGATCTTATCCTTCGTGCTTTTCATGAAAGGGAGTATAACCGTCCCCAATACTCCTGTCAATATACTAGATAAATATCATAAATATCCATCGTGGATTATGTATTCCCTGCCAGCATCAATATGATGGAATGATAAACAGTGATGCGCGCTTGTTGCGCGCATCACTGTTTGTTTATGAGCGAATGAGCTACGGGACGCTGATTCTAAATCCTTGATCCATGGAGTTGGGAGCGGCGAAGTTGTACCAGGGGAACCAGTATTCGGTGGAGAGTCCTTCCATGGGCAACCCCATCATCTCAGAATAACTGCTGCGGAAGCCAGGCTCCTTCCAGATCACGCGCAAGGCAGCCAGGATCTGATCGTAATTGGTATTGGTGCAGGTGGTGCAGACGATGCGGATCGGACCATTGTCGACGATGTAGGCTACGCGGATGCTGGCTCCAGCCGGGAGCGAAATGGTATGCAAGTTTGTGCTACCTACCCAGACTTCGACAGTATTGGGGGAGGCAGTGTCCACATTGGCGATGCGGAAGCCTTGATCCATGGAAGCTGTATTGATATTGTTGTACCAGGGGAACCAGTACTCGGTAGAGAGTTGTTCCTTGGGCAGACCCATCATTTCAGAGTAGCTGGCTCGGAAGCCAGGCTCCTTCCAAATCACCCGCAGTGCAGCGATGATCTTGTCGCTGCCGGTGTTGGTGCAGGTGGTGCAGACGATGCGCGCGGGACCATTGTCCACGTTGTAGCCCACTCTCATGCTGGCACCAGGATTAAGTGTGATTGTGTCCAATTGGGTTGTGCCCACCCAGACTTCAACGGTGTTGGGGGAGGCGGTGTCCACATTGGCGATCCGGAAGCCTTGATCCATCGAGGCGGGGACCGCATTGTTGTACCAGGGGAACCAGTATTCGTCGGAGAGTTGCTCCTTGGGCAACCCCATCATCTCGGAGTAGCTGAAGCGCTGTCCAGGTTCCCTCCAGATCACGCGCATTGCCGCGATGATCTTCTCACCACCTATGCAATCCATGCATACGATGCGGATCGGACCATTGTCCAAGGGATATCCTACCCTGACACTGGCTCCAGGGTTAAGGCTGAAGCTGTCGATCAAGGTAGTGCCTAACCGGACCTCAATGGCAGTCGAAGTAGCATTCACATTCCCGATGCGGAAGCCCTGATCCATGGAGTTGGGGACAGCATTGTTGTACCAGGGGAACCAGTATTCGGTAGAGAGTTGTTCCTTGGGCAATCCCATCATTTCAGAATAGCTGCTGCGATAGCCAGGTTCCTTCCAGATCACGCGCAAGGCTGTCAGGATGTTGGCACTGTTTGTGCTCACCACCTTCACCGGCCCGTTATCCACGCCAGCAAAACCTTGCTGTAAACTGTTGCCAGTTGGAACATAGTAACTGTCAATTAGTGAGCCTCCAATATGTACATCCAAATTAGGAAGCCCACATCTATAAACCTTGATATTATCCACCCACCAGCCCCACGCGTAGACAGCTTCATCCAGCCCCATGCGCCAGCGGAAATTGACAGTTTGTCCGGCTAAAGAAGCCAGATTTACGCGCGTGCTGATATAACCATGGCTCGCGCCAACGAACGCGGAACGGCCTTCAAGAGGGTTGGATGAACCACTAAAGATTGTGCCATCATAGCCATTGACTTCGATCAGTGAACCTGCATCCAGCCAAGTTGACCCGCCATTGGTGCTATATTCCAGAACTCCTCCATCGTAATAGTCCCCAAAGAAGAAGTCGAATTCGAAACCATAAGCATGCGCAAAGTGAAGGTAGGCGTTGCTTGGAACAGTGAATGAAACCAGTGTGGCACTGGCATCCGTAGGATCATCAGGAAAATCATCTGCATACAAAGAGTGAAGGCCCGATTGCGCGTATTGTCCATAAATAGCTGAGTCAACCTGCCAGTGGAGTGCATTTGGGCTTGATGTAAACGTCCATTTGCCTGCACCCGCTTCAATATCATCCGCGAACGTTACATAGGGTAAATGACTCGAATTACTGCAAACAGGCGCATCGGTGTTGAAGCCAGGCGTAGGCTGCGAGTTCATCTCCACTGCATCGATGGCATCCTTGACCTCTGTACAGTTCCCGGAAGTGATCCCTTTTTGCCCGATGAGGTTGGAGCAGGCTTGCTGGAGGGCATAATACAGGTCCGAGTAATCTGAACCAGAGACGAGGAGATTCGTCTGAACCTCGTAATAAATAGCAGCCGTTTTGTCCCAGCCGAGAGCAGTGATTGTCTTGCCATTAAATGTGCCGCCATCCACCATCAGGAAGACGGCTTTATTGTTGATGCCGCTGTTGTAATGGACGCCGCCATTATCACCCTCATCTGTGTAATAGTATGGGCTGGTCATTTTATCCGGGTCGCCAAAGACCGTTGGGTCGCTCATGTTGCGAAGAGCGCCTAGACCTGAAACGTCTTCACCCATCTGCCACTTGACTCCAGCCGCATCATTGCCCTGACCGTTAGTCTGGTCGTAATACTCACCCCATAAATCCGAGAAAGACTCGTTGATTGCGCCGGACTGGTAGTAATAGAACAGATTCGATTCGTACTGGGTGACGCCGTGTGTGAATTCGTGCGCGACCACATCATCTGCTAGAGCAAAGCCAAAAGCATCGCCATATACCATTTGAGCGCCACTCCAGAAGGCATTGGAGTAAGGACACTCGAAGTCGTCACAGTAATGTACGGTGGATGTGATTGTCATTCCACTATTGTTGATACTATTTCGGTTATGCTGGGTATCATACAGATTAAATGTACCTATCGCATATTTGTGTGCAGCCTTTGCTTCTGCGTCTCCTGTTGCACAGTTTGGATCAGCCTGGTTACAAAGGAATGAACCCGGAAGCGATGATGTGCTATTTGCTGTATAAGTATTGACGAGAGGAGAAAACGTCAACAACATAGGATTTTCAGACACAGTTGCATCTGTATCAGACTTATTGGAGTTTCGTTCTCGTTCAAGAGCCAAGTTGTTACTGTGAGAATGCCATGCAGTATCAATCTGATTGAAGTGCAGGCTGATATTGCCTCTCTGTGCATTGACCAGCACTAACTCGCGCACAGGAAGGCTGTTATACACCGCTGTCACTTCCATACGCCAGACCAACTCGACAGGGCGACTGCTCGCGCGCAAGAGGCCTTCGTCATAAACCAATAACTCAGGCTCAGAAACGATAAAATCGCTGGCAGTCTTCTGATACCACTT
>JAKEFL010000173.1 GCA_022616105.1 Anaerolineae bacterium | reverse complement strand
GTGGACGGTGCTTCCCATTTTTACGCCAACTTCCAGAGACATTTGGTCTGGGGAATATCCAAGGTCAAATACCCGCTTGATGCACAACTGCCGAATGATTTCTTCGGGTTTTGCGTAAATCTTCTTCTGGCGTATCAAACAATGCACATAATGTTATTCGCCGCGTTTCCATAATTCCAGTGCGTTGATTTCATGCGCGGCGAATAACGTCAAACCATGTTTAACGTCCGAATCTCGGAAGATGGTGTCCAGCGCAGCGGATTTGTCTTTTACGGGCGTGAACTGCTCGCCGATTTCATATTCTAAAGACGGTTCTTTAACCGCTTTCTTTTTCGTTTTCGTTGTAGTCACGAACGCACCCTTTGCCTTTGAAATTTTTCAGATTATAGCCGATGAAGAACAAAGCCTCCGAGGAGTTTCACCTTCGGAGGCGCATTGCTTGAGATAATGAACATTAGTCACTTTCCCATTCCCCCTCGATGGCTGTGCCTTTCTTGATGGCATCTTCGCGGATCGCATCCATGGCTCGGATAAATCGTTCCATAATTTCTTCTCGTGAAAGGTGGCTCATCTCTGCTGCACGCACTTTGGCATGCTCTAAGATTTCCGCTGCCCGTTCACGATTGTTTTGGACGCGTTGCTTTTTGAGCTCGCCAATCATTTCGATTACTACCAGTAATTCGCTTTCCTGAAGTTGCGCCACTTCAATCACTGCCTTACGAACTAAATCTTGCGGAGCAAGGGATTGTGCGTTCATATCACGCTCCTTTCGTCTTAATCTTACACCATTTCAGAAAACGCTATGTATACTCTCCCACAGTTTCCAGCACCTTATAGGGATCGAACGCGTCGCGGAGGCCATCGCCGATGTAGTTGACGGAGATGATCGTGATGAAGATCATCAAGCCGGGGAAGATCGCCAGCCAGGGATATTTGATGAAGTGATCCTGCGCGGTCGAGATGAGATTGCCCCAGGAGGGAGTTGGCTGCTGGATGCCGAAGCCGAGAAAACTCAAGCCTGATTCCTGGATGATGGCATAGCCAAGCTGCAATGTTGCTTCGACGATGACGACACCGATTCCGTTTGGGAGGATGTGGCCGAGAATGATGCGCCTGTCTGTTGAGCCCAGCGCGCGCGCGGCGGAGACATAATCCAGTTCGCGCAGGGTGAGGAAGGCGGCGCGGACGAGACGCGCAAAGGTCATCCATGAGAGGATGCCAATGACCAGGCTAATCGTCAATACACTGTTGCGCTGAAAGATAGGGAGTTCCACTTCGCGCAAAATAGCCGCGAGTAATATCAAGACCAAAAATGATGGAAGGGATAGAAACGCATCAGTGATTCGCATGAGAATCGAATCGATTCTCCCGCCGTAGTAGCCAGCCAGCGCGCCGATGGGAACTCCGATGAGAAGTGAGAGTGCAACTGCAATCCCGCCCACCGCAAGGGAAATACGTCCGCCGTAAAGGATGCGGGTGAAGAGGTCGCGCCCGAGGGCGTCTGTGCCGAACCAGTGGGAAGAAGATGGAGGCTGGAATTCTACAGATAGATCTGATGCTTCGGGGTCATAGGGTGAGATAGATGCGACAATACAAATTACGACCAGCATACCGAAAATAATCGCTCCCGCAATTGCGCCGCGATGCTTCGTGAATCGTTTCCAGACGTTTTGCGCGAGGTCTGTTGGTTGCGAGGTGGTTTCGATGGAGGCGAGAGTGGTCATGTTATTTTCTCGCGCTGAGCGGAGGGCTGAGCGATAGCGAAGCTCGTAGACGAAGCGCACTTTACATATGTAATCCGCGCTTCGTCTCCACTCGCTTGGTCTCGATATGGCGAACAAATACCGCCTACTCGACCAGCGCTCGTTCCGCTCAGCGCGAATACATTACTCATACCTCACCCTCGGATCAAGATACGCGTAGAGGATATCTGCAAGCAGGTTGCAGAGGATGATGAATGCGGCGCCAATGATGAGAACTGCCATGAGCAATGGGTAATCGCGTTCGACGGCGGCTTGATAGTAGAGTCGTCCCATGCCGGGCCAGGAGAAGATTGTCTCGATTAAAACTGCACCTGTGAAGATGTATGGCAGGTCGAGTGCGAGAAGAGTCACAATTGGAATCATAGCGTTCTTTAGTGCATGTTTGTAAATCACCGTTCGCTCAGATAAGCCCCTTGCGCGCGCGGACTTAAGATAGTTTAACGGGAGAATTTCAAGAAGGCTCGAGCGGAGAAAACGCGAATACCACGCGATCCAGCCCAACGTCCCAGTAAGAACCGGGAGAACCAGGTGTGAGATTCGGTCTGAGAGGGAGAATCCGCTATCAAGCGATGAGATGCCTCCAGAGGGGAGAAGGGGTTCTCCTGTCCAGGGATTTTTTAACCACGCGTAGAAGATCAAGATGAGGAGCAGCCCAAGCCAGAATTCAGGGATTGCCTGACCCGCGAAGGAGAATGTGGTTGCGAAGAAATCGAAGATGGAATATTGTTTGACTGCTGAATAGATGCCGATGGGGATCGCGATGACCAGCGCCACTATCATGGTGATGGACATTAAATAGATTGTATTAGGGAAGCGTAAGCCAATCTCTTCGAGAACAGGTTCGCGCGTCCGATAGGAGAATCCGAAGTCGCCGCGCAGGATACCTTTGCGTGAGCCGCGTTCATCTTTGATGCCGTCGCTGTTTGTATCTACTTGAGTCCAGTCGTTGCCTGCGAGCCAATATAGATATTGAACCGGGAGAGGCTGGTCGAGACCGAATTGTCGTTTGAGGATCTCAACTCTTTCGGGGCGGATGCGCCTTCCACCATACGCAGAGAGTGGACCACCGGGTGCCAGATTAACAAGCGCGAAGAGAATCATGCTGAGGAGGAAAAGCAGACCAACGGTTTGGATGAGGCGGCGGAGGATGTAGGTGGTCATGTTTATTTTCGCGCTGAGCGGAGCGAGAGCAAGTCGAGAGACACTTGCACCTGCATGCAAGTGCAGGTGAGACGAAGCGCAGGTATCATGCAAACATGCGCTTCGTCTACAGGCTTCACTGTCGTTCAGCCCTCCGCTCAGCGCGAGGTTATTTCAATTTCCAATCCGCGATATTCCATGTCACCAGATCATTGACCGAGGACTGCACGCCTTCCAACCTTGCGGAATAAGCATCCGCGTTGGGAACAGTGAACAGGTGAATGATGGGAACTTCCTCATTGATAAAATCACCGATCGCGCAGAAGGTTTCATGGCGTATCTCTTCATCAAGTGTGTAGGCTTCGTCAATCAATGCATCCACAGCAGGGTTATCCCAGCGCCCGATGTTCCAACCGCCTCCGGGTTCAATGGCTTCCTGTGAGTAAATTTCCCAAACATAATCAGTGGGATCGACACCTGCATATCCATCATCCCAAATATCAATATCGAAGTTTCCGCTTTGTTCGATGCCGCCGTTCTCAGCGAGATCCCAAAGCACACTGCCTTCGACAACTGTAATATTCATCTGGATGCCAATGTTACCAAGCATCTCCGCGATCAATTGTTGTGTGAGTTCCAAAGGCTCGCCGAATTCGGCATAGGTGATGAATTCCATTTCCATTTTGTAGCCTTCTTCGGCATTGGAACATCCATGACATTCACGCACGCCATCGCCGTCGGTATCCCTCCAGCCTGCTTCCTCAAGCATGGCTTTCGCCGCGTCCGGGTCAAACGCGGGACGTGCTACCTCACAAGCATAAGGAGGACGGAAGAACTCTGTCCAGACCGGGTCAGCCAACCCGTGGAAAATCTCGGTGTTGATCGTATCCACGTCCACTGCCGCGCGAATCGCCTGACGCACGCGCACATCCGATAAGATCGGATGCGGTGTAGCTGCTGCGTCAGTGGTGCCTTTTGCGGCTTGATTCATGAATAACCTCATCACCCAACGATCTGTCGGACTCAGGCTCACCTTTGCGACATCTGAACCTTCCAGTTCGTTCGCGGTGTTGACGTTGATCCACATGTCGATATCCACGTCGCCCTGAAGCATCATTGTCTTGCGGACTGAATCATCGGGCACGATCTGAACGATCACTTTTTCAATCTCAGGTTTCCCTTCGATATAAAAATTGTTGTTCTTCGTGAAAGTCATGTAATCACCCTCCACCCATTCATCCAGCACAAATGGTCCATTACTTAAAGGCTCGCGCCCACAATCCCAGGCGACAAATCCCTGTGTTGCATCACAATAATGTGACGGCCAGATCGCAAGCTGCTCACCGCCAAACTGTGTGAGATAACCCGGATAGATCGTGTTGTAGTTGACAACGAATGAATATTGATCCAGTTGTTCAACGGAATCGATATAGTCACTGCCGGGAATCCACGTACCGTTATCAGGGTCAGAAATGGCATTCCAGGTAAAGAGCACATCGTCTGCTCTCACTTGTTTTCCATCCTGCCAAAGCACATCTTCGCGCATCTTCCATGTGACAGACATCGTACCAGCATCTTCATCAAGCACCACGCCCCCATTTTCGATGTTCGGCAATTCTGCGGCAAGTTCGGGGAAGACGTTACCCTGTGGGTCAACGTCTGTCATGCCAAGCATGACGAGCTCCATAACGAGCGCGTCGTAACCAGTATCCGCGACCATGGGATTAAAAGATGGCGGATCTTCTGCGATCACGATCGTGATGCTTTTATCAGATGATGATGCGGCAGGTTCAGTTGTATCAGCGGGCTGTGGGGATGATCCACATGCGGTCAGCACAAGGCTGACGATGACCGTTAAGGTCAGAAAGAACAACGTACTCGTTCTGATGAACATTGGTCCTCCTGCGGATATTTAAATTTTACAAATGTTGTATTATTGCACGTTTTGCCCGCGATGTTAAGGTTTTTGGATAAGAATTTTCTTACGGACGCGGGTAAAATTCCCTGCATGAGAACCGTATTCTGGGAAGATAACCAACTCAAGATGATCGACCAGCGTATATTGCCTGCGCGCTTTGAAATTGTTTCGTACAGTGATCACAAATCAGTTGCTCAGGCGATCAAGGATATGGTCGTACGCGGCGCGCCCGCCATTGGAGCCGCCGCCGCGTTTGGACTCGCACTTGCAGGATATGAATCCGCTTCCCGCTCCGCGTCGACGAGTGGCTTGCTTGCCGATCTACAAGCCGCGTCCGCTACCTTGAAAGCATCCCGCCCCACCGCTGTAAATTTAACCTGGGCGTTGGAGCGGGTCATGACTCTGGCAGGAAAGATGAAAGATGAAAGAAGTGCTGAGGAATTACGACAGTTGATTCTCAAAGAAGCCCAACGCATCGCGGATGAAGATGTGGAGATCAACAAGCGTATGGCAGAACATGGCGCGGCACTGATCGATGAGGGCGATACAATCATCCATCACTGCAATACCGGCGCGCTCGCCGCCGTGGACTGGGGTACCGCGCTGGGTGTCATCCACACGGCACACGAACAGGGCAAGAAGATTCATGTGCTTGTAGATGAGACGCGTCCGCGCTTGCAGGGAGCGCGCCTTACTGCGTGGGAGTTGGATCAATATGGAATCCCATATGAGATCATCAGCGATAACATGGCTGGTTATTTTTTAAAAGCTGGCAAGGCGCAAAAGGTTTTATTTGGCGCAGACCGTGTCGCTGCAAATGGAGATGTCGCCAATAAGATTGGAACTTATATGTTATCTCTCGCGGCGCATGATAATGGCGTGCCGGCTTACGCAGTTGTCCCAACTTCGACAATTGATCTTACGCTTGCTCACGGCGATTTGATTCCCATTGAAGAACGCGACCCTGAAGAAGTGCTTGGCATCCAATTTCAAGGTGAGAGAGTCACGCCTGTAGAGGCAGAAGCACGCAACATCGCGTTCGATGTCACGCCAAACCGGCTGATCACCGGAATTGTCACAGAGAACGGCGTGGTTTACCCACCCTTTGATGTTAATTTGAAGAATTTTGTCGAGAGATAGAGGAAAATAAACTCATGCTTATGTTCCAATCCCCTCCCCCTACTCGTTATGACCTCCGTTTCACCATCGCTGACATTCCAATTCGTGTTCACCCATTGTTTTGGCTCATCACACTTTTATTGGGCGCTTCTGGCGACATTCTCCTGCTCCCAATCTGGCTTCTGGTTATTTTTGTTTCCCTCCTGGTTCATGAATTGGGACACGCGCTGGCATTTCGCCGTTATGGTCAGCGATCACACATTGTGCTTCACTTTGCTGGCGGCTTGACCATACCGGAACCTGTTACCTGGGGAAGTGGCTTGGCAAATGTCTCTTTGTCACCCAATCAGCAGATATTTATCTCCATTGCCGGTCCGGGCGCAGGATTTTTGCTTGCAGGATTGGTAATAGGGATCGTTATCCTTACAGGAGGATCGGTTCTTACAACATGGCTGTTGGGCATACTCCCATTGCCATTGACGGCTGTGCTGCCATTCGATAGCAGGATCTTGAACCTGCTGGTCACATTATTACTTTGGGTGAATATCTTTTGGGGATTGGTCAACCTCATGCCTGTCTTTCCACTTGATGGGGGTCAGGTGGCGCGAAATGTTCTCATCCAATATGATCCGTTGGATGGTGTACGCAAATCCCTGTGGCTTTCCGTTATTGCTGGTGGGATTATTGCTCTGGTCGGTTTGATCTTCTTTCGTAGTATCTTCATGGCGCTCCTGTTTGGGCTTCTTGCATTTCAGAGTTATCAATCGTTGCAGGGTCGCGCAATGGGATTCTGATATGAATAAAAAGTAATGAGAAATTTTTACGTGATAAACGATTTGAAATCAAAACCATAAACGGTAAAAATTCCCATTGTATTTTCTAGACAAACCGGTTATGCCATGATAAACTTTTGCCCGCTGACATTGGCGTGGCGCTAGGTTTCGATACGAGCCCCTTCGGGAAAGTACGGCTCTACTCAACCACCAAGCGCCACGCCTTTTACTGCGAATATAGTCCGTCATTGCGAGCCCGATAGGGCGAAGCAATCTCCACCCTCGCGCGGAGATTGCTCACTTGCACCTGACGCAAGTGCAGGTGTCGTCGGGTCTTCGACCCTCCTCGCAATGACGGGAGGATATCAATGGACATTCTTCTTACCGGCTCTGTTGCATATGATTATCTAATGACCTTTCCAGGTCATTTCAAAGAACAAATCCTCCCTGAACGATTGGGATCCATCAGTCTTTCCTTCCTCGTCGAATCGATGTCCAAACAGCGCGGCGGAATCGCGCCAAACATCGCATATACAATGGCTTTGCTGGGCGAGAAGCCGCGCGTGATGGCAACTGTGGGAGAGGATTTTTCAGATTATCGCGACTGGCTTGAATCCAAAGGCGTGGATACCTCATTGATGCAGGTGATCCCGGGCGAATTCACTGCCTCCTTCTTCGCGACGACCGACCATTCCTCTGCTCAAATTGCCTCTTTCTATCCCGGGGCAATGGCGCACTCATCTGCGCAATCCCTGAAAAGCCTTGATAAAAAACCTGATCTTGTTATCGTATCTCCAAGCGCGCCCGATGCCATGATGAAGTTTCCGGCTGAATGCCGCGAGATGGGAATCCAGTATTTATATGATCCTAGTCAGCAGGTCTTGCGTTTGGATGGACATGAACTAGCACGTGATATGGAGGGCGCAAACTTTTTGTTCTGCAACGACTACGAGTTTGGGCTGATCTCCAAGAAAACAGGTTGGAGCCTGGATCAAATACTGGAGCATGTAAAAGTGCTGGTCATCACACGCGGTAAGGATGGCGCAGATCTTTACGCGGGAGAGGACGCGGTCCACATCCCGACCGTTCCCGAGGATGAGATCATTGACCCGACAGGAGTTGGCGACGCGTTCCGCGGCGGATTTTTAACTGGCTACTCACGCGGCTTCGACTGGAAGTTGTGTGGTGAAATTGGTTCGCTTGCAGCAGTATATTGTTTGGAGCAGAAGGGTCCGCAGAAGCACAGTTATACAAAAAAAGAATTCGTTGAACGGTTTAGAAGGCATTTTGACGATGATGGGAATTTGGATGGTTTGTTGTCATAAGTAATTATTCGCCCTGAGCGGAGCGAGCCGCTAGGCGAGCGCAGACGAAGGGCAGGTTTACCAATACGCTCGCCCTTCGTCTACGCCGTCCAAATTGCGGACGGCTCCGCTCAGGACGAAAGTTGAAATAATAAAGGAGCAACAATGAGTAATTACGATATCAAAGACATCAATCAAGCCGAGGGCGGACGCCGCCGTATGGATTGGGCGGAGCGCGAGATGCCTGTCTTGCGTCAGATCCGCGAGCGATTCAAGAAAGAGAAGCCGCTCAAAGGCTTGCGCGTTTCGGCTTGTTTACATGTGACCACGGAGACCGCGAACTTAATGGTCACATTGCAGGAGGGTGGTGCGGATATTGTTCTCACCGCCTCCAATCCTTTGTCCACGCAGGATGATGTTGCCGCGGCGTTGGTGAACCAATACGAGATTCCCACGTTCGCGATCAAGGGTGAAGACAATGTCACTTACTACAAGCACATTCGCGCCGCTCTCGAACATAAGCCGCACATGACGATGGATGATGGCGCGGATTTGGTTTCTTCGTTATTCTTCATTGAAATGGGCCGTTTTGAAAAACTCGAGCCTTCACTTTCGAGTTGGGCAAAAGGACTTTCTGATGACGAACGCAAAGAATTACTCGCGGGCGTGATCGGAGGCACGGAAGAAACAACCACAGGCGTGATCCGCCTCAAAGCGATGGAAGCCGATAATATTCTTAAATTCCCTGTGATCGCGGTGAACGACGCGCAGACGAAGCATTTCTTCGATAACCGCTATGGCACGGGTCAATCCACCATTGATGGAATCATCCGCGCGACCAACGTCCTACTCGCAGGAAAAAATTTCGTAGTGGCGGGCTACGGCTGGTGCGGACGCGGTCTCGCATCCCGCGCGCGTGGCATGGGTGCGCAGGTCATCGTCACAGAAGTGGATCCGATGAAGGCGCTTGAAGCAGTGATGGAAGGATATCAGGTCATGCCGATGGCAGATGCGGCGAAGATCGGCGATTTCCTGTGTACGGTGACGGGCGACATCAATGTGATTGATGAAGAGCATTTTACATCCATGAAAGACGGTGCGATCGTTGCCAACTCCGGGCACTTCAATGTAGAAATCAACATTCCCGCGCTGGAGAAGATGAGCACAGGCAAGCCCAATCTTGTGCGTCCTTTCGTGGATCAATACACGACCAAAGATGGACGCAAGATCAACATCCTCGGCGAAGGGCGACTCATCAACCTCGCTTCCGCCGAGGGACACCCTGCCTCCGTTATGGACATGTCTTTCGCCAACCAGGCTTTATCCGCCGAATATATGGCGAAGAACGTAGATAAACTTGAGAAGAAGGTTTACTCTGTGCCCACAGAAATCGATAAAGAAATCGCCCGCCTCAAACTCGATGCGATGGGCGTGAAGATCGACGCGCTCACCGCAGAACAGACACACTATTTGAATTCGTGGGAAGAAGGAACGTAGTTCGACACTTCGACAAGCTCAGTGCAAGTTTACGATTTCAGATTGACGATTTACGGTTGAGCCTCGTGGATGAATGTCCGCGAGGCCTTTTTTGATGAATCTAAGGGAAAGGATTTTCAGCCCGGGTTTTGATCATCCGAAGAACATAGGATTGGAGGCTGTTCAACATGAAGTCGGTCCGCATGCCCGCGTAGGAATTGAAATGCGTGGTTAATCGGTGTTGACTGCGCAGGTGCAAGATTAAACTGCCATCACCTGTTTCTTCAATCCGATAGCTCATATCGGTTACAGCAAAATATCTTCCTCCGACCATGTTGAATGGCGCGGGCGAATTCTCGTTTGGGCTAATGGAGAAACTCACACTATTGAATTCATCCCAACTCGTTATGGTTTCAATAAAACTTAAGCCATTATCAAATTTTAAGTTTCTTGTGCCTCCAACGCCCTGATGGGAGAGTGGGGCTTCCAAGAGTTTCGGAACGCCGAAAAGATGAAATACACTAAAGCCTTGTTCTTCAGCGTTGATATAAGGAATTGAAATTATGTTTTCCCAAATCTTGTTGACGGGTGCGTTAATGGCAATTTGACTTTCCACCACTCTATTTGAGTCGTTAGCTGGGATTCTCATCTCGAACGGTGTGACAATATAAGGCGCCAACAGGATGATACCCAGCAGTGCATTTTGTGAGGGCTTGTTTATGTTATTGTTTTTTCTATTAACCCAAACCCAAATACCGCCGATGCTGGATAAAAACATGAACAAGGGGAACGCCATCAATACGCAAATTGCCGCCTCCAGGTAAAGAGCGATGCTCCCGCCTGTGACAATAAATATAGATATCCATGGACCGACAATGGCGTATAAATACGAGCTATGTAATTTTTTTGGCGCAAGCCGGATGGTTAAAGCTCCGATTGCAAGCGGAACTAAAAAAAGGAATCCGCATGTCATTGTGCTGAGAAACAATGAAAATGGTTTGTCAGAGGAAAATGTCAATCGAACGAGCAAGGCATAGAGTAAGGCAATGGGTACGCCAACCAATACGGATGCGAATGTTCGAAAGATGTTCATCTTCGCTTTATGGAGGCGGCAGGGTCAAAGAGTATCAGGAATGCGCGATTTGGCAAGCCCGCTTGCTTGGTTTCGATTCGAGATCAAATGTAACTCTTTTCGGTAAGGCAGATCTTCAGGCAACTTGATATCCCAAACCAACCCCACTTTGGCAAGCGCTTGCAAAACCCACCAGCCAATATCGGTCTGACCTTTATAAATCCCCAACATCGCCGAGCCGGGAAAAGCGTGATGATTATTGTGCCATGCTTCGCCCATGGTGAAGAAACCTGCAATATCAACGTTATATCCTTGCACTGCTGCGCCTTCGATTTCCCAATCTCTGGTTCCGATGTTGTGTGAGAAATATCCCACCAGCCAGTGACCCGCTAATTGAACAGGGATTCGAGCGCAAATGCCCCAGATCACCCAGGACCATCCACCCAGTAAATAAAACAAGATTGTCCACGGCAGTTGCTGCAACATCCATGTTTTTTCGATGAATTGATAGACCTTATCATCAGCTACCTGTTTGTCAGGGACAAATTTCGGTGGAAAATCCAGTGCCAGGTCGCAGTGCAATTGCCACCATCCATCTTTCGCAATACCGCTGCCATGTTTCAGGTAATCATGGCAGGCAGGATGGCGCTGTGCCCAATCTCTTATGTCGTGAGCCCTCATCATTCCAAATGGACCCGCCATTCCAAAGACTGTGCCAAGATGTATAAAGAAATACTCCAGCCAGCGCGGGCATTTATAACTACGATGGATTAGCAAACGATGCATTCCAAGCGAATGCCCCAGGCATGCAGTTAGCCCCGTAAAGACTAAAAACAAGATAAAAGTATCGAGAGAGAAGGTCAGCGCGCCGCCAATTAGGCCGACCAGAAAATGCGCTGTAATCCAAAGCGATTTTTTCCATGACCAATATACATGCCCATCCATCGGATTTGTTTTGTCAGATACCCGCTTCATGCGCGGAACATCATTATCAATGTCCATAGTTTTAACTCCTTGAAATGTGTTCCTGGATTATAACCTGCTGATAAATATTCTCCTCCTTTTATTTAGGCAAGGTCTCGCGGATGAAAGTCCGCGAGGCCGTTTTATTTGAAAACTTTATGCTTCTGGAGCGTCTCCAGATAAACTGCCTGCTTCTTCCCAACCAATTTACTCAAGCGCGGCGCTTCGAAGATCAGTTGTTTGATTTTTCTTAAAGGATATACCATGCACTCATAGTTTGGTTTCAGGTCTTCATATACAACCAAACAAACCCAGGCCTCTGGCATATCGAGGATTGGATCGCGTCGTTCGGGTGAATCCTGAAACGTCCATGAAAGACCGTAGCGATTCGCTGCAGAACGACGCTGTGTCTTAACTGCCACATCTAGCGCGTTGATAACCAAGTCTGCCGACCACGATTTCTGTTTCCCTGCATAGATGCTATAGTCTGGACCCTTCACCTCACAGTTACGCGTGATGAAAACATGGCGTACTGCTTCCTCCCCTAATTTGCTTACGAAGTGATCATCATGGATTTTTTGTTTCATAGTTTGGTTGCTATCGCGGTAATTGACGGTGGCACTCACAGCATTTGCAAAGGCTGCAGCGCGTGCCACAGCCTCAGGCGGAAGTTGAACGACTTGTGGCGTTCTAAACGTTGGCATTGCGGTTGTTTGTATAAAGATAGATCAAAAGTGCTCCCACGACTAAAGAAGGCAACACAATTAACCCTGCCTCAGGACCGAAAGCGCCGCCTGTCCAGATTTCGGGACCCGTGACTTCGATTCGAGTCAGCGCGTAAATATCCAAGCCTGAGACGGGGAATCCGAACACGACACCTTCGCAGAAATTCCAGCCAATGTGCAAGCCGATGGGTAGCCAGAGTTGTTTCGTGCGGATGTATCCATAGGCGAGGTAAATCCCTGCAAAGAAGATGCCGGCCGTGCTCACCCAACTCGTGCCGGGGTTGGCGAGATGGAGCAGACCAAACACCGCGGAGGAAATAACCACACCCCAGAATAAGTTAATTCCGCTGGCGATGGTCTGCAAGTGATAGCCGCGTGAGAGCAGTTCCTCATTCCAGCCAACGAAGATGAAGACCACAAAAAAAGTTAGAACGCCTGTGATCACTACGTTGATTGGGTCGAACTCCCATGCGAAGCCTTCAAACCTTAGCCAGCCAAGCGCCAGCATTGCTACAAAGATAAGACCCATTTGCACCACGGTGATCCCAATGCCAACAAGGACATCCATCAGAGCTTGTTGACTCAATTTCAAGCCGAGGCTTTCAAAAGACATTTTGTCCAGCCAGCGGCGGGCGATATATATAGAACCAGTGGTGGCAATGAAGTTGAGCACGTTTCCGAAAATGAGAGACCCAACATCCAGGCCGAGAGAGGCAGCTAGGACAACTACGATTGTCCCGAACAGAAAGAACAGTATGGTTTGAATTAACAACCGCCAGCCCGCGCGTAATCGCGGCTCATCAGGGGAAATAAATATGCGCTCAAGAATGGAGCGTTCTTGGGTAGGTGTGATTTCGGACATGTGATGCTCCTTGGAAACATGCGCTTCGTCTGCGCTCCTCGCTGACGTTTGGTTTCGTCCTCCCGAAAATCGTCGGGACGATGTGAGCGGAGGGCTGAACGATCCCTTCGACGCGGCTCAGGACAAGCGTTGCGAAGCCCATAGTCGAAGGACAAGTTTCAGAGTAATTTTAAGTTTGATAAGTATTCGCGCTTCGATTGCGTAGCACTCAGCGCGAGGGGTTAAGGGATTCGATATATTGTATACACTTTATCAGGCGTTTGGTTAATCAATTCCAATCTCTCAAGGGTTTCGCGCAAGGCTGCCTGCCTGGTGAGGGTCAGTACGTTGGAGGGGTTTTCAGCTTCCAGCTTGATGCCTCTTTCGTAAACAATGACATGAGTATAGCCTTCCATTTTCCAATGCTGGATAATGTCTGAGGGTGTTTTATAAAGATGCAGATCATGCGCGAAGTTAAAGTTAACGGCGTCTGGATGGGTCCGGCGCGGCAGGCCGTATGAGCGCGGCTCCAATAAACTATATACATGTGCATCTGCCGGCAATTCGTCCATGACCTGCATCAGCGCGGCGTAGGATGGATTGATCCGTGCAATATATCCTTCCCGGCTTTGTAATCCGAACGCCACAACCAGTGGATTCCGCCC
The DNA here is from genome assembly GCA_022616105.1 of Anaerolineae bacterium. GTDB lineage: Bacteria > Chloroflexota > Anaerolineae > Anaerolineales > Villigracilaceae > Defluviilinea. Next base: position 16,462 of record JAKEFL010000173.1, on the reverse strand, counting down.
CAGGACAAGCATCGCGTTGTCGAAGATCGTCAATGTGATAACGATAACGATCATTGCGTTGACGAGAAAACTGATCTTCAGCCTGGACGTGTCAAACTGTTTGAGCATGTGCCAGGCCAATGCGGTGGGTATGGCAAATGGGATTAGCGCAGGGAAGAGAAGACGAGTCTGCCATAAGCTTAATGAATTGATCACGCCCAGCGTCCACGCGGCGAAGCTCAAAGCGGAGAAAATGCCAATCGCTTGCAGAGACAGGCCGCCGTCTGAGTCTTGACGCGGGCGTGAGAGTAAAATCCACAAGGTAAATGGAGCCAGGATGAGGAAGAGGGGACCGATCCTTCCGTCAAAAAAGTTCTGATCGCGATACCCCAGGACAGCAGTCAATGGAAGCGAAACGATTTGCAGCACATCCCAGCCGATGCCAGTCCCTGCGCCCGCGTACCATTCTGCGCGGAAGGAATCCCAATAGCGGCCGCCGAAGACAAACGGATAAAACGGATTGCCCATCACGATGGCATTGCGTGCATACCAGGCGCTTACGATGATCAACGCGATGAGGCTGAAATGTGCAGCATAGGTCAGTGCTTGTGAGAAAGATTTTCTTCGCCAGAGAAGGATCAATAATCCGCCGGTTAACGGGACGGTGAATGAAGTGTATTTGACTGCCATGGCAAACCCTGCCATGATCCCTGCAAGGCGAAGCCAGCCAGATGATTTCGTCGATTCAAAAAACGTCAATGTGTAAAGCATGGCAGTTGCATAAAAGACGAGTGCCATATCGGCGTATGCCCAGGATGCCAATAGTGGCAGGGATGGGATCGCAGCAAGCAACAACAATGTTTTTCGACCAATCTCCATGCCCCATATTCTGACGGCCCAATGCCAGAGCAAAAGAGCAGAGAGAATCGCCCACGAAAGATGAATGATTTGCGCGGCGCGTTCACTGCCCATGCCGAGCGTCCACAGGTAAATATTTTCAGTGAGGTTGGGGAACCAGAATTGCGGAGCCACATCCATGGCGCGCAAGCCGCCATCCTGTAATATCCTGGCAGGCTGGGCAAGGTGATAGAGTAATACGTCGAAGGCTTCGAACGGTGGGACAAGCGTTAAGAGAAAAGAAAAAACAAATGGAAGGATGACCACAACTTTTGTAAAGAGACTGTATTGACTGAATGAAAGATTCAGATTTGCAGCAAGAGCTTTGAGATCATTTTTCAATTCAACCGGGACGTTGCTGAGAATCAAAAAGGACGTTAGTCCCAGTTGAATGCCGGTAAGGATTTGTATTCTTGTAATCTGTGCGGCAGAAAATCCCAAACCGAGCAAGCCTAAGATCCCCAACCCGATGCCACAGCTTAATAGAAAATGATCGACTGCGTCAATTGATTTCAACCCCAGAAAGTTCAGAGCTCTTATACCGATGCCATAGGAATTGAAAAGGAGAAGCGAGGAGATAAAGAGAGTCCATAATGTGTCAGCCAGACCTGCAACTGCATTGAGCAAGGTTGGCTTTTGAACGACATAATACGCGGCGAGTATTATGCCTGTCCATAGGAGGAAAGAAATAATTACAACAGAACGCTTCAACTTAAGTATCCAATCAAAAATACGTTTTCAGCGGCGTCTCTTTGACACATTCATTCAGGATTAACCTCGCCGCCGGGGACGGCGGCTGGAGCAATTTGGGAAACGTTTCAACCACCGCCGCCTTTGAGATAAATCCCTGTTGGGTCAAGTTCTTCGCGCAAAATTCTCAACTCGTTTTCACTGACAAGATCTGTGGTTCGCAATTGAGAAGCAACTTTTAGATCCCAGCCTGTGTTTTCTTTTGCCTGCTCAACAGTTTTTCCTGGGTGCAAAGCGGTGAGAGTCATCTCGCCTGTTTCGTCAGGTTCCAGGAGTCCAATATCAGTCACGACAGCCAGCATCCCTCCGCCGCGCAGGCCGGCTTTCTCGCGGTCACCTTTGCCTGAGATAAAACCTGCTGAGGTCATAAACTCAACCTTTTCCGGGAAGCGACGCTTTTGATGCGGTGTCATAATGTAGCAGCGATTCGCCCAAGCGGCGATCTCCTGCGAGCCGCCGGAACCAGGCAGGCGCACTTTGGGATGGTCATAGCCGCCGATCACGGTCGCGTTGATGTTGCCATATTTATCGATCTGCGCGCCGCCCATAAAGCCTACGTCCACGTTGCCGCGCTGGAGGTAATTTGAAAAGATATCATACATGCTCACCACCGAAAGCGCGCCGCTCACTAATGTTGGATCCCCAATGGATAACGGCAGACGCGCAGGCTCTGCGCCGATCACGCCCGCTTCGTAGATCATGACTAGATTGGGCGCGTGAGTCCGCTTTGCGAGATTGCACGCCAGGTTGGGCTGCCCGACTCCTACAAAAACAGTATCGCCATCGCGTAGAAGACGCGCGGCGTTGATGATCATCAATTCGGCGGAGGAATATTGTGTCATGGTATTTCCTATTCAGACCCTAAGGGACTTGGAATCCCTTAGGGTCTCACTCAAAAAAGACTGCATCATCTCAAAGACTTCTTTCGGATGTTCAAGGGGAAGCAGATGTGTGGATTTCTCCACGGTTTCTACCCGCGCCTTTGACTGCTTCCGCTTAATAAGATTCGCGGCTTCCTCCCAGAACGTATCGGTTTCCGCCGCGCGGATGAAGAGGGTTGGCACTTCGAGTTTTGGAAGATCGCGCCAGATGTCGAAATCACGCAAGCCTGTATAATAGATATGCGCTTCCCATTCAGGTGAGAAGACCAGTTCATAACTTCCATTTGTAGATGGTTGTGTTATCCCTTCGACATAGATGCGAAGATTTTCATCGCTCATATATCGAAATACGTCGCGGTTTCTATAACCGCGAAAGACCAGATCCAAATCGTCAAAGGTCCGTCGTCGTTTCAACGCGCCGGAAATTCTAGGATGTAATCTATTCCCCAATCCAATCGCACGGATGAAGTTCCAGGAGATCATTCGTCCGTGCGGGAAGAGAACAGGCTCGATCAAAACTAATGCTCGGAATTTGCCTGGGTCGCGCAACGCAGCGCGCAGAGTGACAATCGCGCCAATGGAATGTCCAACTCCGATAACGGGATCAATATTGTAGTCAGCGAGGAAATGTAACAAGTCGTCGGAGAAAATGTGCCAGTCTTTAACGTCTTCCAGTTTGGCATCTTCCCACAAAGGGCGCAGTAACATTCCAAAAACGTGATAATTGGTTTGCAAAAGATCAAGTAATGGTTCGTAGCAATAAAACGGATAGCCATTTGCATGGAGGAAATGGAGTGGCAAGCCTGTGCCGCCATATTCAACGAAGGCTGTTTTCATTTACTTTCCACGAAACTGCGCTAATATTGTAGTGGTCAGATTCAAATCATACAAAGATTTTTCACCACTGAGACACGGAAACACGGAGTTCTAAATTTGTTTTCTCAGTGTCTCCGTGACTCCGTGGTTCAGGATCTGGCTGATTGATACAGGACTCTAATAATTTCCATAATTGATTTTTTCACTATAACGCGCTTTGACTCCTAGTCGCTTATGAGTCTTTGCTCCGAGTTTGTGCCAATATTCTTCACGATCCTTCACACCATACACCCATTCATCCATCCATGCCTTGACCGAGTCGGCGGATTCGCTGATCTTGTCCCATGCAAGATAAAACTCATTGTCGCGGTCATAATATCCCTGCGCGTAGGAGGGATGACATGCAAATGGCACATGACACACTGCGCTGACAACGATGCCAGGGATCATCGTGCGGTTTGGGTCGGAACGGATCACGGATTCGTCAACAATTTCCTCAGCTGTGAGAATGACTTTCCTCGCGGCGAAGGCAGCTTCCTTTTGTTCGCCAATGATTCCCCACAAATGTGCATTTCCGTTTGCATCCGCGCGCTGCACATGGACAATCGCCACATCGGGGTTCAATGCCGGGACGACAATCACATCCTTGCCACCGTAAGGGTCAGGGATGCGCTTGATGTTGGGGTTTGCATTTTCCAAATCGGTGCCGCCCGTCTGGTTCATCGGCAGGAATGGCAGGCCCGACGCGCCAGCCTGCAAACGCGTGATCATACCGAAGTGAGAATATTCCTCCCATTCAAGTTTGCCCTGTTCCAGCGCGGAGCGCACAATACGGAGCGAGCCAACACCAGGGTTTCCCATATAGGAGAAGATCACTTTCCGCGCGCATCCTGCTGCAACCATCATGTCGTAAATCAGATCGGGCGTTGCGCGGGCAAGGGTAAGGTCCTTCCTGCCTTGTCGAATAATTTCGTGCCCCGCAGCAAATGGGATAAGATGCGTGAAACCTGCTGCATAGACTATATCACCATCGTTTACATATTTCGCGATGGCTTCTGAAAGAGCAACAAGTTTGCTCATTATTTCTTTCCCTTGTCTTCTTTGGGTTTGGGCATGAGCCTTTTAAGAATGCTGAATCGCCCGCTTGGGTTTACAGCTTTTCTATATTGTGCTCGAAAAATAAAGGCAAGCGTCAGCACGATTGCGCCCCAACAGAAATAGCTAAAATTGGGAGATCCTGCTGATTCAGATAGTACGAAGAACACAAGCAGACCGATACCCACCGCCAGGAAGAATGTTCCTAAACGATAGGTAAGTTCTTTGGGATCGTATCCTTGGGGTGCGCCCATATCAACCTGGTTTTCTTGCTGAAAAAAACGTTCTGCGAAATGGATAAAAGACAGGACTGTCAGGCATTGCGGCGCGCATCTTCTCGCGGATCACGCGCACGAATTCATCCTTGTATTCGCCAAGCCTTTCAAAATAGGGAACAAGCGCAGTGCCCGAGATCCATTCCACCACAGCATTTGAATCTTCCAAAATATGTGCGTACACTTTTTCAAATACAACGATGTTCTCCGCCCCACTCTTAAACAAGATGCGTGCATAATCATCTATGGAAAGCACCGGTGCATAACGCTGAAAACCATTCAATATGAATTTGAACATCTCTTCGCTTGCAGTCTCTCGATAGATCTGATGCGAAATGTGATTATGATTAGACGGGACCTGCACAGCGATCTGACCACCCGGAGTCAGCCTCTGATAAAGATATGGAATCAACTCTGAATGGTTTTCGCTCCACTGCAGCGCGGCGTTGCTGAAGATGAGATCCCATTCGCCCGTCAGTTGGGATTGATCTCCTTGTTCAAAGCGCAGGCTTGTCCTGACGACCGAAGGGAGGGTCGAAGGGCCGGGGCTTGAGAGCGAAGCGGCTCGCGCAGCATCCAGCATTTGCGGAGAGTTATCAATCCCTGTCACGTTGCTGTTCGGGAGCGCGTCCGCGAGATGGCGAGTCAATTCACCGGTACCGCATCCGAGGTCAACGACTTTGAGATTCGTACGGACTTCAATCAGCGCCAGCAGATCAAAGAACGGCGCGGAACGTTCAGCCTGAAATTTGTGATATTGAGTTGGGTCCCAGGGCATGACGTTAGAGTCCTTGTCAAAGATTCTTAACGCACAACTGTCCTGGCGGGTGGTGCCAGGGAAGCCGCGAAGACGCCAGGAAATTCAAAGACCTTTGCGCCTTCGCGTCTTGGCGTTGAGCGTTATCCTGCCTTCAATCAATCTGATTCGAGGAGGTGACGCGTAGATGGCTATTTACGGCGCGCCGATTTTTTGCGGCTTTCGTTGTAGCCTTCTTAGCGATCTTTTTGACGGCTTTTTTCACAGCCTTCTTCTTTACAGGCGGTTTCTTCTTTGGTGGTTTTCCTTTGCCTTTGGGCAATTTCTTCGGCGGCGTTCTCATGGCTGCTGCCTTGCCATTCGATTTTGCCGCGCTTGCCGCGGCAGGCTTGACGAGTGTGCGTATCTGCTCGTGCATGTAGAGTTGTACATAATAATATCCGCCGCCATTCTTGCCGCTTGCGCCTGAGCCTTTCCATCCACCGAAAGGTTGGAAGCCGGGCCATGCGCCGGTCGTCGCGCCTTGTGGGCGATTGGCATAGGTGACACCTGCTTCGATATTATCGAAGAACCATTCGGTCTCGGAAGGAGAACCGTAGAAGCCAGCGGTGAGTCCATAATTCACATTGTTGGCGATCTGTATGGCTTCATCGAGATTTTGTACCTTGCCAATCGTGCTGATCGGCAGGAACATTTCATGCTGCCAGAGGCGATGCTCGAAAGGCAGGTCAGTGACAAAGGTCGGTTCAACGAAGTAGCCTTTATCATAAATACCACCTGTCTTCACATGCCCACCGGTCAGGAACTTGCCGCCTGCCTGATTGATCTCTTCTGTGTAGTTTTTGAAGTCATTATATGAACCCTGGTTGATGACTGGTCCGAGATATGTACTGCGTTCGGTTGGGTCGCCAATGACGAGTTTATTTGTAATCTCTTTTAGCCGGGAAACCAGTTCGTCATAGACAGGCTCTTCCACGATCACCCGTGAAGCAGCTGAACACTTTTGTCCCTGCAAGCCAAAGGCAGAGCGATAAATGCCGGTCGCCGCGTCTTCGAGGTTCGCATTGCGTGAAACGATGGCAGGATTCTTTCCGCCGAGTTCAAGAATGATCGGGCGAATGTAGTTGCGTTGCGCAAAATCGCGGTACAACTTCATACCCACATCGAAGGAACCGGTAAAGGTCGCGCCATCCACATCGCGATTGTCAACGAGCGCCTGTCCGAGTGTGGAGCCGGGACCCGTTACAAAGTTGAAGACGCCCTCCGGGATGCCCGCGTCGCGCAAACATTCAGCGTAGAGTCGGACGATCCAGGCGGTATCAGAGGCAGGCTTGATGACGACTGTGTTTCCCGCAACGAGCGCCGCGCCGGTGGGTCCACCGGTCAAAGCAAATGGAAAGTTGAACGGGCTGACGATCAGCCAGACGCCATACGGACGCAGCACAGAGGTATTGGTCGAGTCGTATCCGGTGAGCGGATCTTTGCCCATGGCTTTGATGAAACCATCGTTCTCCTCCATCATTTGCGCCGAGTAATACATCAGATCAGCAGTCTCCTGCACATCGCCAAGCGACTCCATGCGGTTCTTGCCGACCTCAAGTGCCATTGCCGCGCCGAGTGCAAAAATGCGTTGTTCGATAAGCGCAGACGCTTTGCGCACCAGGCGGACTCTTTCCTTCCACGGTGTATGACTCCATGCCGGGAAGGCTTTGCGGGCTGCTGCAATTGCCATGTTTGCATGGGTTGCATTGCCCTTCTGCATCCGCGCCAGCATCCATTCCGTGTTTACGGGTGAGTAGTCTTCGAACTTTTCATCTGCGAACATATCTTTGCCATCTATGATCATCCCATATTCTTTTCCGAGGTTCCCCTTGAGCTGTGTAACAGCCTTATCGAAGCCCGTATGCAAATCCTCGGGCGGGTTGAACATGGTTCCGTACGTGAGCTTAAAATCTGCCATTCTTCCTCCTGTAAATTTAGTTGAATAGTTGAGTAGTTTAATGGTTAGGTAGTTCTGTAGTTCGATAGTGCATAGCTGCTTTTACGAAACTATGCAACTATCCAGCCAAGTAACTAACGAACTAAATACAGTATAGCGTAGGATTTTATAACAGTCAAAGATGACACTACCTCGCGCTGAGCGAAGTGAGACTGAGTTCTTCAGTTGAACGCAGACGAGGCGTGCGTTTTGTTAATTTTTCTGTAAGGATTTTCTGTTATAACGTTTCAAGGATATATGAATATGAAAATCCGCCTCTATCTGACCTCAATTTTGCTCGCCGTTTTATTGGTATCTGCCTGTGCTCCAGCCGCCACCGAACCTGCCGCGCAGCCTTCTGTGACCGTTGCTGTTGAAGCAGTCACCACACCTCTGGTGGATGCTCCTTCACCTACGCTGGAAGCCGCCGCGCAGACTCCTGTAGAATTGACTGCTACCCCGCTTGTGGATACGCTTCCTGTTGCCACCTCACGTGGACCCGACCTCCATGCCACTGATCCAACGACTGTCAGTCTTGCAACAGGCCAACTGCATTTTGTTGAGTTTTTCCGCTTTACCTGAAGTACCTGCCGCGCGATGGCGCCCATGGTTCATGGGCTCGAAGCAAAATATTATGGAAAGATCAAATTTACTTATCTTGATGCAGACGACCCGAACACTTTTGATTTTCAACGCACACTCGGGTTTTATTATCAGCCAGAGATTTACCTTCTCGATGCAAATGGGAATCTTCTGCAAAAATGGGTGGGATATACAACAGAGGAAGAGTTCGAAACAGTATTTGCACAATATATACAATAAGTAAAGTCCCCGCATTCAAAATGAATGTGGAGACTTTTTATGCTGCATCTGTTCACGGTCCAGATGGAGTATCCGTTGCGGCGGGTGCTGCAGTGTCCGTCGGCGGAGGTGCGGATGTGTCTGTCGGCGGAGGTGTGGATGTGTCTGTTGGCGGAGGTGCGGCTGTATCTGTTGGCGGAGGCGCTAATGTGTCTGTCGGTGGCACTAATGTGTCGGTTGGCGGAGGAATAGGTGTACGAGTTCTGGTTGGTTTTGGTGTCTTGGTAGGCTTGGGTGTATCTGTAATTGTCGGGGGAGGGACAGGGGAGCTGGTCTGAGTAGGCACTGCTGTTAGAGTCGGTGGGGGAAGAGGCGAACTGGTCTCAGTAGGCGCCTGTGTCGGCGTACTAGAGGGATTCGGATTGGAATTGGATCCTTGCCCTGGTCGGCGTGTACTTGTCAGTGGGATGAAAGTTGCAGATGCTGTGATCGTTGGTGGTAAGGCCGTGACAGTAGGAGAGAATGAAATGGCATTGGACGCAAGTGTATTGGAAGGAATGACCGTAGGGGTGATCAAGTTTTGAGGGAATGCCTCCATCGTTAGTGCGGCAGCAGTGTTCACATTGGCAATCGCGATCTGTATAATGCTCTGAGGCTGCAAAGCTGCAGATGCGGGATTTGCCAGCGCTATACCGGCAGCGACACACAACAGGCTGACACCAACTACGCCTGCTCCAACGACCCACAGAAGATCCACATAACTTTTTATGTTCACTTCTGGTGGTGCGGATGTCTCTCTTTGCACCACGATTCCCTTCATTCGCGGTGCTTCAGCTTTTGCCATGCAGCAATTTCCTTTAACTGGATATACCGAGTATGGACAGAGAAATTACTTCATAACCTCCCGCACAAATCGCATTCTCTAGAGATGGTCGCTTACAGGTGTAGCGGGGACATATCTATTATGTTCAGTGGAATGGGTGGATTATACGACTAATTTTATTTATTTTGTAGTGTGTTTAATCAGGAGAGCGGCTAATCGGATGGGCTAAAAATTATTTGCCACAGACTGCGCAAGCGCACAGAGTTCTTTGAGAAAATTCTCCGAGGTCTCAGTGGTCTCTGTGGCTAAGCCCACGAAATTATCCACTCCCTTAATCAGATGGGAATCTCCCGTATATGTGAGGTAGAGTTAATCCCTACCTTTTTTAACATTCCTGCCCTTGCCAAAAATAAACATCTGTGTCAAAATAACGTTGCTCCGCTCAGGGTGCCCCCCTCACTCTGACGGGGCATTTTATTTAACTTCGATAATGGGGTCAGGTACTTTTGTCAACTGAATCATCTCGATTGTGTTCATGTATAAAAATGTACAATGAAACAACTAAAACTGAAATGGGGATTATCCCCTAGTGAGACTAATGGTAATCTCTCCTCTGGAGAGGCAGTGCCCGCAGATGCTGTTTACTTTGTTTTGGACGATAAAGCCTAGAAAGCAAAAGCGCGAGCCGGGTTATGGACTGTGATATGCCGCACCAGTTCTTCGCTTATCCCTCGGGCAGATAGTGCCGGGAGAAATTCCTTTGTCAGCGCCGTGTAGCCGCGAAACCCTTCGTTGGGTAATCCGTCTGAGTTTGCGGGATTGTACCAGCCTGCATCGTGAGAGAGCAAAATTTGATCAATATAACCAGCTTCAATCAATGCCACTACGGTCTCAATAAGATCCTTCTGTGATTGGTGCGGAGCCCCGACTGAATCAAGTTCCACAAATGCCCCGCGCTGTGCAGCCTCTTTCAACACGTCAATATTAGACTCCGTCTGGGCATGGATCCAGATGAAGCGATGCAGGTCAAGCCCCGCCTCTTCCAGAACATCCATTTCTTCATTGGTTACTCTTCCTCCAATTGTATGACTGGCGATCACTGCACCGGTTATCTGACTTGCCTTCACCGCAGCTCTCAGATTTCGAATTTCCAGCGCCGTGGGACCGTCATCGCTCATCGCCAGCTTGATGAAACCTGCACGGATGGAAGTCCCTTCGATGCCTTCTGTTAGTTCATCTATCCAAAGTTTTGCCAGGTCAGCCTCGTTGATTTCACGAAGCCATGGAGGGATAAAGGCATCCCTGTATACCCCGGTCGGCGCGATAATATGGATGGGTGAAACTTCAGCCAGGTTTTGCAAAATGCTGATGTTACGTCCTACTCCTACCGTCGAACATTCGACCAAGGCTGTTGCACCGGCCGCAAACGCGTCAGCCAGAAATGGTCCGACCACCCATACCACTCCCTCCGGTTCAGCCTGGGCGTATCCAACGACGAGAGGTCCTCGCAGGTCTGTAAAAAGATGTTCATGGGGAAGGATCAGACCCAATGAATCAATTTCTACGGAACCTTTTATAGTATGTATCTTTTTTGTCATTTTAGATTACTCCAAAACTTATCTCATAATTATTCATTCAATGTATTCCCAATAACTTCGAGAACTGCATCAATATTATTCAATACATCATTGTTCCAAAAGCGCAGGACTCGATAGCCTTTTGATTTGAAAAATGCTGTGCGCTCATTGTCGTATTCTCCCTGCTCCAAATGTTGACTGCCGTCTAATTCGATGATCAGCTTGGGTTTTATCGCGCAGAAATCAGGGACGTATTCTCCAATCGCATGCTGGCGTCTAAACTTAATACCATTAAGTTTACCTCCACGTAAATGTGCCCATAATTTTATTTCAGCAGGTGTAGGCACTTTCCGTAGTTCGCGTGCACGTTTGTATCCCTTTGGTGTCGTTCGTTTTGCTGGCATTTGAATATTCTACCCCACCCCTTCCCTCCCCAAATACGACAATAGAATTCTCAATATGTATATATAGTTTCCACGTCGTATTTGGGGAGGGTGCCCGATAGGGCGGGTGGGGTCTTTATCCTTTATAAAACAATCCCAACCCATCAATCAATTTATTGAATGTGTTTCCGAACTTACTATCATCCTTCCATGCGGAAAAATCAAGGATGTTATATTCCATCACCTGTTCCATGACCCGCTTGGGCCACAGACTGTTCTTCCAGCTATCATCCAAGGCAACAGGACACAAAGCATCTCGCTCCATTTCTTTTTCTAATTCCCGCGCCGTGCGGACTTCATGCTCCACCCAATCGCTTTTGAGCGAATGTTCAGAGAGAATCAACAACACAGTTGGGTTTTGGCGAATCGCGCGATCAATTTGGGTTTCTATTCTTCCCGATTTCATATCATGTACATCGCGCCAGAATCGGATTCCGTTCTTATTCAGATGCCTTTCGAGTTTATCTACAAACACACCATCCGCATGACTGTATGAGATGAAAAGCGGAGAAATCTGAACAGCCTGGTTTGCCCGTAATTCATATACCTTGTAAAGAATCTTATTAACATCTTCATTACTAAAATCTGGGTTCGATAATTTCGCATATTCGATATCTGCATCGCTCAAGCCGCAGCCGCGCAGAAACTCTTCGGGGATTTTCCCTTTGGATTTATGAATTGTATCTATTCCTATCGTGGAAGGACCGTGATGATTCGTTTCTTCAAGATCAATGGCAAGGCTGAGATCCGAGGCTCCCAAAGTCGTATCTGCAAATGCCGCATTCGTGAATTTTGATCCGTTGAGATATGCCTCGCTGAAATGGGCTTTATAAAGATATGCGCCCGTGAGATCGGTCATTGCCAGGACAGTTTTATGGAGATAAGCACTGGAAAGATCGGCATCGCGTAAATCGGCATTCGTGATAATGGCATGCGATAGCCGGGTTTCCTTGAGATTGGCTCGATTGAGCGAAGTACCGATTAATGCCGCCCGGCTGAGATTTGCCAGCGTGAGACGCGCTCCCTTAAGATTCGACTCTCGAAAATCCACCCGTGTGAGACGAGCATCTCTGAGATCAATTCTACTAAGGTGCATGCTGCTGAGATCGGCGCCGCTTAGGTCAACTTTTACAGTGCCGCTCTCTTCCCGCCACTTGTTCCAAAGTTCAACACCTTGTTTCAAAATTCTTAGTTGTTCTTGGTTCGCCATTCAACACTGCTCGTTGAGTATCCATGCCAGCCTGGCAAGGCATGCATTGCAATCGGATGTTTGGGCATGACGAACATATATGACTTATTTGCTCTGGATGTGTTTCTGGATTTCTTCAAGGATTTCTCTAACCGACGATTGGATCTCTGCCACAGTGGTTTTCATTTGTTGTGTACCAAAATCCCTTGCATCCAGGAACATATGCTTGAATGTCGCATCAATTTGATTGATCTGCCGCACGTAACCGAGAAAAACCACATCTACTTGCATTAACGCATTCAGCGAATCGCGGACGTTGCGCAGGGGACTACGATAAAACGCGCTGATCAGAATCACAAGCGCGCTGGCTCCCACCCCGCCGACGCCGATCCAGGTTGAGAGCGCGTTTAGGCCGCCGTTTAATGCCATAGACAGGCTGACAATGAGTACCCATACACCAATCATAAAAACGATGATATGCATACCCAGGCTAAGCCAGAAGGCAAACTTGGCCTGCGACATTAATTCTTTAAAATGATCTCGCACGTCTTTATCTGCATCATTGAGAATGTGAGTGTAGTTTTCAAGTGCTTTGGCGCGTTCGCTCATCAAAATCTGAGCCGCGGCCTGCCCGCCTAACTCGGTGAGGAGTTGATTCGCACGAGAGCTGACTTTCGTATCGGGATTGCTCAGCGCATCCCGAATTGCTTTTGCCGCAAGGTCTGAATCAATATGACGCAGAGCGTCTACAAGAAACGCGGTATTCTTTTCACGTGCCAGGGCACTGGGCAAGAGTAATTGGATGCTCTTTTCGGCGCCAATCATTGCCTTGAGTGTGTTGGCAGCGTCCAGCCGAATCTGGGCATCCGCATCTTCGACGGCTTCCAACAGGGCAGCTTGCGATTCGTTCGGCTGATTGAGTTTCGTCAGGGCTTCGAGATAGAAACGACGAAGAGTAGGGTCTTTATCCTCGACGAGAAGATCACCTAATAAGCTTGCTACTTCACTCTTGCGAGAGCCGAACGAAGTCAAAGCCTGAATCGCCTCCCAACGTGTATCCAGGTAAATATATGGATCTGCAGCGATCTTTGTCAGGGGCTCGATGAACTGGCCCTCGATATGATTGCGCAGCGGCTTCATTTTCATATCGGTGCGATTCCGCAGGGCTCGCGCGGCAGCCCAGGTTGAATCAGGGACGCTCTCATCCCAAAGCATCTTCAGGAGTTCGTCTGCATACTTGTCGTGCCCGTTTGCCAAAAGCAACCGGAACGCGGTAGCCTTCGGGAGAACATCGGTATCCTTCGTTGCCTTCTCAATTTGATCGATTGGGAATGGAACAAAGTTAGCCGCGTTGATCAGCGCAAAGTGCCGTGCCCAGGCATCGGATTCTGGCGGGTTGAACGTATGATCAAGGACTTTTTTCGTTCCATTGGCTGAGCCGATCCCGGCTAGCGCCGAAAGTGACCATGTTCGCGGCCAGCGCTCCGTGGCAGAATCAAGCTGCTCCAGTATATATGTTTCAACCTGGTCCTTATCTGGCAGAGCCGCGATTTTCTGGAGCGCCTCATTGCGTTTGTCATTGTCGTTGGAATACAAAAGCGTATCCACCAGGTCTTGCGTTTCAGGTTGGAGCTGAACTGGCATTTTGTTCCTCCTTCTTGATAAACAGCGTGTCTATCTATTTTACTGCTTGTCTCATTATTTAATTTACTAATTTTTTTGAAGAGTGTGATGCATATTGTAGCATGAGGTCAAGAAGTCGCCTTGATTTATCTCTCTTTCCTACTTCCAGCGATCATGCTGACTGCCCGCAGCCAGGCATCGCTTTCCTTGCCAAAGCCCTCTTTGATTGCTTGATAATCATTCTTGCGGATGAACTCCTCTAGTTCGGCGCTCAAGCTCTCAAGCTTTTCACGCTGTATGATGAGGAGTTTTTCGCAAACAGAGGACTCCTTTACATGTTTTCCAGTGCCAGCCTCAAGTGTGGCAGACAGAGACCCTCTGAAGCCTCCAAGGCATTGGTCATTTGTGGATTTTCCAATTCATCCACCAAAACGGACAGAACAGTTCGTGTCGTTTCATCCCGATGCTCACAAACCGGACAGCGCTTGCGAGGCGTGAGCGCAGTAAGCATTTTCTCGATCATATTCCGCACTTGTTCAGGGATCTGTCGGAGGGATGCTGTCCATCGCCGTGAAGTATGTGCTGGACCGTTGTTATTACTCAACTGTTTAAGAACAGAGTTAACGATATCGCGGTAAATAATTGAAAATCCCAGGGCATCGCCCAGGCGTCCGTTCACCGCCAGCCAGGCGTGCTCATGGCAGAAACCCAAACTGGCACGCAGCGAGTCACGCCATGCAGAAGAGTTGACATTTTCATAGAAATGTCGATCCAGATAACGTTCCACACTGCGCTGTTCCAACCTGCAAATGGGACAACCCTTTTCTCGACAAGCCTCTAATAAATTGTAAGCGGTAGAGTTCGGCAGCGATCTATTTATCCTTTTAAAATGGAATCCAAATCACAAGTGTCATCGGGCAAGATTCAAAGTGTAACCGCCTTTATCAAAATCGAAAACGCTGGATAAATAATTACTCTACTGCACCTTTCTCATTCAACGTCTGCAAAATGACTTTCAAAACCGAATCCATATCATTCAAAACATCGTTGTTCCAGAAGCGCAGGACGCGATAGCCTTTCAATTTGAAAAATGCTGTGCGCTCATTGTCGTATTCTCCCTGCTCCAAATGTTGCGACCGAAGGGAGTCCATCTAGTTCGATGATCAGCCTGGGTTTTATCGCGCAGAAATCAGGGACATATTAGACAATATCCGAAATAAATTCGGGACGCTGATTCACGCTGACAAACGCAGATATTTCTTTTTAAATCAGCGAAATCAGCGTTCATCTGCGTCCCCAAAATGGTCTCGCCTCTTATTACGGATAAAGTCTATTCTCCAATCGCATGCTGCCTTCTAAACTTAACACCATTAAGTCTGCCCCCGCGCAAGCGTGACCATAATTTTATTTCAGCAGGTGTAGGCACTTTCCGCGGAGTGGCTAAAAGGGTGGGCTAACATCCTCCATCACAGAGTTCACAGAGATTGTTTAAAGGCTTTTCTCCGTGTTCT
The DNA here is from genome assembly GCA_022616105.1 of Anaerolineae bacterium. Lineage (GTDB taxonomy): Bacteria > Chloroflexota > Anaerolineae > Anaerolineales > Villigracilaceae > Defluviilinea. Next base: position 1,067 of record JAKEFL010000173.1, on the reverse strand, counting down.
CTGTGCGTTCAGTGGTTAAATCTTTGGACAAGCCCACAACATTAGCCACTCCCACTTTCCGTAGTTCGCGTGCACGTTTGTATCCCTTTGGTGTCGTCCGTTTTGCAGGCATTGGAATATTCTACCCCACCCTTCCCTCCCCAAATACGACATGAAAACTATACATATTGAAAATCCTCTTGTCGTATTTGGGGAGGGTGCCCGATAGGGCGGGTGGGGTTGCGAAAGTGGACGCCGTTCATACGATGGGCGCGCAAGTGTCCCCAGAGTTTGATTTCAATCGGTGTCATCTTGCGCCGTAGTTCTTTTGCGCGTCGAAAGATTTTGGGGGTAGTGCGTTTACGCTTCATACCCCCTCCCATTTGCCCTTCGGGCACGCTTCGCAGCCCCCCAATTGACGATCACAATTGGGGGAGGAGCAATTTCAAGTTGGACAGGAATTAGAGTTTCCATAAATACATCACATTCTCCTTCCCCCAAATCTGTTTGTCGATTTGGGGGAAGGCCGGGAAGGGGGTTTATCACCCTTATAAAACAACTCCAGCCCATCGATCAATTTATTGAATATACTTCCGAACTTGCTATCAGCTTTCCATGCGGAAAAATCCAGGATATTGGATTCCATCACCTGTTCCATGACCCGCTTGGGCCAGGGACCGTTCTTCCCGCTCTCGTCCTCCTTCATCCAATTTCACTAATTTGTACGTTCCCTGCCCGTCGCTAATAAAAAGATTCTTGTGCGAAATTAATGCGCTATAAAGCGAACTTGCTTTAAATCTCTCTTTCTTATTTAGTTTACGGGCTCTTTCTTCAATTTCTCTCCACGGTAAAGGTCTGTCGGCCTCGGCTAATACTATATAGGCAATTTCTCTGTAACCCATTCTTTTGGTTTTTCCCTTTGCTTTATACTTTTTGATTGGCGGCTCAACAAGACAAACAAGAAAAGTAAAATCTTTTCGTTTTACTTCAAAAGTGTCTTGGACCCAGGGTTTATTTGATATGACAAGCAGCCGTATGAGCGCAATCAACCTCGCTAAATCTTCTTGCGTCGCAGCGAAATTGGAACC
>JAKEFL010000019.1 GCA_022616105.1 Anaerolineae bacterium | reverse complement strand
TTTTACGCAGCGCGGATGGCGGGCAGACCTGGACCAGAGTCAGCGACATTCCCGATAGTGGTGCAATTGCTGTGGTTTATTCTCCAGTCAGCGAACGGTTATATGTTTCCACGCTCAGCGACCAGGCGGGGTTATTTGTGTCAGATGATGGCGGTCAGACTTGGTCATTCGCAGGCTTGAAAAGCACAATCCTTGCAATCGCTGTCAGCCCGCTTGACCCAGATCATATTATTGCAGTCAATGATCAAGGCGAAGTCTTTGCGAGCCGCGATGGCGGCCTCTCGTGGTCGGATAAGTGAGCGTCGAATGAAGCACCCTATGCTTGGGCTTGCGCGCCACTGGTTGTTGTTTGTAAACTTGCTGATTGCCCTATGGGTTGGACTGCCGTGGCTTGCCCCAGTTTTTATGAATTTAGGCTGGAGCAGTGCGGCAAAGGTAGTATATTTCCTTTACTCTTTCCAGTGTCATCAATTGCCAGAAAGGTCGTATTTTCTTTTTGGCAGGCAAGCCATGTATTCGCTGGCTGAAATTCAAACCGCATGGCAAACGACCACTGACCCGTTTACCCTGCGTCAGTTCATTGGCAATCCCGAAATGGGCTGGAAAGTGGCATGGTCAGATCGAATGGTCTCGATGTATACCAGTATTTTATTTGGCGGTCTATTATATGGATTCGTTCGGAAGTATCAGAGGCCTATCTCGTTTTGGACTTTTGCCATGCTGCTTTTGCCGATGGTCATTGATGGCGGCACGCATATGATCAGCGATCTGGAAGGCATAGGGCAGGGCTTTCGCGACACAAATAGCTGGTTGCAAATTCTTACAAACAATGCTCTTTCAACAGCTTTTTATCAGGGTGACGCGCTTGGCTCATTCAATTCATGGATGCGTTTGATCACTGGTATTCTGTTTGGGATCGCTCTGGTTGGATTTGCCTATCCCTACATCAATGACTCATTCGCTGATATAGTTCGTGGCAGTGAGTCTACGCTTACGAAAGGCTTTGAAGAATGAAAAATAAATGGATTTGGCTTATTCTTGCGTTGGCTGTCATTGTAGGTGCATTGATCTACTTCTCCCTATCATCGTTAGACAACACTCAGACTTATGAAGGAACTGAACTCAGCGGTGAGGCACCAGATTTTCATCTTACAGATCAGAATGGTTCTGTAATAAGTCTCTCGGACTTCCGAGGGAAAGTGGTCGTCCTTACCTTTATGGATTCCAAGTGTCAGGATACATGTCCGTTAACCGCCGTGCATTTCCGAGAAGTATACAGACAATTTGATCAAAATGAAACAAAGCAAGTTGTCTTTTTGGGTGTCAACGTGAACGTCGAAGTGAGTGAGGTTGCGGATGTATTGGAAACGACTCGCGCATGGCATCTTGATGAGATTCCAGATTGGCATTTTCTGACAGGAAGCCGCGATTCCCTCGAGCCTGTTTGGAAGGACTATGGGGTTTCGGCTGCACCCAGCCCTGATGGAAATTCGATCATGCATACGCCGGGCGTTTTCCTGATTGACCCATTAGGGCAGGAACGATGGTATGTTTCCACTGTTATTTCAGGAGAGGGAAACACGGAGTTGGCTTTACCCTTAAGCGAGTTGTTAGTAAAACATATTCGTGAAATCTTGAATGAAAATGGGCAACGAAAATGAGCACTGAGGAATTGTAAATTTATACAATTGAGGATGACCAAATGGTCGTCCTTTTTTATTGGTGTATACTTTTGCTCATCAAGAGGAACTTATGCCCCAATACTTTACCCTTCAAGAAGCCAATACTGCGTTGGAAATCATCCGTCCATTGATGGGTGAGGTTCAATCCATCCGAAATGAAATCCTTGCAAACCAGCCTGAGATCTGGAGCGTAATGGAAAGATCGGCGGGCAATGGCGGGAATCCAACCCTGAGCAGAATGGTCAAAAGCTTTGACCGACTCGATGAACTCATCCATCAAATTCAAGGTACAGGCGCGCAAATTAAAGACATCAACACAGGCTTGTTGGATTTTTCTGCATTGAAGGATGGTCGTGAAGTTTATTTGTGTTGGCAATATGGAGAAGATGACATCGCCTACTGGCACGAAGTCGAAGCGGGATTTGCGGGCAGACAGCCTATTGAATTATTTTGACCACGGATGAAAGAGATGAAAGTGATTTACGCTGTGTAAGTCACTTATTGATCTGCATCCTTTTTATCGCGTTCATCTGCGGTAAGTATTGGCAGTGCTCCGCAACAGGAGCCAAAGTATGATCATTCCCAATATAACTCTAAACATAATGCTCAGCACTGGCATCGAATTAACAATTCCTTGTGTAAAGGCTTGAAAATCAACCGCGCTGCTGAGGAATATATAAGTTGCAACACCGAATAACGCGCTTCGTGAACTTGCCGAGTCGGGAATATTGCGTGCAGTCCAGAGGCTGGGGAGGAAGGCGACCAAAGCGACCGCAGTCGTACGGAGGAGGAAAGCTGTTTGTAGATTGCTGGTGATGCCAACAAACGCCAGCAGTTTCGACGGAAACAAGAGTTCTGCAATGGCTGAGATAGCGATGAACACGACAGTATTGGTGATAATTATCTTGTGCATCATCTCTTCAATCCATGAGATTCAGCCACGAATGATATTTACGCGGCTGAATCCTTGAGTGGGGTTTCGCGTCGAATCAGGCTCGATTATTCAATCTCCGCAACCCTACGAACTGCAGGATTGCAAATACCAATACGATATCGGCGACAATAGCGATTCCCCATTTGCCCGCAGTGGTGAAGTCAACGAGATTTGCAAAGATTAACAGTACGCTTCCAATCACCCAGGCAAGATCAGCATAAACGGCGAATGTTGCAACATTTGTTTTGAGGGGATTCGCGGTCGCGGCTGCATATATTTGCCAGCCATAAAGGATCAACCCGATACCCAGCACAAGGATGATCCACGAAGCGGATAAACCTAGGAAGTTCGCGATAGCTTTTGAGAAGAACACACTCGCGAGTCCGCTGAGGAACGAGAAGGCACTATTTCCATACAACGCATTTCTGAGAAAAGATGAATTGGTTGTTGACATGAGAGTCTCCTTTTGTGTTTTGATTTGACCCCATGATACGCATAAGAGACTGCCATTACCACGAAAAACACTGCCATCTACTGCCAGTTCACTTCCCACCGTCATTGCGAGAAGGAGCTGTTGGTCGAGTAGCCCTGAGCGTTCGTTGCGAAGGGCGTATCGAGACCAAGCGACGACGAAGCAATCTCCAACTTAACGGGGAGACACTTGCACCTGGTGCAGTGCAGGTGTTGCTTCGCCCAGCAGGGCTCGCAATGACATTAGAAATTACTCTCCCACAAATCCTTCGCGATCAATTTCGCGCCTGCATTCTGCCAGTTATGCAGTGTGCGTTCAGGCACGAAAGACCGAAACCAATCTATTGCCTCCTTCTCATGCGAGACCAAATCCTTTTCCTGATTTTTACTGTATGGACGTATGCCTGCAACATACGGAAAGAACAATGCGTTATAGAATCGCCATTCGTCAGTTGTGTCGAATCTCTTTTCACTTTGCGGTTTCAACTTCATAATCGATTCAGTGAGGAGCGATTTCAATTCAGAGGCGCGGTCAAGGGTGGTATCTGGTATATTGCGCGATTTCAACCTGCTTTCGATGACAGGGAGTTGAGTCAACGGGCTGGATGCCAGTCGCGTCAGATCGCCAAAATGACTTAATGCTCGTCGAGTAAGACGAGATCGCTCTTCTTCGCTCAATGCGGATAAATTGATTCCCGCGTCTTTTCTGGACAGAATCGTCGACTCAGTTATCAGGCGCGCTCGCGCCTCCCGAACAGACGGCATGCGAGAGAACGCCAGTGCATCCAGTTTGTTTTGCAGTGTGTTCCCAAACACAGAGAGCAGAATGGATGCGACAATGGTTGTGAACAGTAATATTCGCATGCTCTCAGTGAGACCTGTTTGAATCGCAATAACGAAACCGGCCTGTCCGGCAAAGATCAGTACGATGATGAGGGTCAGTACAAATGAACGCAGCATGTCTGGAAGAAAGGTCTCACCTTCGTCGAATGCGTCGAACCATGCAATACAAAAGCCGAGAAAGAGCAGGTCAAATCCGATGGCTGGAAAGACGTATTGCTGCGGCAGCCAATCTACAGGCAGTAGAAGGAATGCCTCACCGAGCGCGAAGAAAAGGGTTGCCGTAAAGAGTACGCCAGTCGCCTGCCTCGGTTGGAGAAATGAGATGAAGTCCTGGATCAGCATGAGGGTCCAGAAAAGAGGCGTGAGTCCGATGAAGAGAGAAATCCACGCAAAGGGAAATGTCGAGGAGGCGGATGGGTTGATGAGAAAGAATCCACCGAGAAGGAACGTCACAGGAAGGAGAATCCATTGCCAGATTGCAAAGAGTGTTGAATGTTTGTCCGTGACGCGTTGATCGAGATATAGAATCGCCCCGACCCAAAGGATGGGTGGCAACAATCGCAGGGACAGCGAAAGGTGAGGATTGTCTGTTGCAAGTGCAGCAGCATAAAAGAGCAGTCCCAATGCCGCCAGGCGCAATCGTGGATGTGAGCCGCGCGCAAGCAGAAATAAACCCAGCCAGGTTGATACCGCGAATGGAATCAAGTTAAGTAAAATCATGATGAGATTATACAACTGCGCGTTTGGTCAATTGATAGGAGAATTATGAACAAAGGTATTTTATATAGCGTTACGGTGTATGTATTATGGGGTTTCTTTCCTATTTACTGGAAACTTTTGCATCACGTCCCAGCCCTGCAGCTCCTTGGGCATCGCATCGCCTGGTCGTTTTTATTGTTACTGGGTGTGATTTTCATCACCAAAGGGTGGAATGAATTTCGTGCTGCGCTGAACGCGCGCACGTTTCGCATCTATTTGATCGCAGCACTTCTTATCGGTGTCAACTGGCTGACTTATGTGTGGGCAGTCAATGCGGGTTTTATTGTTGAAACGAGTCTCGGCTATTTTATCAATCCTTTGTTAAGCGTGTTGATGGGTGTTCTCTTCTTGCGCGAACGATTGCGCCACATGCAATGGATTCCTGTGGCACTCGCGGCAATGGGTGTTGCGTATCTCACCTTTGCCTACGGTCAACTTCCATGGATCGCCCTTTTGCTGGCTTTCACATTTGGCTTTTATGGGCTTGTAAAAAAGATTGCCCCGCTTGGTTCGGTCTATGGGCTAACGTTTGAAACAGGCATCCTCTTTCTACCTGCGCTTGCCTATCTGGGCGTTGTCGAAGCAGACAATACAGCCGCCTTCCTGCACTCTGGTATCACTTCAGACCTTTTGATGATTGGCGCAGGTCTTGTCACGACCATTCCGCTTCTTATGTTCGCTTCTGCGGCAAAACAAATCCCTCTTACGATGATCGGCGTATTGCAATACATTGCGCCCACCATTCAATTTGTGATCGGTGTTTTTATCTATAAGGAAACATTCGATCAATCTCGCTTGGTCGGTTTTAGTATCGTCTGGCTCGCGCTGATTATCTTTTGGGTTGAAAACTACCTGGCGAATCGTATACCCTTACAGCCAATTCCTGAAATGGGAGAAGGCTAATATTCTGGAGTCGGACAGCTTGCTGTCCGACTTTTGGGAGCTTGCTCCCAAACTCCAGAGTTCCTGGAGAACAAATGAAACTTTTATTCATCGGCGGTACAGGCTTGATCAGTTCTGCCTGCTCTGATCTTGCGGTGGAGCGTGGGCATGAATTATTTATTGTGAATCGTTCCACTTCCGCGCTTTATCCCGTGCCTGAAGGTGCCACCGTTTTACAGGCTGATGTCTACGCTGATGAAGCGCGTCTCGCCTCGCTTTTGGCTGGTCACCGTTTCGACGCGGTGGTGGATTTCCTCGTGTATACTGTCCAGGACATCGAACGCGATATCAAATTATTCCGTGAGAAAACTGAACAGTTTATATTTATTAGTTCCGCCTCTGCTTATCAAAAACCTCCAACGCATTATCTTATTACCGAAGAGACGCCGCTGGAAAATCCGTTCTGGGGATATTCGCGGGACAAAATTGCCTGCGAAGAAAGGTTGATGAAAGCCTATCAGGAGGAACGATTTCCAATCACGATTATCCGCCCATCTTTGACTTATGGAACTTCGCAAATCCCACTTGTCAGCGCGAGTTGGTCACATCCCTACACAGTCGTTGACCGTATGAAGCGCGGTAAAAAAGTCATCATCCCCGGTGATGGGACCTCTCTTTGGGTGCTCACATGGAATGCCGATTTTGCCAAAGGGCTGATCGGTTTATTGGGAAACAACAAAGCAATCGGTGAGGCATTTCATATCACGTCAGATGAAGTTCTCACCTGGAATCAGATCTTTCTTGAGGTGTATCAGGCATTGAGTCTGGAGCCGAACATAATGCACATCTCATCTGAGATGATTATCAGGCATGATCCCGATAAATTAGGCACATTGCTGGGTGATAAGGTGAATAGTGCAATATTCGATAACAGCAAGATCAAGCGATTTGTGCCTGAATTTTCATGCGAAGTAAATTGGGCAGAAGGATTACGTCGCTGCTTGACCTGGTTTGAGTCTCATCCTGAATTCCGGACAGTTGATGAAAAGATGAATAACGTGTGGGATAGCACTATTGCAGCATACGAAAAAGCTTTTCCTGAAAAGTGAGATAGACAAAGAAGAATTGAACTGTAGGAGGACCCACGATTGGTCCTGCTCTAATTGATTGGTGAAAACACATCCTTCACCATGTTATACTCATTTCCGTTTGAGGTCTGAAGTTATGAAATTCCAAATATTGTTCTCTTTCTTATTGCGCAGTCACCTGCCATAACGAAGGAGGAAGAATGCAATCCACAATCAAAATATTTAAGCCTTTTCAACGGGTGTTCATCGAGCCGCCTTCCCGTCTAAAAGATGTAGCGCTTCGTTATAAATCTCGCCTCCTAAGTCTTTTCCTGTTGCCAATGATCGTGATCTTCCTGGCGGTAGACAGTGTTTATCTTGCAACAGTGCCTGGCTATCAGCCTCCCTGGTACGGTTATATTTTCCTGGTTGGCTCTTATCTTTTGAATAGGAGTGGGCGTTATACCATTGCGGCTTTACTGACGATTGCCATGTTTCCCATTGTGGTTCTTGCCAGTAATATAACCGGCGAAGCGAGTAATCCACTCACAATACTCTACTACCTGATTCCCGGCTTGATCCTTGGCGGGATTTTACTATCCATATATGAAACAGCATTGTTTGCATTGATTGAAATTGCGGTCATATTTTCAATGCCCTATGTCGCGCCAAATGTAATTGCAGATCTCAGCGTTGTGATCGGGCCTCTTTCCGTGATGGTCATCAGTGCCGTACTGGTGCTGGTCTCCATGAAAGCTCGTGATCAGATTGAAGAGGATCGTCAGGCAAAATTACGCGATAGTGAAGAACGCCTGCGGCTTGCGCTTGACGCGGCACAGATGGGGACATGGAGCTGGAATATCGAAACGGGAGCAGTTTCCTGGTCCGAGAAGATCGAGCCGCTGTTTGGGATGAAGCCGGGAGAGTTTGACGGAAAATATGAAACATATCTCTCCTTGATCCATCCAGAAGATCTTTCGGATGTCCAAAATGCCATCGAACGTGCCCTTGCAAATGAAGATGCCGACTATTTTGTAGAGCACCGTATTATTTGTCCCAACGGAGAAGTTTGCTGGCTGGAGGGCCGTGGCAGGGTTAATCGCAATATTGCAGGCAAACCTGTCATTATGGTTGGGACAGTTGTAGATATTACAGATCGAAAGCGTGCCGACGAAGCGTTACGCCTGGCTGAGGAAAAATATCGCCACATTGTGGAATATGCTGTATATGGTATTTATCAAAGCACACCTGCAGGGAAATTTCTCAGTGTCAATAGAGCCATGGCTCGCATTTACGGTTATGACTCAACTGAAGAAATGCTTAAATCTGTCACAGACATTATTTCGCAGGTTTATGTCGATCTATCAGATCGCGCAGAATTCATTCGCGTGCTTGAGTCCGAAGGTGAAATATATGGTTTTGAGGCTAGAAATCATAAGCGAGATGGGTCGATCATTTGGGTGTCATCAAGTGCGCGTACCGTGAGAGATGCTCGGGAAGATATTCTTTATTATGAAGGAACTGTTGAAGATATAACGGATCGGAAGGCAGCGGAAGCAGAACGCGAACGCCTGATGGAAGAGCTGGCGGCAAAGAATACCGAATTAGAGCGATTTGTTTACACTGTTTCACATGATTTGAAGTCACCTCTCGTTACGATCGTTGGTTTTCTTGGCTATCTCGAAGATGATATCGCAAAAGGCGATATAGAGGCTTTGCGAAAAGATGTGGAACGGATATATGGCGCCGCGTTCAAGATGCAGGATCTTTTAAAAGACTTATTGGAACTTTCGCGGATCGGCCGTATGATGAACCCGGCTGAGGAAGTCTCAATTGATGCTCTTGTAAGAGAAGCGGTTGAACTCACAGAAGGCCGTCTTCAGGAACGGGGTGTTGAAGTTCATATTGAACCTGGTCTGCCAATCGTTTATGGGGATCGTAAACGATTGCTGGAAGTGCTTCAGAACCTTATTGATAATGCAGCGAAGTATATGGGAAATCAACCTGCGCCTGCAATTCAAATTGGGCAAAGGGGTTTGGATGGTGGAAAACCTGCCTTTTATGTGCGCGATAATGGAATTGGGATCGCGCCCGAATACCACGAGCAGATCTTTGGCCTGTTCAATAAATTGGATCCCAACGTCGAAGGGACAGGTGTGGGACTTGCCTTGGTAAAACGCATCATAGAATTTCATGGCGGCAGGATCTGGGTCGAAAGTGAGGCAGAGCAGGGGGCAACTTTCTATTTCACTCTTTCACAGAAGGAGATTTAAGTTGGTGTCTACTATTCGTCACTGGCTTCAGCCGCCTGTATTCCCTGAGGATGAAAATAAAACGCGCGTCGCGCTTACGCTCAATGCAATATTGGTGATTAGCCTGATTGGGGTGGCGATGAACGCTGTCCTGTTGATTGGCTTTGCGCGCGGTGAAAGGCAAGGCCTTGTTTTCACGTTTCTGGCAATCCCTCTTGTTTTCGGCCTTTGGTATCTGATGCGAAAGGGATTTGTACATCTTGCCAGTACATTACTCGTCTCTCTTGCATGGTTGAATCTGACTGCGGCTGCCATTGCAGATGGATATGGGATACATGGTACAAGTTTGCTGGGGTATATCCTTATTGTGATTGCAGCTGGTCTGCTTATCAGTGGCAGACTTGCAATATTCTTTGCATTGCTCAATAGTCTTGCCGGGTTGGTTTTAATTTATCTGGAAAATGCGGGTTTATTGCCGGTTCGAGAGGTTGTACAGACCGATCTAACAATATGGGTTGCACAGGCGGTCTTTTCGATCTCTGCGGCGTTGTTGTTAAGACTTGCTCTTAATAATCTACATAGCGTCATTCACCGCGCTTCTCTCAGCGAAACCTATTATCGAATGTTATTCGAGGAGGCGCCCGAAGGGATATTAATTGTGGATGGAAGCAATCACATCATCATGGCAAATGCCGCGATCTATCAGATGACGGGTTATGCTCCTGACGAAGTAATCGGTCATTCACCTGTTGATTTTGTCGCACCAGATGATCTGGCGGGCCGCCCTCCCAGGCCCCTTGACGAATTGAAAGTGCCTGGTTTCATAAAACGAGAACGTGTTTTGATCCGCAAAGATGGACAAAGCTTGAATGTAATCATCGGCAGCAGCTATATGCCGGATGGACGCCTTCAATATATCATTCAGGATATTACTGAGCGCAAGCGAATTGAGGAGGCTCTGAAAACTTCAGAGGAAAAATTTTCCAAAGCGTTCCAATCCAGCCCGGATGCCATCACAATTTCGTCCCTGGAGACAGGCAAATTCATTGAGGTGAACGATGGTTTTTGCAGGATGAGTGGCTATACTCGCGATGAGGCGCTAGGGTGTTCTGCTGAAGAACTGAATATCTGGAACGATGTGAATCAGCGCAAGATAATGATCGCTATTCTTCAAAGAGAGGGAAAGGTTAGTAATTTTGAAACAATCCTCAGGTGTAGGACGGGAGAGTCTCTCAACTGTCTGCTTTCAGTTGAGGCAGTGGAAATTGGTGGGGAAAATTATATGATAGTCATTACGCGTGATATTACGGAAAGAAAGCGAATGGAACAGGAACTGCGCCTGAGTGAAGAGCGATATCGCCTGGTTTCTTCGGTTATATCTGATTATATATTTTCAGTCGTGGTCGATGAAAAAGGTGAATTGAACTTGAATTGGCTGGCAGGCGCCTTCGAACAGATCACAGGATTCACCCTGGAGGAATTTAATGAGCGTGGGGGATGGCTATCGATTTTGCATCCTGCTGATCGGGAGAAAGACAGACAAGATATCGCAAATCTTATGAACAATAAGCGAATAGTCTCTGAGATTCGTATCCTTCATAAGGATGGGTCCACTCGCTGGGTGCGGAGCTATGGCCACCCTGTTTGGGATGAAGAGAGAAACTGCCTGGTTGGGATTTATGGCGCAGTTCAGGA
>JAKEFL010000172.1 GCA_022616105.1 Anaerolineae bacterium | reverse complement strand
TTGGGCGCGGCTTCGGCAGATCATCTCGTGAAAACATCTGATGCAGACATCGCCGCGTTGGGAAAATCAGATACAGTTGCGGTCTCTTTGCCCTGTACTCCATTCGGACTCGCCGAAAAAGACTATAGTCCCGCGCATAAATTAATTGAAGCCGATGCGATTCTCGCTTTAGCCACAGATTGCAATCCCGGTACCTCATGGAACGAGTCCATGCAATTTGTAATTGCGCTTGCCTGCCGCACCATGAAATTGACTCCCGCTCAAGCCATCGCCGCCGCGACGATCAATTCCGCGCACGCAATTCGCAGATCCGACACGATCGGTTCCATCGAAGTCGGAAAACAAGCGGACATGTTGATTCTGTCTGTGCCAGATTATCGTCACCTCGGTTATCGCTATGGGACGAATCTTGTTAGGCAGGTCATCAAACGGGGGAGAGTCTACTCGGTGGATGTGGGGTATTATCGAACCAGTTGATTTTTCACCGCGAAGGCGCGAAGTACGCTAAGATTTTAAGGAGGAAGAGATGGTGGATATTGAGGCAATTGCTAAAGACGCTGTTGATTGTGCGATCAAGGTGCATAAAGCATTAGGACCTGGTTTGCTGGAATCTGCATATCAGTATTGTCATGCATATGAATTGAAGAAACGCGGCTGGGATGCGGAAACCGAAGTTAAACTTCCCTTGCTTTATGAGGATCAAAGGATTGATGTAGGTTATCGGATCGACACCCTCATAAACAAGTTGGTCATTGTTGAGAATAAATCCGTTGAATCCATCCTGCCAGTTCATGAAGCACAATTGCTGACCTACATGAAATTGAGCGGCTGTAAAATTGGCTTCCTTCTCAATTGGAATGTGACATTGATGAAGCACGGAATAAAGCGATTTGTGCTTAACCTCCCTGGAGCGACTCCTTACCCTCAAAAGCCTTTCTCTCTTAAATAGAAAAATCCTTCGTGCTCTTCGCGTCTTCGCGGTTAAGTGCCTTTCACATAGTAAAATCTAACAGACGGGGATTCTCCCCGTCAAATTTTTTAGAACAGGTAATATTCCTTTGAATAATCAGTGGCTGGCTTTCGCAACTGTTCTTGTCTTAAACGCAGTAGTTGCGCTGCTCATCGCGGTCTTGTTAAGTCGCAGACTTCCCACGCCCGGTCGTACCGCCATGATATGGATGTTGATTGGTTTGGCGATCTGGGCTTTTTGCTATGCCATGATCACGCTTTCAGCCTCGCTGGAAGCCAAACGCTTCTGGTTAAAATTGGAAAACATTGGCATTCTGACTGTGCCAGTGTTTTGGTTCTTTTTTACTATGCAATACACGCGGCTTGATAAATGGTTGAATAAGTTTACAGCCGCTTTGTTCTTTATCATTCCGGTTGTATCCTGGATTCTTTTATTTTCGGAGAATTGGTTCCATTTTTATTATTCCTCTGTTTTCCCTATTTCTGAAAGTGGGGGTCCCTTGGTCATCGAACGCGGTCCCTGGTATTTGGTCGCGCTTGTCCATTCTTATCTGCTGAACCTCACAGGGATGGGATTGCTCATCTGGCAGTTTATTGAATACCGAAATATTTATCGTGAGCAAATGGCGATCCTTGTCGGTGCGATTTTGATTCCATGGTTGACAAATATCTTCTATCAAGTTGCATCGGGATTGACCTCTTCTCCATCCGTACCCATTGACCTTACGCCGATCTCATTTACCGTTACTGCTTTTCTCATCAGTGCGGGTGTCTTTGGCTTGCGCCTGTTCGATCTGATGCCCATCGCCCGCCATGTGGTGATTGAATATATTCCTGAAATGGTGGTTGTCGTTGACGCTCATGATCGTGTTTTGGATGCCAATCAGACCGCGCAGGAATGGCTGGGTAAAACGCTCGATGAAATCGTTGGCAGAGATCCGATGGAAGTGTTCCACGGATGGCCTCAACTGATCAATCGTTTTTTGACTTCGAATGAGACGCATGAGGAAATTCAAATCCCCGGCGACCCACCGCGCACACTCGAGTTGAACGTATCCGCTCTGTATAACCGGTTCAATGTGCTTGAAGGGCGTATTATTGTTGCGCATGACATTACCGAACACAAGTGGCTGGAAAATGATATGAAATATGCGAATGAGGCGCTTACCCGTCAACTGGAGGAGATCGAAATACTTCGCGATGAATTGGAGCAGCAGGCGATCAGAGATCCGCTTACAGATGTTTACAACCGTCGGTATATGGTTGAATTTCTCGATAACGAGATTGCTCGTGCTGAGCGTGAAAACATATCGGTATCCATTGTGATGATGGATCTGGACAATTTCAAGCAGTTCAATGATAACTACGGTCATAAATGTGGGGATGTGATCCTGCAAGCCTTTGCAAATTTTCTTATCGAGCATACGCGGCGCGGGGATGTCATCTGTCGTTATGGCGGTGAGGAGTTTGTTATCCTCATGCCAAACACCACACATCAAATTGGTTATGAACGTGCAGAGGCATGGCGGCAGGATTTTTCAGAAACTGCCATTGACTATGAAGGCATGAAATTTTCCACCACGTTCTCAGCGGGTGTGGCGACCTTCCCGCAGCATGGTCAGACAGGCGATTTGATTTTGCAGGCCGCCGATAAAGCTTTATATCGTTCCAAAGATGGCGGGCGTAATCGTGTGACAAGATACGAGGTTGTTTGAACCGCGAAGAAGCAAAGGACGCGAAGGTTTTGATTTATTAAGAGGAAGATGTGACTGACATTGAGTCCATTGCCACAGATATTGTTGATTGCGCTATTAAAGTTCACAGAACGTTGGGTCCTGGTTTGCTTGAGTCCGCGTATCAACATTGCCTGGCTTACGAATTGCGAAAATGGAAGTTAAGCTACCGGTTATTTATGATGAACAAAAAATTGATGTAGGTTATCGTATTGATACAATCGTTGACGATCTAATCATTATTGAAAACAAAACAGTTGAGTCTCTTCTTCCAATTCATCAAGCGCAGTTACTCACTTATCTGAAACTGAGCGGATGTAAAATTGGTTTCCTGCTTAACTGGAATGTCAAACTAATGAAGAATGGAATTCGACGCGTGGTCCTCAACCTTGAAGGACAAACGCCATACCCAAAAATATAAGGGTATCCCTTCGCGTCAACAAATAAGTCTTCGCGTTCTCACCTGCACTTCGATTTGCTTGGCAAATCGTGCAGGTGCAAGTGTCCTTTCTTCGCGGTTAGAAAACATTTTGGAGGTAATAAATGCAAATAGACATTATCGGTGTGCCCATCGATCTCGGTGCAGATCGCCGCGGTGTGGATATGGGTCCCAGCGCAATACGGTATGCGCATCTTCGTCAAAGACTGGAGGAGCTGGGTCATACTGTTGAAGATAAAGGCAACATCGAAGTCCCTATTCAGGAAACGTGCGAGGTCACTGATCCCAAACTCAAATATATTGATTGCATCATTCCAATGGGAAGACGCATCGCGGGAGCCGTGGCAACTTCCATTCAAGGTGGGCGATTCCCTCTCGTGTTGGGCGGCGACCATAGTTTGTCTGTCGGTTCGATTCGCGGCGCGGCAAAACACAGAAAACTCGGTGTGATATGGATCGATGCTCATGCCGATTTCAACACACACGAAACAACCCCATCTGGAAATATTCACGGGATGCCTCTCGCGGCATTATGCGGACTCGGCGACCCGAGCCTGGTCTCGTTATGGGATGAAACGCCTCCAGTCGTGGACCCAAAGCGGGTCGCCGTTATCGGAGCGCGGGAATTAGACCCAGGCGAAAAAGAGAATCTGCGTTCAGCAGGTGTGCTGGTGCAAAGCATGGAGCAAATTGACCGCATCGGTATGCCAGCCGCGCTTGAAAAAGCACTTGAACGAGTCAGCAATGATTCGGATGGCATTTATATTTCTTTTGATATGGATGCACTTGATCCTGGTTACGCGCCGGGTGTGGGTACACCCGTACCAGGTGGGTTAACATATCGCGAAGCGCATCTTGTAGGTGAAGTCGTGGCAGAAACAGGTAAACTGATCGGCATGGATCTGGTTGAAGTGAATCCCATCCTCGATGTGCAGAATCAAACTGCGTTGCTCGCTGTGGAATTCATCCGTTCGGCGTTGGGATCACGCGTCTGGAGCGGGTAGTTATTTC
>JAKEFL010000018.1 GCA_022616105.1 Anaerolineae bacterium | reverse complement strand
CCTGGATAATCACTAAAAGGCAGAGGAAAATATTTTAGGGAGGGAATGGGAGGGCGATTCCGGTAGGTTACTCCCATAGTGGAATTATTCAATACGGTAGCCCACACCGATTCCGGTGCACGTTCGCAAGTGCTATAAGGAACGTGCAAATCGAATCTGATGCGAATAAAGTTGATACCCGGGCGGAATTTGCTGGCTGGGAGACCAACTGTAATTGGCTCTCCAGTCGAACTGCGAGCAGTAGGTAATATACCTGCTATGCTAAACCCGTTCAGGTAAACTGTGAATGATGAATTTTGAATATCCAGATCTGGAGAATGAACCAGTCCCAGGTTTAGTTTCACCAGCGCCGGATCTATGTCATATGGAATGTATAGACTGTAAATAAGGTTTTGCTGGCCAATTCCTCTTACTGTGCGGTCAAGATATCCCAGGTCTTCGAATGAAAAATCATTCGGGAAAGGTTGAGGCGGAAGCGTCGTCTGCTGATCAATGTAAGCCACATTTCCGTGCAATAATATACTTCTCGTAGGGTCGCTGAATACTGTTGCCGGGCTAAAGCCATCCTCCCTGTTTTGGTCGCCAACAATCATCAAGGCATATCCCTGCGCCCAGGGAGATGGAAGTAGTGCAATGTAATTTTTATCGCTATTCGCTGTATCCTCCAATTCAGCAGGACCATGACCTATAAAAACGACATTTCGATTCGCTGAAATATTAGGGTTAAACTGGCGGTCGGTCACAATTTCTGGATGCCAGTTGTATTTAATATCTGCTCCGCTGCCCAGTATAAAAGATAGTGCGGATAATGATGTTAGATCATCCTGTGTGCTGTTTTCTGGCATTACGATCAGGGTCCGTCTCTTATCTTCGTCTGGCAGATACCTTTCCAGTGGTTCAATAAGCACCTGCGGAAAGTTGGAAAGATCAGATGGCAGGTCACGTCTGGTAAATGAAAGATGTAATTTCCCACCCGGCTCGATGATTAACCAACGTGAGGCATCATCCCAATTTTGACAGTTCGTTTCCCGGTCGTCAGGTAAATACAAGGTACCTGTGAACGTCAGGGTATTATTGCCCTGACTGAACATGCTGGCGGGTATGAGGATTTGTCGTTTCGTTTCTGCAATTTCTGTAAGGGTATAAGATGCAACCTGCAATCCATTGAGCGCGATAGTTACGGAGGACCTTTTCAAATCCAGCAAAGAGCTTGCTCGTGTTTTGATTTCTATCCAGTTATCTTCACCAGGCAGCCAGCTCTGAGGGACAGGGATGTTAAGTGTTTGACTGCTGATCAGACCAAGCAGTTCAATCGACTGTTCATCGTTAAAAGTCTCTAAAGGGATTTCAACATAGCTTTGGCTCTGGGCACGAACATAATTTTGAGGAGCGAGAAAAGCCAGTAAAAGCAATACACAGACGGCAGCTTGATTGAACCTGCGGCTGTTCATTGTATTACCTGTGATTTCCATTTCCCCCATTTCCAATCAATGCTTTGATCCTTAGCTTGAGTTCCCGTGGGTGGATGGGCTTGATCATATAATCATTGGCTCCCAATCCAAATGCTGTAACTTTTTTAGCCACATCACTCACTGACGTAAAAAAGACGATGGGGATGTGAGCAAATTGTGATTCTGCCCGCAAATTTTTGCAGATTTCAAAGCCATCCACACTGGGCATCATAAGATCAAGGAGGATAAGATTAGGATGATAAGCAAATGCCGTCGAGAGCGTCTCGCTGCCATTATTTATCGTTGCCACATCATAGCCCTCTTTGGCGAGAATAAATTCAAGCAGTTTGGTTGTACCCTGATCGTCATCAACAATAAGAATTTTGCCCATAGAAAATCCGTTCCTGTTTCTTCATAAAATATAGGCACGTCTTATGAATATAGGGAGGCAAGGATGTCTCCCTGGGTCCTTATTAATTATAAGTTATTTAGCGGTACTTTTAACTTCAAATTGCGGTGTTAACAAACTGTTTAACTAAACGTCAGGCAATTTTGTTGCCTGTGAAATATTTGACCCATCAAGCTCTTCTTACATGACGGTTAACTCTCCTGCTGGTTACGTCAGTAAGGTGCATTGGTCAATGCAATGAGTATCCGTACATTTTATATAAATAGCAGTCAGATCTGCAATTAGGGATTTCCCCCGCCCGAATATTTTGATTTTGAGGGCGCATCATCATATCCGGAAGATACACCCACCCAAAAGAAATTCGTGGATGGGTGTATCGCATTTGTCATTTCCTTTTCTTTGTAGCTTTTGAATTTGCTCTCAAAGTTTTAACTGCGGCAGCAGGTTTCTTCTTTGCTGTGGCAGTCTTTTTCTGCGGACGGTGCTTCAATGCAGAATGTGCCGCGGCGAGACGGGCGATTGGCACGCGGAATGGTGAGCATGAAACGTAGTTATTGCCGATGATGTGACACCATTCAATTGAACTGGGGTCACCACCATGTTCCCCACAGATACCTACTTCAAGATTAGGTCGGGTCTTCCGCCCTTCAGCGATTGCCCATTCCATGAGTTTACCGACCCCACCGCGATCCAGCGTCTGGAAGGGGTTTTTCTCCAGGATTCCCTGCTCCTGATACGTGATGAGGAAGTTGCGTTCGGCGTCATCGCGGGAGTATCCATAGGTCATTTGTGTCAGGTCGTTGGTGCCAAACGAGAAGAATTCTGCGCGCTGGGCGACTTCTTCAGCCGTCACTGCAGCGCGCGGGATTTCGATCATCGTGCCAAACTTGTACTCGAATTTGACTCCCTTTTCCTGCATGACCGCGGCTGCGATTCGTTCCAAGCGCGGTTGAATCCATTCGAGTTCTTTCACTGTGCCCGTCAATGGGATCATCACTTCGGGCTTGACCACGATCCCGCGCAATGTGCAATCTGCCGCAGCCTCGAAGATTGCGCGGACTTGCATTTCCACGATCTCAGGCATGGCAATGCTCAATCGAACGCCGCGTAAGCCCATCATCGGGTTGGATTCGTGCAGCCCCTTGATGGCAGACAAAAGCTCCTCTTTTTCCTTAAGTCCATCTGATTCACTCTTCACGCGCATTGTGATGACTTCTTCTAGAAGTTTTTCTTCATCCGGCATGAATTCATGCAGAGGCGGGTCAATCAGGCGGATGATGACAGGATACCCATCCATGGCTTCAAAAAGACCATCGAAGTCCTTGCGCTGAAAGGGGAGTAGTTCGCTTAGCGCTACAGTCCGTCCTTCACTGTTTCCGGATAAGATCATGCGCTGAACGATAGGCAGACGTTCGGGTTCAAAGAACATGTGCTCGGTGCGGCAAAGACCGATTCCCACCGCGCCGTAAGAACGGGCGCGCTGCGCGTCCTTGGGATAATCCGCATTCGCCCACACTTGGAGTCCGCGCGTTGGGTAACCTTTGGCTGATGCCTCACGAATGTCTTTGCGCGCACAAATATCATCTGCCCATTTGAGGAGAGTCAATAAATCAGTTTGTTCCTCGAGAGATGGTGATGAGGTGGGAATTTTTCCGATAAACACTTTCCCTGTTGTACCGTCAACGGAGATCCATTCACCTTCCTTGACAACTGCGTCACCGACAGTCATTTGTCGTTTCTCAAGATCGATTTTGATCGCCGACGCTCCGACCACACAAGGAATACCAAACTGGCGAGCCACAACTGCCGCGTGTGAGGTTGCTCCGCCTTCGCTTGTGAGCACACCTTTGGATGCGATCATGCCATGCACATCATCCGGCTTGGTGAACGGGCGAACCATGACTGTATCCTGCTTCTCTTCCTTCGCCATTTTCTCCGCTGTATCGGCATCGAAATAGACTTGTCCTACTGCCGCGCCTGGAGATGCGTTCACGCCTTTGGAAAAGAATGTTCCAGTCTTTTCCGCCTCGCTCATTGCCGCCTCATCGAACTGAGGGTGTAGCAGGGAATCCACATTATCCGGCGTGACGCGTTGAACTGCCTGCTCTTTGGTGATCAATCCTTCATTCGCCATATCCACCGCAACCTTCACCGCGGACTTGGCTGTGCGCTTGCCGCTGCGCGTTTGGAGCATCCACAGTTTGCCGCGTTCGATGGTGAACTCCACATCCTGCATGTCCCTATAGTGCTTTTCGAGTTTGTTGGAGATGTCCATGAATTGTTTGTAGGCAGCGGGCATTTTCTCTCGAAGATTTTCGATGGGCTCCGCGTTGCGAATGCCTGCTACAACATCCTCACCTTGCGCGTTCAGTAAATATTCGCCCATCATCTTCTTATCGCCCGTGGATGGGTTGCGTGTGAATGCCACACCCGTACCAGAATCATCGCCCATGTTACCAAAGACCATGGTCACGATATTGACTGCTGTTCCAAGATCGTCTGAGATGCCTTCCTTTTTGCGGTAGGCAATGGCGCGCTTGCCATTCCACGATTCAAAAACTGCTTTGATTGCCAGTTCAAGCTGCTTGTAAACGTCCTGAGGGAAATCCGAGCCGATGTGCTCTTTGTAAATAGACTTAAAAGTGGCGACCAGGGCACTCCAATCTTCAGCTGTCATTTCCGTATCCACTTTGTAGCCCCTGCTGGCTTTATATTCAGCCATCGGATGTTCAAAGACTTCATCATCAAGGTTGAAGACGGTCGTGCCGAACATTTCGATCAAGCGGCGGTATGAATCCCATGCGAAACGCGGGTTATTTGTGAGTTTTGCTAAACCCTCTACAACTTCATCATTCAACCCAATATTCAGGATCGTGTTCATCATGCCGGGCATCGAGAACTTCGCACCCGAACGACAGGAGACCAGCAATGGATTCTTCGGATCACCGAATTTCTTACCTGTCTGTTTTTCAACAATCTTCATTGCCGCAAGTGCCTGATCCCACATCCCAGCTGGGAATTTGCCTGTTTTACGGAACCAGTTACAGGCTTCGGTCGTGACCGTGAATCCAGGTGGAACGGGTACGCCTGCACGCGTCATGTCGAAAAGTCCCGCGCCTTTTCCGCCCAGCAATGATCGAACACCTTCCCAGGATCCCGCGTATTTTTCCGCTTTTGTGACTTCGTCAAACTGATAGACCCACTTGCTCATGGAAACCTCCAGGGTAATGTTATAATTTTCTGCAGAAGTTTACCACGAACGACATGGTACAAAAGTAATGTTTTTAAAACTAAATTTTCACCCTTTATCTGTTAGCCTATTGCAAAGTAAAAACGGGTATTAATAGGTGATAATTGCCGCAGATAGGAAAACACATGACCACAAAAATATTTGTTATCGATGATGATACTGCTGTTACCGATTTACTCTCTGTGCTTTTGAACACGCAGGGTTTTAACGTGTGGGCCACGAATAGCAGTTCAGAAGGGCTGACCCAGATCCGAGAAAAAGCGCCAGACCTGGTAATCCTTGATTTGATGATGCCTGAGATGGATGGATGGGAGGTCTGCAAAGCCGTGCGCGCCTTTAGCGACGTGCCGATCATCGTGCTTTCAGCTCTTAATGATCCTTCGATGGTTGCCAGCGTTCTGGATGCCGGTGCGGATGATTACTTAACAAAACCCACACCCAGCCGCGTGCTGGTGGCGCATATCAAACGTCTTGTGGATCGCAAGGGGCCGGCAGTATCGATAAACCAGGGCTTGACCGGGACCCTGCCTTCATCTTAAAGACAACCCCCGATTTGTTTCGACAAAGCTCAACACAAGCATTTCCAGTTCAAAGCTGTTCCCGCTAAATATAAGTCCCCATCGCTTGAAGATGGGGACTTTGCCTTATGAAAGATGCTTCAATGCTTCGGCAGTTTCTTTCGCTGCTTCCAGCATTGGCACGTGACCAACGCCTTTCAGTTCAACATAATATGAATTTGGAACTGCCGCTTTTATTTCGCGGGCGCGCTCAACGGGAATTAAAGCATCTGCATCACCGTGAATTATCACTATTGGAAAGAAGAAAGAGGAAAGAAGGGAAGTGAAGTCCAACCGCTCCGCCATGGCTTTGAGCGCGCCGATGTATGCTGCTGGTTGCTGCTTTTCCATGATCTCACGTGCAACAGCTTGTAAACGCGGGTCGGACGTGAATTTAGGAGTCATTGTTTCGACTACGCCGCCAATCCCTTTTTCAGCTACATCTGCCGCGGATTTGTAACGGCCCTCCTTCGGGTCAGGAGGATCTGCAAGCACCTGTGAAGAGACCAGGGCAAGACCACTCACGCGCTCAGGGTAAAGTCTCGCAAAAGCCAGAGCAACGTATCCACCCATCGAGTGGCCCGCTATTGCTGCCTTTTGAATCCTAAAGTAATCGAGCATATCTGCGATGTCAGAGGCATAGTCGTCCATTGTGGTGGGGTACTCCATCGTTGAAGATTCTCCAAACCCGCGCAAGTCAGGGATAATGAGTTCGAAAGAATCTTCAAGCAGGGACGCAACTTCATTCCAGATGCTACTATCAAGTGGAAAGCCATGTAGCAGCACGAGAGGCGTCCCTTTACCGCGGTGAGTGTAAGCAAGATTGAAAAGAATAAATCTTATCTTTTCCATGTTCTCCTTCTTTCCCCTCTCCCTTTCGCGCTGAGCGGAGCCGCCGTTCGTTGGCGGCGCAGTCGAAGCGCGGAGAGGGCAAGGTGAGGGATTATTTCCAATTCACTGCTACTTTCAATTTACTGCCCAATCTTGAGTAGTAATGCACAAATCCATGATCGCGTCCGAATTCATAAACCTTTCTTGTAACATCCACATCTGCTTTGCAATACTCAGCAACTTTATCCAGTTCGCCATTGCGATACCATTGAACGGATTGTATGCCATCAGCACTTTTCGTTATCCCAAGTGTTGCCTTCGCAATCGAGTCCAGGCTCAATCTGAAATTCAATGTTCTATAAATATCCGCTAACATGTCTGTGGATCGGAGCGCGCGAAAATTTACATCCAGCGCATAGGGTCTCAAGACTTCATAATCAAAGTTGATAATGTTGAATCCGATCACGCGATCTGCTGACTTAAGTTCATCGATCAATGCAGCAGCATCCCGTTCCCAGTACACAGAAAAATCATTTCTGTCCGTTGACCATGTCACACCGCAGGCTAATAAAAGCTTGGACGGATAACGACCACCGACCTCCTCAAAGAGTTTCTGGCTTTCGAGATCAAAATAAACAAGATTCATATTGATTTCCGATTTACGATTGCTGATTTACGATTTTTGGTTTTCAGTAAGCCATTCGCGGGCAAATGTAATTGCATCCTCGCGTGTGTTAATTCTACCGATCGCTTGTCCTTCGCGAATCGCTTCAAGTAATTGACCTACAACGCGACCCGGCTCAAGGCTTAACTCATGCATCAAATCATTGCCGTTCAGAAGCCGAGGTGGTGCAACAGTTTCCTCACGCTTCTCCCAGTAGTTCTCCAGCAGGATTTGGGCAACATTCAAAGCTGCGATCCAAGTCTCTTGCGATAATGTATGTCCGCGCGTGCCTCGTAGGTCTGCAAGACCCAATAATACAAGATCAACTCCCGCTTCCCCTGAATCGCGAAAGAATCGATAAATGGCTTTCCGTGAAGGTTCCTGTTTTTTGTCTTCCACTTGATTTGTAAAGAAATGAAAGCGCATGTGATTTTTGACAATCTTCTTGATGCGTTCGACTTCATCATTACTTAAATTGAATGCCTGTCCGCGCTTTGACGCGACGGCGGCGCCTTTCACATCATGGTCGAAGAAACGGATGCGTCCCGCCGCATCCACTGACTTGGTGGCTGGCTTCTCCGCGTCATGATATAACGCGGCAAAAAACAGCGCGGCACGCACGGAGCGATCTGTGTTCAGCGATTCTTCAAAATGCCCGGCAAATTTTTCTCGAAATCTTCCAAGTTGGTGGCTGAGCAAATCCGTAAAAGGATCATTCGTTTTTTGAGATGATTGATCCGTGGTCAAAGTGGCGAGAATTGTTTCAAGATATCCTAACACTTTCAGCGTATGTTCCCACACATCATAAATATGAGGCGGAGATTGCTCCATGCCTTTCATTGCCGAGAGTTCTGGCATTAAATGTGGAAAGACACCCAGCATTTCAAGGGCGCGCATGGATGCGTCAGGTTTTGGTCCTTCAAGGATTTTGAAAAGTTCGTCGCGTTTTCGTTCAGGTGAGACATTTGGCAACAGACTCGCGGCATGTTTCATAGACTTTCGTGTCTCAATTTCGATCTTGAATTGAAGCCCGGCGGCTTGTCGTACTGCGCGAAGGATACGTACAGAGTCATCCGTAATTGACGTTTTTGAGCAGGCGCGGATGATTTTGGCGCGCAAGTCTGACGCACCATTGAGTGGGTCAATGATTGTGTTCGCGTGCAAGTCATAGACAATGGCATTGATCGTAAAGTCGCGGGCGCGCAGGTCTTCTTCCAAATTATTTCCGCGATACGTTGCGAAATCGAGGAAGGTACGCGTATCATCAGATTCAGTCACGATGACGCGGCCTGTATCGCGTTCATCGTCGAGGACCATGAAATCCGCTTTGAGCGCGTTGGCAACGCGCCGGGCAGTGGAAATGCCATTCGATGGCAGAGCAAAGTCAAGGTCATGTGAGAGGCGGTTTAACATCATATCCCGTACTGCCCCGCCAACCAGGTATATTTCCTGATTGGGGAGGGCATCGCGGACTTTGTCGACCAAAGGTGAACGAGAATAAGGCGCGGGCATGTAAATAATTTCTGGTTTTTCTTTGTGTCTGCTTTTTTGCGCAGCTTGTAAGGCTTGCTGAGGCGTACCCCCTTGAGCGATGATCCTGCCGCGAACACGAGCGACCCAGCGGCCCGCATATGCTGATGTGGCTTGAGAATCTTTGGACATACAGCCTCAATTGTCGATAGTTAATCAAGAGATCGGTTTATATTTGGTCAGATCCACAACACCGACGAATGGCAGATTGCGATAATACTCATCCAGATCAAGACCGTACCCAAAGACAAATTTATTCGGTATCTCAAAACCGCGATAATGAATTGGCACGACTGCTTCGCGTCGTTCGGCTTTATCGAGCAGAGCACATACTTTGAGACTACGCGGCTGGCGGACCTGGAGCAGTTCCAGCACAGAGGCTATTGTGTGACCGCTATCCACAATGTCTTCGACGAGGAGTACATCTTTATCATGGATATCCACTTGCAGATCCATGGTGACGCGCACTGCGCCGGTTGATTCACGTTTGCCCACACCGTATGATGCAACAGCCATAAAGTCCATCATGTGCGGGGCAGAGATGTTGCGGCTGAGATCAACGAGAAATGGGACGCCGCCGCGTAAGATGCAGACGAGGAGCAGGTTGCCATCGGGATAGTCTGTGCTAATCTCCACACCAAGTTCTTTTATACGCGATTGGAGTGTCTCTTCATCAATTAGGATTTCGGCAAGGATATTCTTGTAATCTTGCATTATATTAGTTTCTTAGTTTGATGGTTTAGTAGTTCGATAGTTATCTGTGATTCAGTTGACTATGGAACTATACAACGCTATGAACTAACAAACTATCGCGGCACCTCGTGATGTACACGGCAACGGGCTTCATACATTTCAGAGGCGCCCACGATCACGATGGGATCATCATATCGGGCGGGCTTGCCATTGACTAGTCTTTGAGTCCTTGAGGCTTCGCCTCCGCATACCATGCAGATGGCATGTAGTTTGTCCACGTGTTCTGCCATGGACATCAGGATCGGCATGGGTCCGAATGGCTCACCGCGGAAATCCGTATCCAGCCCCGCTACAAGGACGCGTATACCTTGTGAAGCAAGTTCCTGTGCTACATTCACAACTTCGGGGTCGAAGAACTGCGCCTCGTCAATTGCCACAACAGTGGCATCACCATCGAGTTTGTTGCGAATATCAGCTGCCTTTTCCACAGGGATGGCATCGTAGTTTGACCCCGCGTGAGAAGTAACTTTTTCAACCGCGTATCTGATATCAATGGCTGGCTTGAAAACCTGCACTTTTTGCCTGGCGATTGTCGCGCGTACCAGGCGGCGGATCAACTCATCTGTCTTGCCGCTGAACATCGAACCACAAACAACCTCAATCGAACCTTGCGTATGTTTCATATTCTCTTTTTGAACCGCGAAGACTCGAAGAGCGCAAAGATTCTTTCTCACCTGCACTTGCGTGCGGTGCAAGTGTCTTTCCTCTTTTTTTATGATTCTTCGCGTCCTTCGCTCCTTCGCGGTGAGATTTTGCTCCTTACAACAAAAAACGGACAGATGCTTTCACATCTGCCCGTAAGTTTACCTGAGATTACTTATTCTGCAAATCGATTACGCTGCAGCTTCAGGAAGTTCATAACCAAGAGAGCGAAGTTTCTTCTTGGCGGCTGTCAACGAGGCTTGACCAAAACCTGCAATTCCTAATACTGCATCGTTGCCCTGGCCAAGTTTTTCAAGGAATTGACCGACGTTTTCAATGCCAGCCTTCTTAAGTGCATCCACCGCACGAGTTGAAAGTGCCAATTCCTCAATCGGCCGAACAGGCGAACCCTTCAATTCTTCCTTTGCCTTCTGCTGTTCAACATACGTTTGGCGGACAGAAAGTTTCTTGTAGAAGCGATCCACCTGACCTTCAATGTCAAGGATGCGCGAGGCTTCACCTGTAAAGAACGGGTGGCAATTGGAACAAATATCCACGCGTAATTCTTTTCTGGTGGAACCTGTCGTCCATGTCTTGCCGCAGGACGCGCAGGTCACCTTCGCGTCAGGATAATAAGTGGGATGAATATCGGCTCTCATCTTACGCCTCTGTCTCTGCTTCTGGGACAATGTTCACGCGCTTTTGCCCGCGTGTGATGTCATACATCACAACACCGTCCACAGTTGCGAACAACGTATCGTCCTTGCCAGCTTTTACGTTCAGGCCAGGCTTGATCTTCGTGCCGCGCTGGCGTACGAGGATATTGCCAGACAACACAAATTGACCAGCATAGCGCTTCACGCCCAAACGCTGGGAATTTGAATCTCGTCCGTTGCGGCTTGAACCGCCGCCTTTTTTGTGTGCCATTTTTACCTCACTTACTTTTTCTTCGTGTCAGTTTTCTTGGAAGACGACTTGGTTGCGGTTGACTTTTTCGTTGCTGCTGGTTTCTTCGTCGGGCTGGCTTCGCGACCACCTGACAATTCATCCTGCATTTGCTTGAGTCCGTCCCAATCGCCGTCTGCTGCGAGTTTCGCCTGGGCGGGCCAACTGGTTGCGTCCATCATCTTCAACCCAGCATCGCTCAAGATCTTCTGAATATCTTCCACACTGGTGTTTGCCAACGCCTCAAATGTAGAGATACCTGCCTCATTCAAAGCTTTCGCGACTTTCGGGCCAATGCCTTCAATCTTGACGAGGTCATCCGCTTCTTTCTTAGCCTCAGCCTGCTTCACCGCTTCAACTTTTCTCTCTTCGCCGGGTTTTCCGATGAAGTCCACCATTAAGCGGGTGTACTGCTGACGGTGTCCGCCGCGCACGCGAATGCGCTTCTTCGGGCGATATTTGAACCGGTCAATCTTGGGACCCTTGATATGATCCACCACCGTGACTTTGACTTCGATGCCGCTCAGAATGGGTGTTCCGACCATTACATCGTCGCCATCAGACATCAACAGGATGCGCTCGATGTCAAACTTTTTACCGGCTTCAACAGGCAGACGGTCCACTTCGATGGCGCGCCCTTCGACGACGCGGTACTGTTTTCCGCCGCTTTCTACAATTGCAAATCTCATTTATTTTCTCCAGTCATTCACTTCGCCGCGTGCCTGCGGAGGTCTTTCACTCGTCGCCTGCGAACGGGGAAGCTGGGGGTTTTACAAGCAACCGCCCCAGCGATTCTTACTGCTGAGGCAGAAGCGGACGGTATTATACATGCAGGGCGGAGATGTGTCAACGAGGATGACGAGTTCTTTAAACGGAAACAGCCTCCGGCTTAGAAAGAGGCGAAGCGCCTTATTTTGGCAGGATAGCGGTTAGGGCTCTTGTCACATTTTGCAGTTCGCCCGCGTGTCCCTTAATCTTGTTCACATCTCCGGTTTTCAAGCCTGTTTGCACGTCTGTGATGGTCTTGGCGGTCTTGAAATTATTGTCAATAATCTTCTGTGTGAGGCCCTCAAGGTTGATCAGCATTTGCAGGATGTTCTTCGGAATGATAGGCAAGCCCCTGGCAATGGGGAGGAGTCCGTCAAGGATATTGTTTGCAATGCCCGCATATTTGACAGTGAGCGTATGCAGCGTACCGATGGAATTGGTAAGCTCAAGCGCAACCTCCTGAATGGAATCGATCATGGATTTGTGTTCATTGATCATGCGGGTGATATCGTTCAAAGAGTCTGTCAGTTTATCTGAGAATTTAACGATTGATCCTGGCTTCGCAACAACAGAGCCAGCTTTTGCAGTGGGTCTGATAGGGGTAGGCATATGATTCTCCTTGGAATGAATTTTTGCAAATATACTTTAGTTTATGATTGATTACAACAGGGTTATATTGACAAATTAATCTAACTACTGTACCCTCATCTCATGCCTGATCCTTCGTCTCCGCTCAGGACAAGCCTTACCTTGATTCAGCGTCAAATAGCTGAATCTCCCCTTGACTCCAAGCTTTTTGTCTCTGGTCCTACTGGCACGGGTAAAACTACCGCGGGCGTCGAGCGGATGCGGTTTTTACTTGCACAGGGTGTATCAGCCGATTCCATCCTGATGCTCACGCCGCAACGTATTTTGCAAGAGCCATATCTCGATCTGCTCTACAGCCCTGAACGAAGCCCAGGCGGGGAGGCAACTTCTGCCACGATGGGTGGACTTGGGCGCCGAATCGTTGATTTATTCTGGCCTATCGCTGCAGAATCTGCGGGATTTGCAAACCCGGACCAGCCGCCTGTTTTTCTCTCGCTCGAGACCTCGCAATATTACATGGCGCATATTGTCCGTCCATTGCTGGATGAAGGTTATTTTGAGTCTGTCACGATTGACCGAAACCGTTTATATTCGCAAATCATAGATAATCTCAATAAGGCCGCGGTGATCGGATTCCCTTATACTGAAATTGCATCACGACTTGACTCTTCGTACTACGGCGACCCTGTTCAGAGACGTGTCTATGCGGACGCGCAGGATGCTGCAAATCGATTCCGGGAATATTGTTTGGGACACAATTTGCTCGACTTCTCACTGCAAATGGAAGTCTTTGCAAACATTTTGTGGCCCCTGCCTCAAGTCCGTGATTATCTGACGCGTAATTATCGTCATTTGATCTATGACAATGTGGAAGAAGACAGCGCCCGCGCGCATGATATTCTCTGGGAGTGGCTGCCCGATTTCGAATCTGCATTACTTCTCTTTGACCCCAGCGGCGGATTCCGCTACTTCCTCGGCGCAGACCCGGGAACAGGCAGGGTTTTGAGCGAACGCTGTGATGAGCGAATTGAAATGCAGGAATCATTTGTGGCTAGTGAATCAGTCGCCTACTTACGAGAGGGATTGATCGAAGCAATTGACCCAAGTTTTGAATCAAAGGTCCAAAGCCAGAAGCCTGATGGATCGCCGCTTTCTTTCATTCAATCCCGTTTTTACCCTGAACTTCTCGATGCGATTGTGGGTGAAGTTGAGACTCTGATTGTTGAGCAGGATACGCCTCCATCTGAAATTGTGATCCTTGCGCCATATCTTTCAGATGCCTTGCGCTTTTCCATCACGAACAGACTCGAAGCACGCGGCCTTCCGTGGCGTTCACATCGTCCATCGCGTTCACTGCGGGATGAACCTGCCTCGCAGGCATTGATCACGCTTGCAATGCTGGGTCACCCCTATTGGAATATTCACCCGCCAAAATTTGACATTGCATATGCGCTGATGCTCTCCGTTGATGGACTCGATCTCGTCCGTGCGCAACTATTGACGGATATTGTCTACCGCCAACGCGATTTGTCTCTTACGTCATTCGAGAACATCAAGCCGGATGTGCAGGAACGGATCACATTCAGTGTTGGGAATCGATATACCACACTTCGCGACTGGCTCCTTGCTTATCGTGAAGGCATGCCTTTGCCTCTCGATCATTTCTTCCGAAAATTGTTTGGAGAGGTGCTGTCACAGGCAGGTTTTGGATACCATCGCAATTTCGATGCTGTTCGCGTGGCGGGAAGTCTGGTGGAATCGGTGAAGAATTTCCGCAGGGCGATGGAACCATCCATTGTGAATAAAGACCGTCCCGACTTTGATCTGGGTAAGGAATATATCGCCATGCTCGAAGACGGCGTCATTGCCGCGTCTTATGTCGAATCGTGGAGAAGCGAGAATAAGGATGCAGTGCTTGTCTCACCCGCACATACCTTCCTGATGATGAATCGGCCAGTGACATATCAATTCTGGATCGACCCCGGCTCAAACGGATGGTACGAGCGACTCGCACAGCCGTTGACTCATCCCTATGTCTTGAGCCGCGAATGGGATGCTTCGCAAGGCAGAGTGTGGACAGATGCGGATGAAGTCCAGGTGAATCAGCAGTCCATGGCTCGCTTGATATCGGGTCTCTTACTGAGATGCCGCGAGCGCGTCTATTTGGGAATATCCGAATTGGGCGAAAGCGGGTTTGAACAGCGTGGAGAATTGCTGAGGGCGTTCCAAAAAGTGCTTTAAGCTTGGAACAGGGGCGTAGTGATAGACGTTTATAGGCAATAACGTGTAAAGGAGTCGGGATGAGAAAATTATCTGCCTTGTTTATGCTTATTGTCTTCATCGTATCTGCTTGCACCTTCAATGTTGAAGTGTTGACACCCGAAGTTTTGACTCCTACGGCATCGACGCCAGCCGAAACCCTCGCGATCACTCCGATATCCATCGCAACGGTTGCAGGGTCGCCATCTACAACCCCAACCCCGGTTTTATCAGTACCGCAGTTTTCAAATGCACGCTTCACGATTGATGTGAGCGCGACTATCTATCAAAATATTTTCCCCGCACGGACGCGACGCGTCTATGCCGTTTGGGATTATCAAAACATGCGCGCAGGATTGATGATTCGCCGGGACTGGTATTTCAACGATGTATTGTGGATCACGCGCGAGGAAGCCTGGGATTTTTCCAAATATGGCGCAAGCGGGACGATACAGGATGTTTCTGTCTTTGATCTGGATGTGGGGCTTGAATCCGGAAATTACCGTTTTGAGATGTATATTGATATGCAGCCACAACCTATCGGAGGAGTCACCTGGCCCCTTTTCACAATTTCCGATGGAGGATCAGAAACGCGAGTGACTTCCCCGAACGGGCAATGGGTGGCAGATGCAGATGATCCCAGCATATTATTGTTGAGGGATACAGGCAAGAATATGCGCCAGTTATTCAGTGGAACGGAAATTACAAACCTGGCGTGGCTGCCAGACAGCCAGCGCATCGTTTTTGTGGACCGCGACCGCTCCCAGCAGCAAGCGCCGACGGATCTGGGGATCCGGGATGATCTATGGATTGTTGAAATCCTGAGTGGAGAGTCGCATTTGTTATATCAAAACACTGTTTCATTTGGAAATTTTAGTCCTTCACCTGACGGTCATTATATTGCGAGTATTGAAGGATCAGGTTTTGGAGATGCCTGCTTCGTTGATTCACGCTTGATATTTTTTGAACTTGCCAGCGATTTTCGAAGTATAAGAAGCATCAAACAGGAACAGTTTTCAGGTATTTCAGCAGCACAGGATACTGTTGTTTATCCTGTGGAAGAAGGTACCTGGCAAAGTGAAACTGAGTATCTCGCTCCATTGAATGGAACGTGTAACTTTGATCAGAACCTGGTGGGCACATATGTTTTCGACCTATCAAGGTTGAACGCACAAAAGACAGGGCAATAACAAAATCTCAGAGTCAAGGAGTCGATTTGATCAAGATCAAACTAATCACATTACTACTTGTTTACTCAATATTTCTATTTTCCTGCCAGCCTCCTGATATAGAAGTCACGTCATCCGCCGTTGCATCAGAAGCACCGACTAAAACTGAACCGACTCTTGTATCTGATATTCCAACGACTGCTGTTGAGCCGAGCCTGGCAAACTGCCCGATGTTTCCATCAAATAATATCTGGAACGCACGCGTGGATTCGCTTCCGACTCACCCGATGTCTGATTCGTGGATCGACAGCATTGGCCGCGACGAAAGCTTTCACATGGACTTCGGCTCAGGCGAGTGGGATGGAGGTCCGATCGGTATTCCGTTCAACATAGTTTCTGGTTCGACGATAAGCAAGTACACGCCTGATTTTTATTATCCTGATGAATCGGATGCAGGTCCCTATCCGATTCCTGACAATCCACAAATTGAATATGGTTCTGACCATCATATCCTCGTTTTAGATGCAGACACCTGCACCCTCTACGAAATTTACGACGCGAGTTTTGATAACGGACAATGGAGCGGCGGCTCTGGCGCGATTTGGAATTTGAAATCCAACGCGCTGCGCCCCGAAACGTGGACATCTGCCGATGCAGCCGGCTTACCGATTTTGCCAGGCTTGGTTCGATACGATGAAATCATTGCTGGCGAAATCAAACACGCTTTGCGTTTCACAGTCGAAAACACAGCAGGATACATCTGGCCCGCGCGTCATCTCACATCAGATCCGCAAGAGGGCATTCCACCTATGGGCGCGCGTTTTCGGTTGAAGGCAGATTACGACATCTCAGAGTTTCCATCTGAGATGCAAGTCATATTACAAGCGATGAAAACTTATGGAATTATTTTAGCTGACAACGGCTCAAATTGGTACGT
>JAKEFL010000171.1 GCA_022616105.1 Anaerolineae bacterium | reverse complement strand
TTTGCTGGTGGCTGGACTCTCGAAGCAGCAGAGGAAGTCTGTGTAGGACAGAATGACACATCGTACTCGCAGAGTATTCTGTCCTACGATGTATACGATGTATTGGATTTACTCACCCAACTCATCAACAAATCACTCGTCGTTGTCATCGCCGAAGGTTCCCAAAGCGGCGAGACCCGCTATCGCATGTCGGAGACCATCCGCCAGTACGCGCGTGAGAAACTACTGGAAGAGAGTGGCGATATCATTCGCCAACAGCATCTAACGTATTTTGTCAAACTAACGGAAATGGCAAAGCCTGAACTGCATCGTTCTAATCAAGCCTTCTGGTTGAACAAATTGGATGATGAACTTGACAACCTGCGCGTCTCGTTGGAATGGGCGTTATCTGGTGATGGGGAAGACGGTTTGCGAATAATCACCAATACTGCTCGGTTTTGGTTTTTACGCAGCGCCTCGAATGAACTGGAAAATTGGCTAGGACAACTCTTGCAGAGATATGACAAATCCGATCGACTGCGCGCCAAGGCTTTGGCGATTCAATCTCAATGTGTGGGTAATAATGGAAATTTGGATAAAGCCCGCCAGCTGGCTGAACAAAGCCTAAAATTAGCGCGTACTTTGGGAGATAAAAAGGCAGAAGCAGCCAGCCTTTTGAATTTAGGGCAAGTGGTAAATATACAAGGTAATATTGACTTGGGATACTCTTTAGTGCAAGAGAGCTTAGCACTGTATCAAGACCTGAAAGACACGATAGGACAAGCGAATGTAATGGGCTGGTTGATTAATAACAATGATATGGAACGTTCCAAGGCTCTTGCAAGAGAGGCGTTAAGACTCTATCGCGAGTTAGGCGATCTAAATCGCATTGCCGGGTACTTATTAGCTTTCGCTGGACAAACAATTTGGGAGGGTGATTTTTCTTCTTACGTTGCAGATTGGCTAGAAGAAGCGCGGATGATCTATGATCAGCTAGGGAGTAAATCTGGAAAATCAAATACGCTTGAACTATTCGGAAGGCTTTCTTTTTGGCGAGGTGATTATGAACAAGCGCGCATTTTTCTCGAAGAATGTATTGCACTATACGAGCAAACTGGTTCGTCACTCAGTGAATCATGGTCGCGTGTGAATCTTGCCTATGTAATTTTACGGCGGGGTGAATTTGTGCAAGCGCAATCCATGTTCAAGAATGTTATTCACTATTTTCAAGACACGAATAACACGATTGGCTTGGTTTATGCAATCGAAGGCTTAGCCAGCCTGAACGTGAATCAAGGACGGTCAGAACGTGCGGTGCGGCTATTCGCCTGGACCGATGCCATGCGCGAAAAGATAGGTGATCATCGTCCACCTGTCGAACAAGCTTCTGTTGAAAGAGATTTGGCGGTTATTCAGTCTAAATTGAATGATACTGAATTTACATGTCTCTCAGCAGATGGGCGTACAATGACAGTCGAGCAGGCGATTGCTCTCGCTCTGGAGGAATAATTGGCTCCTGATCAGCGTAGGTTTCAAATGGCGATTCACGATTTCCAATCTGCGCGGCAGCGCGCGGCAATCCAGGAAATCCTTTCCCGCTTCACGGGTAAATCAACCCAATTACTTTCGTATGAAGATGTGGCTGAGAAACTCAAACTGCGTATTCGCACCGAACGCGGTGTACAACATATCCCGATTGATGCGATCGTGGGCAGTGTGGGGCGTAATACCGAATTCACGCGCACTTTCCTGCCACGCCGCGCAGGTGATCAACAGCGCTGGGCAAATGTCAAAGCCGTTTTCATGGATACAGATTCCGGTTCAAACCTGCCTCCCATTGAAGTGTATAAAGTGGGCGAAGTGTATTTTGTCATCGATGGCAATCATCGCGTGTCTATTGCGCGGCAGGAAAAATTGACCACCATTGAAGCGCGTGTGATTGAAGTTAAGACAGATATACCGCTCACGCCCGATGTTCAACCAGATGACCTGATCATCAAAGCGGAATATGCAGAATTTTTGGAGGACACTCGCATGATGGATCTGCGTCCAAACGTGGATTTAAGTGTCTCGATCCCTGGACAGTATGAAAAATTAATGTCACAGATTTACCTGCAAAAGTTCATTATGGTGGAAGATCAAAAGCTGAACGCCTCGCTTCAGGACGCAGTGGAGGCCTGGTACGACAACATTTACATTCCTCTCGCTGAAGCCATTCGCGATCGCGGGCTGTTGCGCTGGTTCCCAGACCGTACCATTACTGACTTATACATTTGGATTGCGGAGAACCGCACCGCGTTGGAAAAAGAACAGGGGTGGGAGATCCAGTCTGATATCGCCGCAACAGATTTGATCCTGGAAAGAAGCGTCAAGTCCGAACCCGGCAGTTGGCGCAAAGCACGCACAGCCACACGGTACACCGATCATCTCTTTATGGATATTCTCATCCCGTTGAGCGGCTATGAAGAAAGCTGGGATGCGCTGGATCAAGCGATCCTTATCGCACAGCACGAGAACGCAAAACTACATGGTTTACATATTGTGGATTCATTGGACGATGTGGAAAAATCAAATGCACAGGGAGTAAAAGCGCATTTCGAGCAGACGTGCAAAGATGCGGGCATTGAAGGGAATCTTGTCATTGATGTGGGTGACATCACCAGGAAGATCTGTGACCGCGCAGTGCTGACCGATCTTGTTATTGTAAAGATCGTCCATCCACCCATGGGTGGTTTGTCTTCTTTATCATCACCTTTTCGCACGATTATTGAGAACTCATCCCGACCATTGATCACAGTACCTGCAAAAGCCAGGGATTTCAAACGTGCACTGCTGGCTTATGATGGAAGCGACCGGTCGAAGGAAGCTCTGTTTGTCGCGACCTATCTTGCCGAGATATGGAAAACCGAATTGATCGTTTTCACGGCTCTCGATGGAACAAGACTAAAGCCAGATGTTCAGGACTACGTCAGGCGTTATCTTGATATTCATGAAGTGGAGGCAGACTATATCGTGACTGACCAGGATTCGAAGGCATATCTCAAAAGTACTGTGGATGAGCGGCAGGCTGACCTGGTGCTAATGGGTGGTTATGGGAGATCTGTCATTCGAGAAATGGTCATCGGCAGTACATTGGACTATATGTTGCGGGAATCAACTGTCCCCACCTTTATTTGTCGTTGATCATATTGTTTCATAAATGCTCCGTTGGTTGAGTGGGCGAAGCCCGTATCGAAACCAACAAGTAATCGAAAGTACCCTTGTTAGTGGTGGTTTCGATACGTGGCGCCGCCCGGTGGCGCCACGTCTCGAAACCACCGATTTACCCATAAAAATCAAGTAACTGAAATTTTTCGACTTTGATATACTTAACTCACCTCATTGATAAGGAGTCACTTCATGACCATCTCCGCCCCGCGCTGGGATCTGACAAATGTCTATCCCTCGCTTGAATCCAAGGAATTCCAAAATGCTGTTAAGGAATACAAGAGCCTTTTGGATAAACTCGAAAATTTTTACAAAAGCAAGATCAGCAAAGCCAGCCCAAAAACACCCGCAAAGGAATTGGGTGCCCTGCTCGGCAAATCTGTAGACCAGTTCAATGCCATATCTGAACTCTCAGGGACCATCGAAGCTTATATATATTCCTTCATTTCCACCAACTCGCGAGATAAAACTGCGATGCGCATATATTCCGAATTCGAACAGGTGCAGGTACGTCAGAGCAAACTCAACACGCAGTTCCGTGCCTGGGTCGGGAAACTTTATAGTAAGCTTGACAAAGCCATCGAGAAAAACCAGTCGGCGAAGTCACATGCCTTCACACTCAAAGAGACGCGCGATCAAGCCAAATATATGATGAGCGAGGCAGAGGAAATGCTTGCTGCAGAGATGTCCTTGAGTGGAGGCAACGCGTTTGGCAAACTACAGGGGACGGTCACTTCGCAGCTTTCTGTGGATTTTGAGCTGGACGGCAAAACGGAAAAGCTGCCCATGCCCGCGCTGATCAACCTGCGCTCACATCCCGATGAAGACACACGTCGCCGCGCGTACGATGCAGAGAACAAAGCCTGGGAGGAGGTCAAGGAAACATTGGCGGCATGCCTGAACGGGGTCAAGGGTGAGACGAATATCCTCTATAAGAAGCGCGGCCGCAAAGACGCGCTACATTCCGCAATCGACGCGGCGCGCATTGACCGCAAGACTCTCGAAGCCATGATGGGCGCAATGAAAGATTCGTTCCCCATGTTCGTTAAGTATTTCAAAGCTAAAGCAAAGAAACTGGGCAAAGAAAAACTCGCCTGGTGGGACCTCTCCGCTCCGATGGGCAAAACGGATAAAGTCTATTCGTTCGAGGAAGCCCGCGATTTTATCCTCAATTACTTTGGCAAGTTCTCACCCGATCTGCACAAGATGACGGAGACTGCGTTCAAAAACAATTGGATTGACGCCGAGCAGCGCGAAGGAAAACGCGGCGGCGCGTTCTGTATGGGTGTTCCTGCGGTCAAAGAAAGCCGCATCCTTTCCAACTTTGACGGCTCGTTCGATCAGATCAGCACACTGGCGCATGAATTAGGTCATGCCTTCCACAACTATTGCGCATACGAAGCAGGCAAAACAGAACTGCAGCAAAACACACCGATGACACTTGCTGAAACAGCATCCATTTTGTGCGAAACCATCATCACTGAGGCAGTGCTTGCTACTACTACAGATCCAGATGAAGAACTGGCAGTGCTCGAAGCGCAGATAAGTAATGCGGCCGGAATCATCGTGGATATTTACTCACGCTATCTGTTTGAAAAAGAAGTTCTGGAACGCCGTGAGCAAGCAGAACTCTCTGCAGATGATTTCAACGACATCATGGAACGCGCCCAGAAAGCCACCTATGGTGATGGGCTTGACGAACGCTACCTCCAGAAATTCATGTGGACGTGGAAGCCGCATTACTATTCCTCGGGTTTTCCTTTTTATAACTTCCCTTACGCGTTCGGGCTCTTATTTGGAACAGGCTTATATGCCATCTATCAACAGCGCGGCGATGAATTTGTGAAAGATTACAAGAACCTGCTTGCATCCACAGGTGAAGCCTCTGCTGCAAAACTTGCCAAACGCTTCGGCATAGACATCACCAAACGCAAATTCTGGGAAGACAGCCTTGCCCTTATCGGCAAACGCATTGACAGATACTGTGAATTGTAGGCCTATTGTTCTGTCGGGGTCTGAGACCCCGACAGAACGTTAGTGTTTGGATGAAAGATTATGTTGAACAGAAAAACTAACATTTTCCTTTCCATTGCTGTTCTTGCACTTGCCACCCTGGCTTGCAACGCGCTTTTACCATTACCTACACAAGATAGCGCGCCAACACAAATTATCGAGCCTGTTTTTACTCAATCACAAGAGGATCTCCCACAAACGGAAGCCGGTGTTCCGCGCGTGACAGTGGAGGAAGCAAAAGCTGCACTCGATAATGGCGCGGCGGTCATTGTGGATGTGAGGAGTCAGGCGTCTTACGAAGCAAGTCACATTGCGGGTGCGCTGTTTATTCCGCTGGGTGAGTTTGAAACCAACATCACGGGTTTGGATCTTGACAAAGAGCAATGGATCATCACCTACTGTACCTGACCGAATGAACACACGAGCGCCCGTGCGGCGTTCCTCCTTTTGCATAACGGTTATAGCCGTGTCAGTGCCATCCGTGGCGGTTTGGAAGCATGGATAGATGCAGGTTATCCTGTTGAACCGTAAGGTATGTCACACCTGCACTTGCGCCAGGTGCAAGTGTTGCGAGGGCTGGTGGTTGAGTAGCCCTGAGTGGTTGTTGCGAAGGGCGTATCGAAACCTAGCCCGAAGCCGCGAAGCGTCCTCATTAGTCGGAGATTGCTTCGTCGCCTGCACTTCGACTGCGCCTCCGCTATCGCTTCGGCTCCGCTCAGCGCGAGGCTCCTCGCAATGACATACAAATAATATGAAAATCCTCTCCATTGATCACATTCAAATTGCCATGCCTCCTGGTGAAGAAGACAAGGCACGCGCGTTTTATGGAGACATTCTCGCCTTCACTGAAATTCCCAAACCTGCCAAACTGGCAAAACGCGGCGGTGCATGGTTTCAATCGGAAAGTGCGCACCTGCATCTCGGCGTTGAGCAGGATTTTCGTCCCGCGCGCAAAGCCCACCCCGCGTTTATTGTGGATGAGCTCGACATATTGCTTACAAAAGCACAGAGCGCGGGATATGAAACAGACACATCCCAGCCCCCATTGGATGGATACA
This sequence comes from Anaerolineae bacterium, assembly GCA_022616105.1. GTDB lineage: Bacteria > Chloroflexota > Anaerolineae > Anaerolineales > Villigracilaceae > Defluviilinea. The sequence continues at coordinate 79 of JAKEFL010000171.1, read as the reverse complement.
AACGCGCGCATGTCTTTGATCCGTTTGGGAATCGGATTGAGTTGATGGAAAGATTATGAACACGCCTCTTTTCACGCCC
>JAKEFL010000170.1 GCA_022616105.1 Anaerolineae bacterium | reverse complement strand
GCAAGCGGATTCAAGGAACCGCACTGGGAATGGTCGGTTGAAAAGTTCTATCATCACTGGTTTCAATCAGATAGTTCCATGCTTGGGCTGATCGAAGAATTAGGATTAAAGGATAAGGTCATCTTCCCACGTCCCTATACAGTCTTATTGCATAACGGGAAATGGTATCCATTTGACTCGATCCTTAAGGCGCTTCTCTTTCCGGGACTTGGGTTTGGTCTCAATAAAATAAGATTCGGCTTCGTTGGACTCTACCTCCGTTTAACGAACGACTGGAAAAGCCTCGAACAACACACCGCAGACGAATGGATGCGAAGGTATGCTGGCAGTGGGGTTTATGAAAAGATGTGGAAGCCATTGCTGGTTGGGAAGTTCGGTCCGTTTTATAAAGATGTCAACATGGCATGGATGTGGGCGCGTCTCAAAGCGCGCACCACGCGCTTGGGAACGTTCGAAGGCGGCTTCCAAAAGTTCGCGGATCTATTCGCGGAGAAACTCCGCGTAATGGGCGTCAAGATTCGGCTGGGGACGCAAGTCAAGTTTATTAAACGGAATCAGGCTCGTCCTGAGCAGAGCCGAAGGGCACCAAGTCTATTAATTGATGCGGGAGGAATAGTCGAGTCCTTCGATAAGGTGCTGGTCACCACATCCCCGAATCTGATGGCGAAGTTTTGCCCTGATCTTCCAGAAAATTATTTGAAGGGATTGCTCGAACTGAAATCCATGGGCGCGGTGGTGATGGTGTTGTCGCTCAAGCATCAGTTATCAAAAGAGGGATATTATTGGTTCAACCTGCCCAAGGACGCGGGGTATCCAATGCTGGCACTCGTGGAGCATACAAATTTCGTTTCAAAGGAACATTTCGGCGGCGATCATATTGTGTATGCAGGCGATTATCTGGAAGTGGGACATGAATATTTTTCGATGAGTGATGAAGAATTGTTGGAGCATTTTATGCCTGCTTTGAAGAAATTCAATCCTGAATTTTCGCGCGATTGGGTGAAGAAGGTCTGGGTGAACAAAACGAACTATGCCCAGCCTGTGCCTTTGGTAAATCATTCAAAGAATATACCCGCCATCCAAACGCCAATCGAGGGATTGTATTTCGCTTCGATGAGTCAGGTCTACCCATGGGATCGCGGCACGAACTTCGCAGTGGAAATTGGGAGGAGAGCGGCGAGGATGATGCTGGAAAATATTTAAACAGCAACCTGATACTTCAGATGAAATCGGTGGTTGAGTAGCCCAGAGCGATAGCGAAGGGCATATCGAAACCACCAATTAACGGAAACATCTTGTCACAAGAGGTATTCTTAGTACCTGTTGGTTTCGACACTTGCATGATTTGCTAGGCAAATCACGTGCCAGTGCAGGTGTATGGCGGCGGTGTTTGAGTAGTCTTGCAATGACGTATCAAAACCCGCCGCCTACTCAACCAACGGACTATCTCTAAAATCAAACTGTCAGGTTAGACATATCAATGAATAAACAATTCATCAAGCCGCGCTATGATGAAGGTGGGTTTGCTGGAATTCCTGATCGCATAAAAACCGCTTTCGCATCCGGCAATTATGATGCTATCGTTTTGTTTTTAGTGGATGCTTTTGGCTGGCGATTCTTTGAGCGCTTTCAGGACGCAACATTCATCAAACGAATTGCAAAACACGGCAAAATCGAAAAACTGATTTCACAATTTCCATCCACAACTGCCGCGCATCTGACAACGATTCATACTGGCTGGAACGTCGGTCAAAGCGGCGTATATGAATGGTACTACTACGAGCCGCAACTGGACGCGATCATCGCGCCGTTGTTATTTTCCTTTGCAGGCACCAAATATCGTGAGGATCTAAAGTCTACCGGAATCCATCCCTCACTTTTATATCCTCGCGGCATTTTTTATCCAGAGTTGAAAAAGATGGGTGTGAAGCCGTATGTGTTTGGAATACGAGATTACACACCATCCACCTATTCTAATGTGGTGATGGCAGGCGCGGAACTATGGTCTTTCAATACACTTTCGGAGGCTCTTATCAACCTGGGTTTGCTGCTGGAACAAGAGAAGAAGCGCGTGTACGTGCATCTCTATTTCGACAAAATCGATTCTCTCTGCCATGAATATGGTCCTACTGCCCCACAGACTGAAGCAGAGATTGAGACGTTTCTGTTGATCATGGAACACTACTTCGAGCGCATCTTCAAGGGCAAGAAAAGGATATTGTTCCTGATGACAGCCGATCACGGCGCATCTGAAGTAGATCCGAACACCACAGTCTATTTGAATACCGAGCCGCGTTTTATGGGATTCGAGAAGTTCATCGAAACGAATCGTAGAGAGCAGTTGCTCGTCCCTGCAGGTTCAGCGCGTGACATGTTCCTTTACATCAAAGAATCCATGTTGGATGATGCTCAAGCCTTTCTTGCAAAACGACTCGAAGACAAGGCCGACGTCGTGAAAACAGAGTCACTAATCGCGGATGGATATTTCGGCGCGGAGGTTTCACCTCGTTTTCGTGAGCGCGCGGGGAATCTAGTCATCCTCCCTTATCGCTATGAATCAGTGTGGTGGTATGAGAAAGACAAATTTGAACAAAGTTTTTATGGTCATCATGGTGGGTTGACTCCACAAGAGATGGAGACAGTGCTGTACTCGTATGAGATTTGAGTGTGATCGCGGTACGAATTTAGCGGTAGAGACTGTAAGGAGAGCTGCGAAGATGAATTGTTGAGCGTTTCGAAGGGCCCAACGCCGTGGCTCAGCGGCGGGCCGAGCGAAGCGAGGACGCGTCCGCTGGAGCCGCTTGTTATGCGCTCGGCTCGATGTAAAGTCTCACGCACGCGCCTGTTGAGTTCCCTGGTAATCCGTAAGCAACCCGACCAGGATTATTACGATACCCATCACAATGTAGAAAATCCGCGCTGTAGTCTCAACGGTAAACACTGGCACAAACGAGACCAGGACAAGCACGGGACTCAGTACGCGCTCTACCCATCCGTGGATGGATAGTGGGATCAGCTTGACGATACCCAGCGGGAAATCAGTTACAAGGGTCATCAGGAAATGAACCCCTGCAAGTACGTAGGCAAGTATTGCGGGCAATCCAGTTAATCCGATCAGCACCGGTGCGAGTAGAAACACAACAACCGTAACGTAGTCGATATACCTGTGTATATGAAGAGAAATGATTTTCATGTCTTTTACTCCTTTTGTTGGTAGGCTGTTTGTAGATATCGAGAGCGATAAGAATATATTGCGGTTATCCGCTCGCGCGCTTCTGAAGGGCTAGCGTCTACCGGCTGGCGTTAGCCGCAAGTGGGCGGGACGCGAATCGGCTCGAAAGTGGAATTCTGCCGAGGTGTGAAAACTGCCAAAAAAACGCGGCGGATCCCACTTGTCGGCTGCACCTGCGTAGGATGGGAACATCCTATTTCATCAAAGAAACAGGGGCGCAACGGGAGTATACTGCAAATGGCAGACACATAAGCCGTACAAAGCAGTGGAGACACGTGGCGCCATGGCGCCATCGCAGTCCCGCGCTGCACCGTGGTTTCCGATCACGATGATCCATCCACTGGTGGCGTGGCGCCCAGGTGCCATGACCCCGATTAGAAAGCTATATAACTTAAATGATCGGGTCTGCCCATAGAAAAATCGAGATCAATGGTTGGCGTCGTTTTCGAAAACGAGCGCGACGCTTTTTTTGGGGTTAACTTAGCAACCGATTTCACCTCGCAAATAGCCTACTGCTGTTTCTTAGAAACGCTGTGTTGGCACGCCTTTGACCTTAAGACTCGCCTGCCAATCTAAGAATACGCTGCCTTACTTCTGCTGAAACCCACATACCTGATTCACTTAATTTTGTGATATACGGTTCAATCTTATCAACCAAACCGTGAGACTTTGCTTCCAATAAAACCTTCAAAGTTCCCCAAACTTGTAAGCCTGCTACTTGTGCGGTTCGACGTGCAAGCATGTCATCCAGCAGGACTATTCGCTTCGGATTTTCCAATGCCAGAGCCATCGCGGCTATTTCACCTACACCTAAATCTAAAGCAAGCCATTCGGAGGGCATGGATTTTGGATCGACCACACTCAACCAGGGATATTCATCTGGATTGGGTACATCATAGCCTCTACTTCGCCCTGCCAATAATTCATTCTTGACGGCTTCGGGTATCCAAACTTCATTGAACAATTCTGGAAGCCAGTGGATAGCCCCGATTCGGTAAAGGTAAAGTAGCGGCGAAGTGTTGCTGATGGCTTTAAGCATGAGGGTTTTCTAAATCATCAAGTTCAGCAGCCAGAGGGAAAACCTTGTAGCGATTCAAGCTGAGCAAAAACTCAACTCTGGACATTCCTGCAAGTTCGGATGCGCGCCCAGAGGAGAGCCTGCCCATTTCATATAACTTGACAGCCGCTAACATGCGGATTTCACGACCAAAGGACTCGGCATCCGTCTTTTCAGCTAGAAGTACCTTATCTGGAATTTCAATCGTAATTTGTTGGAGAGCCATTTTTACTCCTTTTTCCACCGCTAATTTTACTTCGCTTCAATCGAAATTTCTCCGCTGATTTTTATTTGCAAGGAGCATGCCAACGGGGCGCGGGATAAGCGGACGGCGCGGGGCTGATCATTTTTTCCACAACTGCGATATGTTATCTGCCACGCCCGGAAGATCTTCCGCGGTCGCAGCGG
>JAKEFL010000169.1 GCA_022616105.1 Anaerolineae bacterium | reverse complement strand
CGCCATGTCAGCCATCACCCCAGGTGCAGCCGCGTTAACCCTCATTGCCAGTTCGGTCTCAGTTTCCGCCCGGTCAACTTCTGTATATGCTGAGGCATTGATGATCAGATTAGGTTTCAGTTCCTCCAAAGTCTTTTCAACGCGGTGTAAGTCAGAAACATTAACTTCGTTTCTCCCCAAAGGAATAACTTCTCCCAAAACAGGGAGAATACGCTGGAATTCCCAACCCAATTGCCCATCCTTACCAAAGAGGACGATTCTCATCCTTAATTGTTATTCGAAAACATCGGTTTCCAGGAATGACTTACCTGCTTCATCTTTGGGAGACAGAACCGGTAATCTGTCTTGCAAGGGCCAGCTGATATTGATTGTAGGATCATTCCAGGCAATTGTCCGTTCCCACTGCGGGGCATAGTAGTCAGTGGCTTTATAAAGCACCTCAGCATAATAACTGGTCACATAGAAGCCATGTGCAAAGCCGGCGGGTACCCATAACATTTTTTTGTTTTCAGATGATAAATAGTCTCCAACCCACTTTCCAAATGAGGGCGAATTTCTTCTGATATCCACTGCCACATCAAATATCTCCCCTGCAATCACCCGCACAAGTTTCCCCTGAGGGTACTGGATCTGATAATGCAAGCCTCGCAGTGTGCCATACTGCGATTTGGAATGATTATCCTGCACGAAATCAGCATCAATGCCAGCTTCTTTAAAATGGTTCTTCTGGTAACTTTCCAGAAAAAATCCCCTCTCGTCCTGGAATATTTTAGGTTCAATTAATAAAACATCGGGGATCAGTGTGGAAATAAATTTCAATTTAATTTCCTGAAATGTGTTTTGTTGAGATTTTCCAGATAAACGGGAATATTATAGCCGCGTTTGATTGACTTTTCCTTCCACCTCGTCTAAACTTTCAACATGCTTGCGCGCGTATTTTCCTGTGCTGTGATTGGGCTTGAAGGTGTCATCGTCGAAGTTGAGGTGGATTACACCAATGGTCTGCCCGGCGTGACGATTGTTGGCTTGCCGGATACAGCCGTGCAGGAGAGCCGTGAACGCGTGCAGACTGCAGTAAAGAATGCAGGCTTGCATTTTCCGCGTCACCGCATTGTTGTCAATCTTGCACCAGCATCAGTTCGCAAGGAGGGCCCCGCATACGATCTCCCGATTGCACTGGGTGTCATACTCCTTGCAGGTCATCTTCCGCACGAGGTAGTTGAGAACACAATCGTCCTCGGTGAACTTTCATTGGATGGAATTGTGCGTCACACGCGCGGCGTTTTACCGATGGCGGCAACTGCAAGAACCAATGGATACAAGCGGATGTTTGTGCCCGAAGTGGACGCGGGCGAAGCAGCCTTGATCCCAGACCTTGAAGTGATTCCCGTTAAATCGCTTGCGGATCTTTATGCACATTTGTCTGGTCGCCGTTTAATCGAGCCCTTTCAACCTTCAAGCGACGAACTTGAGCCACTGTTCATCCCAACAGACTTCGGCGAAATAAAGGGACAGGAACACGTAAAACGAGCACTTGAAGTTGCTGCTGCGGGTGGTCATAACGTGCTGATGGTTGGTTCCCCCGGAGCCGGTAAGACGTTGCTCGCACGCGCGATGCCAGGCATTCTTCCTGAAATGAGTATCGAAGAATCACTGGATGTCACACGAATTTATTCTGTTGCAGACCAACTACCCGCCGGCACACCGTTGATTCGGCATCGTCCCTTCCGATCCCCACATCACACGATTAGCCATGCGGGCTTAGTGGGCGGCGGGAATATTCCCAAGCCGGGAGAGATCTCGCTTGCCCACAGGGGCGTTTTGTTTTTGGATGAGTTCCCCGAATTTGGCACGCGCGTCCTTGAAGTAATGCGCCAGCCCATGGAAGACAAGGTCGTGACTATCAGCCGCGCAAAGGGGTCATTAACATTCTCTGCGAACTTTCAACTGATCGCAGCGATGAACCCCTGCCCTTGTGGTTATTATGGGGATTTGCAAAAACCATGTACCTGTGCACCGGCAACTGTCACAAAATATCAAAAGCGAATCTCTGGTCCTTTGCTTGACCGCATTGACATCCACATTGAGGTGCCGCGTGTGGATTATGAAAAGCTGAGCGGAGATCGAGTGGGGGAGTCGAGTGAATCGATTCGAGCGCGCGTGCAAGCCGCGCGAGATGTACAAAATAAGCGTTTCTCCAGCAATAGGTCAGATATTGTCTGCAATGCAGATATGCGCGTCGGGGAGATTCGGCAGTTTTGCAAGTTGCAGGATGAAGGTCAGAGTTTGATGCGAGCGGCGATGAGTCAAATGCAGTTATCGGCACGCGCCTATCATCGCATTCTGAAACTGGCGCGCACCATCGCCGATCTCGCAGGGAGTGAAGAGATCCAATCTGCGCATCTGGCAGAGGCGCTGCAATATCGTCCGAAGTTAATGATAGGATAAATGATAACTGTAAAAGGCTGCTAGAGCGAAATGAACATTTCTTTGGAATAAAATCCCCCAAAGTTGTTCCAAACTCCTTTTGTGGCATATAATTGTAATAATCCGGATTAATGCTACTTTAGGGATTGCCATACTGAAGGACTGTGGTGACAGGTCTTTTCCTCAATATTAAAAGGTCGTACTGTTTCGCGACTGAGGGGTTAAGTAAGTTTAGGAAAGGTGAACGGAATGACTGGAGACACTTCATCTCAATTCTGGCCGGGCCTCGAAGAACTCCTGCAAAATTGGCGGACCTTCATTGACCATCGTCAAATTTCTCCAAGAGTGGAGGCACACATCGCGCGTTCTTGGCAGCGGTGCTATCTTCGCATGAACCCGTTGCAGAATCTGGGCCCCACTCACTTGAGTACGGGACTTCTCAATGCCGCTGATTCGAGTGCAAGTATCCGCACGGTCGGCCGCCGCACAATGGAGGATCTTTACGAGCACATGGAGGGGACCTCCAGTGCGCTTTTACTTGTCAATCGCACAGGATACATCATTGAGATGTTGGGTGATACAGATATGTTGAGCGAATTAGAGAAACGCGGTATGCGACGGGGCATCTTGTTCGCCGAATCCCACATGGGCACGAACGCATTCGCCCTCGCCGTCATGGATGGAATCCCTGTGCGCGTGCGTGGGCCGGAACATTTTCTAAAACAATATCATGATCTGGCAGAGGCGGCCGCTCCACTTTTCGATATCGGTGGGCGCCCACTCGGGGCAATCGGGATCATCAATCGCTTTGAGCAACATGGCGCACATACACTAAGTCTGGCTGTTGCTGCCGCACAAATAGTCCTCGACCAGCGCGGATCGGACTTATTGCTGGCAGAACAAAACAACCAGATTGATCAGATGAACGCTATCCTCGGCATCGTTTCTGAGGGGATGATGGTTTGGAACGGTGAGGGGCGAGTGCTTCACATCAACGAAGCCGCTGAGCAGCTTTTGAATGTCCCACGCAAAGCCATCATGGGGAAACATTTCCGTGATTTTCTCTCCCTCCCTTCCTGGCTGGAAGATGCCATTCAAGAACGTGAAGCGGTAACCAATGTGAGCGCGCATGTGCGCGCTGGAAATCACCCCCTTGACCTGACAGTCAGTGTGAGCTTTCTGCAGTCCAGGACCGAGTTTCACAGCGCGATTGTCATTTTGCGAAAGAACACGAACGCACCGCAAATTTCGCAGAATATTCCCAATCTCGTGGCTGCCAATTTGAATGAGATTTTGCCGGGAAGTTCAATGATGGTGCGGAGAGCGCGGGGGCTGGCACGCACCGCAACGGCTGCACGGGCCAGTGTGATGATCCGAGGTGAACGCGGCACTGGCAAAAATATGCTCGCGGCGGCTATCCACAATAATGGGCCGCGCCGCGAAGAGCCTTTCGTTGTTTTGGGCTGTGCATACATCCAGCCGGATCAGATGGTGGTAGATCTGCTAGGCTTCGGAGATGGGGTTTCTGAACAGGAACCGTGGGGCAGGCCTGGCAAGTTGGAACTGGCGCAGGGAAGCACAATCTACTTTCAGGATGTGGAAAAGTTGACGCGCGAGGCCCAGGCGATTCTTTTAGACATACTTGAACTGGGCATCGTTCGACATCCTGATCGCCGCCATCCGATTGCAGTTGATGTACGGGTGATTGCATCGTCTTCTGCGGATATGGAAAAACTTATCAGGGATGGATATTTCCGTTCAGATTTATATTATCAATTGAGCACTTTCGAGATCAATCTCCCATCCCTGCGCGAGCGTATTGAAGACCTGCCTGCTCTGACGGAAGAAATGCTCAAAAGCGTTTCTTCACAATTCAATGAACCTCTCCACTTGACAGATGAAGCACTGGAAATCCTCAAAGAATATGACTGGTCGGGAAACTTGCGTGAATTGGATGCAGTCTTGCATCTGGCCGCCAGCCAGGCGAAGGGACAAGTGGATATCACGCCCGACCATTTGCCCGATTTTGTCTTCAATCAGGTTCATAAAGAGAAAGAAGGTCCGATGCCGCTGAGGATTTCTTCCCTGCATGAAATTCAGCGCGAGGCAGTCATCCGGTCCGCCAGGCAAACACACGGCAATGTTACCCAAATGGCACTCAGGCTGGGGGTTAGCCGCACAACGGTATGGCGAAAGCTACGCGAGTTTGACATCACGGTGGATGATTTTCGCGATACGAATAATTAGCGCTTTGATTTCATAATCCCCATCCAGACAATATCGGTGCAGTGTTTCAAATTGAAATACTGCGCTGGTGTTTTGTTTCAAAATAAAACGTTTTTAGAGCATAATTTGACAAGAGGGACTTACATTCTATACTACGGTTAGTACGAATGAAAATAAGCGGCCCGTGACAAGACAATGATCATGCTAATTTCGTGATTAGACGTCGGGTTGTTGGCATTTATTTACGCTTCATGTGCTGGTCCATTTCAGATCAAAGGAGGCTCGGAAATAATATATTAATCGAAAAAATTTCTTTCCACCAAACCGTAACCCCATTCAAAAATCCAAAATTCAGGAGGCTCAAAATGTCAATATTCCTTGGTGAAGTCGTTGGAACGATGTTCCTCATCCTGTTGGGTGATGGTGTTGTTGCCAACGTCTTGCTTTCAAAGTCGAAGGGCCAAAACTCAGGCTGGATTGTGATCAGCACAGCCTGGGCTATGGCGGTCTTTGTTGGCGTGTACACTTCGGTGGCCGTGGGTGGGAATGCGCACCTGAATCCGGCGGTGACCGTCGGTCTTGCCTTCGCGGGTTCAGTGCCATGGGGCTCTGTCCCGGTCTATTTCGCTGGCGAGTTCATAGGTGCTGCGCTAGGCGCGCTCTTAGTGTGGCTGGCTTACCTGCCTCACTGGGCTGAAACTCAGGATCAGGGTCTCAAGTTGGCCGTGTTCTCCACTGGTCCAGCCATCCGTAACACCACTGCAAACCTGGTGTGCGAAATCATCGGTACCTTTGCGTTGATGTTCGGTGTTTTCCTGATCACAGGTGCGCAAATGGTGAGTGGCGGCGCCGTCAGCACTATTAGCCTGGGTGCATTAGGGGCGCTGCCCGTCGCATTGCTGGTTTGGGTCATCGGTCTTTCATTGGGCGGTCCCACCGGCTATGCTATCAACCCCGCCCGCGACCTCGGCCCGCGCATCATGCACGCCATCCTGCCGATTGCAGGCAAAGGCGACAGCGATTGGGGATATTCTTGGATTCCAGTCGTTGGTCCCATTATCGGCGCGGCAATTGCCGCTTTCGTCTTCCTGGCAATTCCGCTTTGAACCATTCTATGAAATTAGGAAGGTGCGCACATGAAAAAACTAATCAACAGACCCGAAGATGTCGTCGTCGAGGAATTACAGGGTATTGCCTATGCCCATGGGGATCTTGTGAAAGTTCACTACAACCCCAACTTCATTGTCCGCGCAGATGCACCGATCAAGGGGAAGGTGGGTGTCATCTCAGGCGGCGGTTCGGGCCACGAACCCATGCATGGTGGTTTCGTAGGTATGGGCATGCTGGATGCCGCCTGCCCAGGTGCAGTGTTCACCTCTCCAACACCTGATCAGATGCTTGAAGCCACAAAAGCCGTAAGTGGCGGCGCGGGCGTACTGCATATCGTTAAGAACTACACCGGCGATGTGATGAATTTTGAAATGGCCGCGGATCTGGGCGGCTCGGAAGGCATCGAAGTCGAGGCTGTGGTAACCAACGACGATGTGGCCGTTCAAGATTCGCTCTATACAGCCGGGCGTCGCGGCGTGGGAATCACAGTTCTCGCTGAAAAGATAAGTGGGGCTGCAGCTGAACAAATGAGGTCGCTTAAGGAAGTTGCCGACATTTGTCGCAAAGTGAACGCCCAAGGCCGCAGTATGGGCATGGCACTCACTTCCTGTATTGTTCCGCACGCGGGCAAGCCGACCTTCGATCTTCCGGAAGACGAGATGGAAATCGGCATTGGTATTCATGGTGAACCAGGCCGAACGCGTATGAAACTCAAGAGCGCGGATGAAATCACTGAAATGCTCATGGAGCCTGTCATTGACGACCTGCCATTCAAAAGCGGCGACAATGCCCTGCTGTTCGTCAACGGCATGGGGGGCACACCGCTGATTGAGCTCTACGTGATCTATCGCAAAGCTTACCAGATTGCTGAAAAGCATGGTTTGAAAGTCGTGCGCAATCTGGTCGGATCGTACATCACCAGTCTCGAAATGGCCGGTACATCCATCACAATGCTTAAGGTTGACGATGATCTTGTTAAACTGTGGGATGCGCCAGTCAAAACCCCTGGCCTGCGCTGGGGCGCCTAGTAATCAAATGATCGAAGAATACTTCGGATGGATGACTGGCGATATTCACCCATCCGAAGTCCGATCAATCCGGAGCCGTATATGCCTATCTCGCGTAACGATGTCCTTGCCTGGCTCAAGGCCGTTGCCCAAGTCTTGGCCGAAAATCGGGAATATCTGGTCCAGTTGGATTCCGCCATTGGTGATGCTGACCATGGAGCAAACATGGATCGCGGTTTTCAATCGATCATGGGCAAGATGGACGAGATCAACGATAAGGATATTGGCACGATATTCAAAACCGCGGCTATGACTCTCATCTCCACAGTGGGCGGAGCCAGCGGTCCGCTTTACGGCACCTTCTTTTTGCAAGCTGGCACCAAAACTGCCGGAAAGATGGAATTGACAATTCAAGAATGGGCCGTTGTGCTCGAAGCGGCATTGGCAGGTATTGTCATGCGTGGTAAGGCAGAGCTCAACGATAAAACAATGGTTGATGCGCTAACTCCAGCCGTCGAGGCCCTCAAAAAGGCTGTCGGCGATGGCAAGTTTCAGAGTGAGGCATTGGCAATTTGCGCCGAAGCCGCCCGCCAGGGCATGGAGGCGACTATTCCACTGGTGGCGCGCAAAGGTCGTGCCAGTTATTTGGGTGAGCGCTCGGCTGGGCATCAAGACCCCGGCGCGACCTCATCCTATCTCATGCTGAAAACAGCTGCAGAAATCTGGAAGAACGCTTGACCATGTACCATTTCCTCTCATAATTACTCTCATTAGGAGGCATAAAATGGCTAAATATTCAGCCGCAGTTGATCAGGGCACTACCAGCACCCGCTTCATGATTTTCGATCACGCGGGCAAAGTAGTCGCTGTTGATCAGAAGGAACATGAGCAGATTTACCCGAAGCCGGGCTGGGTGGAGCATGATCCCCTCGAAATTTGGGAGCGCACCCAGGAAGTGATCGATGGGACGCTTAAGAAGAGCGGCGTTGATTCAAAAGATATCGCCGCCGTTGGCGTCACCAATCAGCGTGAAACCACCGTCGTTTGGGAACGCGCTACAGGCAAGCCGGTGTACAATGCCATTGTCTGGCAGGATACCCGCACGGATGCAATCTGCAATGAATTGGCGAAAGACGGCGGTCAGGATCGCTTCCGCATGAAGGTCGGTCTGCCTCTTGCCACCTATTTCTCCGGCCCCAAAGTCAAGTGGATTCTGGATAACGTTCCCGGTGTGCGCGAAAAAGCCGAGAAGGGCGAAGTGCTCTTCGGTAACATTGACACCTGGGTCATTTGGAATTTGACAGGTGGTTCAAATGGCGGCGTGCATGTCACAGATGTTTCCAACGCATCCCGTACCATGTTGATGAATCTCGAAACATTGGATTGGGATGCTGACATGCTCAAAGTGATGGGCATCCCCAAGGCGATGTTGCCCCGCGTACGCGCGTCAGCGGAAGTCTATGGCAAGGCAGTTGGCTCCCTCAACGGTATCCCTGTTGCCGGCGATTTGGGTGATCAGCAGGCTGCGCTGTTTGGGCAAACCTGCTTCAGTGCTGGTGAAGCCAAGAACACGTATGGTACGGGTTGCTTCATGCTCCTCAACACCGGCACCAAGCCTGTTCAGAGCAAGAACGGTCTGCTCACGACCCTCGGTTACAAGATTGGTAATGAGCCTGCGGTCTATTGTCTCGAGGGCTCCATCGCCATCACAGGCGCACTGGTCCAATGGTTGCGCGACAATCTGAAACTCTTCGATTACTCCAAGCATATCGAGGAGTATGCCAGCGCCGTACCCGATAGCGGTGGCATTTATTTCGTCCCCGCCTTCTCCGGACTCTTCGCTCCATATTGGAAGAGCAATGCGCGCGGCACCATCGTAGGCCTGACCCGCTTTGTTACCCGGAACCACATCGCCCGCGCGGCTTTGGAAGCCACCGCTTATCAGACTCGCGAAGTGCTCGATGCAATGAACGCTGACTCCGGTGTGCCGCTGACTGCCCTCAAGGTGGATGGCGGTATGGTCTTCAACGATCTGCTTATGCAGTTCCAGGCCGATATCCTAGGCGTGCCTGTCATTCGCCCGACCGTCGCTGAAACCACCGCCCTCGGCGCGGCTTATGCCGCTGGCCTGGCTGTCGGTTTCTGGGCTAAGGTCGAAGACCTGCGCGCAAACTGGGGCAAGGATCGTGAATGGGATCCCATGATGAATGCCAGTGATCGCGAGGAACTCTACAAAGGCTGGAAGAAGGCTGTCACTCGCACATTTGACTGGGTTGAGTAGTGGAATTCAAGTGGTGAGTTACAATAGATCAAACATAACCGCCAGACTCACCACTGCCTGATTTCAGAGGGCGGCTTACCGTCAAAAGTAAAGTCGCCCTCTTTTGGCGTATCGAATTTACGAGCAGATGTCGGCACTTTATACTCAACCTGAGTGGGAACCCTAATGCGCGCCCTTTGATCAGCCCACTTACAATCTTGTGCTGGCCCAATTGAAACCATCCATGAAGTTCGCGACTGCCCGGCTTGCAGCCCTTAGGATTGTGTACACTTCATATTCATCATAATAACCCATCAGGAAAAGACGTAAAATGACAAAACCACATGCCATTATCATTGGAGCCGGGTTTACAGGCGTCGCCACAGCCCATGACTTGGCAATGCGCGGCTTTGATGTGACCGTTGTCGAACGGGGACCTATTGCCAACGGTACATCCGGCCGAACCCATGGATTACTCCACAGCGGGGGACGTTATGCAGTTAAAGACCAGGAATCTGCCATTGAATGTATTGATGAGAATTTGATCCTGCGCAAAATTGTTCCGTCGGTTATCGAACCCAATGGCGGCTTGTTTGTTGCATTGAGCGAATCTGATTTGGATTATGCAGAGGAATTCATCGCGGGCTGTGAGGCTTGTCATATCCCGATTGAACAGCTCACGCCTCAGCGAGCGCTCAAACTGGAGCCGAATCTTAATCCCAAGTTGCTGGTTGCCTTTACCATCCCTGATGGAACGTTCGATCCACTTCGCCTCGCTATGTCGTTTGCAGCGACTGCGAAAAAGAACGGGGCGAATTTCCATCTTTATCATGAAGTCAAGAGTTTGTTGATGGATGGAAAGGCAACGGTAACAGGTGCACGCCTGCTCGATAGGACATCCAACAAGGAGATCGATCTGCACGGCGATATCGTTATCAATGCAACCGGCGCCTGGGCCGGGGAGATCACAGCCATGGCCGGGGCAGATGTGCCGATCAAACCGACACCGGGCATTATGGTCGCATTCGAACGGCGCACGGCACAACGCGCCATCAATCGTCTGTGCGCGCCGGCAGATGGCGACATCGTATTGCCGCAACGACGCATGATGGTAGTTGGCACCACCTCCTTCGCGGCTGACAATCTGGATTACATCCCGATTGTCGAAGACCAGATCAAGTTGATGGTCGAGCGCGCCGCTGACCTGTTGCCGGGTTTGCGTTCTGTGAAACTACGCGGCATTTATATGGCTTCCCGGCCTTTGATCGGAGGCGGGACGGGCCGAAGCATCGCGCGTACATTCAAGTGCTTCGACCACAAAGAGACTCACAACCTAGACGGCTTTGTCACCATTACAGGCGGGAAGGCGACGACTTTACGCGCCATGGCTGAAAAGACTGCTGATACGGTTTGTGCCAAACTGGGAATCAATGCCGCCTGCCAGACAAAAGAGACGCCATTGATCTCGTACCGTCAGTTTTATTCGTTGAACTGAAATGGACTTCAATTCACTCTTTTCCGAGAGGGAAAGAGAGGAAAATTTAACATGGTTGAAAAATGGAATATTACAGTGAAGTTTTATCGCCAGAAACAGGGGGAGAAACCTCATGATCAGGAAATTAAGATGGACGTGAATCCCGACGAAAATGTGATTGACCTGGTTGAGCGTGCTTGGGCGCTTCATGATCGCACACTCGTGTTTGCACATGCCTGTCATCACTCCACGTGTGGCGCCTGTGGAATGCGCGTGAATGAGCGGGAGAAACTGGCTTGCATCACACCAGTCCGCTCGGTGGTTGCCAATGGCGGCACACTCAAAGTGGCACCGCTTCGCAACTTCCCTGTGATCAGCGATCTGGTTGTGGATATGGGCGAACTCTATCGCCGCATGGATCTGGTTGGTCACCAGCCGGTTGATTCCGATCGCGAAGAAGCGATCCAGCCTGAGTTCCGCCCGGCGGGGCCGGCTGAACCCAATGAAGATTTCATGCGCCTCTCTGATTGCATCGAATGTGGATTATGTATGAGCGCCTGCCCGGTATTCAGTTCTACGCCTGATTATCTGGGACCTGCTGTATTAGCTGGCGCCCATCAGGCTGGGTTGGAGAAAAATCCTCTGCTATTCAAACTTATTGACAGTGCGACGGGAGTCTGGCGTTGTCACAGCGCTTTCGAGTGCACCGCTGTTTGCCCGTCGAATGTTGATCCAGGTTGGCGGATCATGGAATTGCGTCGAAAGGTAATCGGCGACCGCGTCAAGACTCTGTTCAATCCCCGCAAACCGGCGGAGGTGGGCAAATGAATACACAATCGAATTTTGTGGTTCGTGCTTTTCGCTGGTTTGATCCGCGCGGACGCTCGCTCAGTGGTTGGGGATTCATGATCCATCGACTGACAGCTCTCGGCCTCACATTCTATCTTTTTCTGCACCTGATAGTACTCGGACAATTAGCGCAGGGCCCGGATGCGTATGATAACTTCTTGAAATCGACAGAAAGTCCGCTCTACAAAATAGGTGAATTGAGTGTCGTTGCCGCTGTCTTCCTGCACGGTCTGAATGGTGTCCGCATTGTAATGACCAGCTTTGGGATTGCCGTCCCGCGTCAGCGCGAAATTTTCATTGGCGCAATGGTGATCGGCCTGGTCGCCATTGTTATCTTTGGCATCCGCATGTTTATTGGATAGGAGACGACCATGATTGAAACAGGTTCCACTCCCAAACAGGGCGAGACGACTATTTTGTGGCTGATTAAGATCGTCACCGGACTGATCCTGCTCATCCTGGCAACCATCCACCTGATCATGAACCATTACATTGGCAGTCTGGGTGGTTTGCAGACATATAGTGATGTGGTCCGCTATTACAAGACCTGGTACATCCCGGCGATGGAGGCGGTTTTTCTTGTTACGGTATTAACTCATTCCTTGATTGGTTTGCGCGGTATCATCCTCGATCTAAGACCCGGTGAGGCAATGCTCAAATTCATCAACTGGGCTTTTATTGTTCTTGGAATGGGTTTCGGCATATACGGCCTTTGGTTATTGATCATTATTGCGGGTCGCTGATAGATATCTGTTTTCATTTAATGATCATGAGGTAAAGTCTATGCTTCTCCAAAACAAACGGATTGCTATCCTGCTTGCAGAAGGCTAACACAGCCCCTCATTCCACTATGGTTGGCATCGTTATTGTATCGCACAGTCGTCAATTGGCAGAAGGTCTGCTGGCACTCATTCGCCAGATGTCATCGCCCAATGTACGCATTGCGGCGGCCGCGGGCATCGGGGAGAATCGCACAGAAATTGGTACAGATGCTGTTGAAATTATGGACGCGATCCGGTCAGTGTTCAGCGATGAGGGTGTTGTCGTTCTGATGGATTTGGGATCAGCGATCTTGAGCGCTGAAACCGCGCGCGAGATGCTTCCTCCTGAAATCGCGGAGAAGTTATGCTTCTGCGCCGCGCCGATTGTTGAAGGCGCGCTGGCGGCCGCGGTGCAGGCTGGTCTGGGTGCGAATTTGGAAACGGTTTGCGCGGAGGCTCGTACAGCTTTGATACCCAAGCAGGAACACCTTGGGCAGGGCGAGTCGCAAAGCTTATCAAACCTTCCGACCCTCACGCTTGCGAAAGAAATGATTCTGACACTGAAAAATCTTCACGGTCTGCATGCGCGCCCCGCGGCTCGCTTTGTTCAAACCGCGGTTTCATTCGATGCTGAAGTTCGCGTCCGTAACTTGACAAATAGCAAGGGGCCGGTCACTGCGCGCAGTCTGAACGGGGTTGCGACTCTCGGCGCTGTGGGTGGTCATCAGATTGGGATCAGCGCGCATGGCGCTGAAGCGGTTCAGGCCTTGGACGCGCTGCGTGTGCTCGTTGAATCAGGCTTCGGGGAGATTGATTTGGAATCGGAGTCTATCTCAGTATCCTCCTCCGAAAAGAAATCTGAAATTCCTATAGAGGGCGCTGAATCCGCCATCCCCATCGCTGAAGGATTTGCAGTGGGTCCGATTTATGTTTACAGGCCGGTCCCGCCACCCATTTCATCTGAAAAAATTACAGATGCCGATGCCGAGACGGCGAAACTGCAATCCGCACTGATCAGTGCTGCACAGGATATTCGCCAGCAAAAGGCAAAGTTGCGCGGAAGTATCAGTGCTGAACAAGCCGCGATCTTTGATGCGCATGTTTTGATCCTGCAAGATCCGGAAACATTATCTGCTGTACAAACGCGCATTCGTAATGGGGAAAACGCTGCGTATGCATGGAACGCGGTTGCAGAACAGACTGCTGCCGAATACCGCGCCCTGCCCGATCCTTATTTGCAAACGCGTGCGATGGACGTCATGGACGTGGCCCGACAAGTATTGTTTTCTTTGGCAGGCCGGCTGGTTTCTAGGATCGAACTATCTACTCCAGTAATTTTGTGCGCACAAGATTTAACTCCAATAGAAACATCCCAGCTTGAACTAGAGAAAGTGCTTGGCCTTGTCACAGTCGGTGGCGGCCCAACATCGCACAGTGCCATACTGGCGCGAGCCTTGGGCATTCCTGCTGTTTCAGGAGTCAGTGCATCCGTGTTGAACTTGTCTGCAAACACGTTGCTTGGGTTGGATGGCGCTGTTGGCCGGTTATGGATCAATCCTCCCGAGAAGGTGCAACAAAATTTATCCGCACAGCGTGCGGCCTGGCTTGATCGCCGGCAGGAGCTTTTGCGCACAAGTCAGGTACTCGCAAACACATCCGACGGAACGCGTATTGAAGTTGTTGCGAATGTGGGTAACGTACAAGATGCACAATTGGCGGTGAAGAACGGCGCAGAAGGCATTGGGTTGCTGCGAACAGAATTCCTATTTCTGACCCGTCAAACTCCGCCAACGGAAGATGAGCAAGTGCATTTATTGCAAGATATTGGCGCGGCAATGGGCGAACGTCCGGTGATAGTGCGTACATTAGATGCAGGCGGCGACAAGGAGTTGCCATATGCGGGATTAGCGGCTGAAGCCAATCCTTTTTTGGGTGTGCGCGCCATCCGTGTCTCACTGGTCAAGCCGGAATTGTTCCAGCCCCAATTGCGTGCAATCCTGCGAGCCGCGTTGGACGCAAATTTCCGCATCATGTTTCCAATGATTGCCAATATCGATGAGGTCTTAAAAGCTAAGTCTGCACTTGAACTGGCGCATCACGATCTGGAAAATGAAAACACCCCGCATCGCTGGCCGATTGAAACGGGGATTATGGTCGAAGTTCCGTCAGCAGCACTGATGGCCGAATTGCTCGCCCCGCATGTGGATTTCTTCTCGATCGGTACCAATGACTTGACGCAATATACTTTAGCGTCTGAACGTGGCAATCCATCGCTTGCGCATCTGTCTGATGCCCTGCATCCGGCCGTTCTGCGACTCATCCAGCAGGTGTGCGCTGCAGCAGAGAAACATAATAAATGGGTCAGTGTGTGCGGTGAATTGGGCGGCGATCCATCAGCGATAGCAATCCTGATCGGCCTGGGTGTGCGCGAGTTGAGCATGACATCCAATAGCATCCCGAAGATCAAACAGTTGTTGCGAAAGGTGTCACTCACAGATTCACAGTCGCTGGCAAAAGATGTATTGTCTCTAACAAACGCCGAATCGGTGCGTGAACGCGCCGCGCAGTTTTTAGCAAGCATCGAAGGCTGATCTATCATTGTGACAAGACAGCTGGAAACAACAAAGTCGGAAAAACGAGAGTAGGTCCACAAAGATATCGAGGCATGCATTGTAGTCGGACCTTTGTAGAGCTGGCTCATTGTATTGTCTTAGGAGCCATCCTGTCGCTGTAAAATTGGGAAATTGGGCACAAGAGTCGCCTGGCAGTTTGGAGAGGATGCGTTTCTGCATGCTTTGCAACCTATAATTATTCATTTTACCGCCCGAGTGCCTTATTCGTGAGTTGTAGATGCTCCAGGTTGTGTAGGGGTAGCATCTCATACCGGGTATTTTCCACGATTTCGAAGCTAGAATCAAGGTGAAATGTATGGCTTTTTGTCCATAACGTGTTGATGGTAGGTAGCCCAGGCGCGGGGAAAACATTATTGGCGCGCGCCATGCCGGGCATTCTTCCTGAGATGAGCATCGAAGAATCACTGGACGTCACGCGAATCTATTCTGTTGCCGATCAACTCCCTGCTGGCACGCCATTGATTCGCCATCGTCCCTTCCGCTCGCCGCATCATACGATTTCACATGCGGGGCTGGTAGGCGGTGGAAATATCCCCAAGCCCGGCGAAATATCGCTTGCACACAGGGGTGTTTTGTTTTTAGATGAGTTTCCCGAATTTGGCACGCGAGTCCTCGAAGTGATGCGACAGCCGATGGAAGATAAGATCGTCACTATCAGCCGCGCAAAAGGCTCACTCACATTCTCGGCCAATTTTCAACTTGTTGCTGCTATGAACCCATGTCCGTGTGGGTACTACGGTGATTCACAAAAGCCATGTTCCTGCGCGCCGGCTGTAGTCACAAAATATCAAAAGCGGATTTCGGGACCCTTACTAGATCGTATTGACATCCACATCGAGGTGCCGCGCGTCGATTATGAAAAGCTGAGCGGAGATCGAGTGGGGGAGTCAAGTGAATCAATACGAGCGCGAGTGCAAGCTGCGCGTGATATTCAACGCAATCGTTTTTTGAATAAGGAATCCTCTATTGTTTGTAACGCAGATATGCGCGTGGGGGAGATACGGCAGTATTGCAAATTGCAGGATGAAGGCGGCGTGCTGACGGTTCGTCTTTCGCTCACCGTGTCGAAGCATCAGAGTTTGATGCGTGCAGCGATGAGTCAAATGCAGTTATCGGCGCGTGCCTATCATCGCACGCAAAGCGTGAAACTGGCGCGCACGATTGCGGATCTCGCAGGGAGTGAAGAGATTCAATCTGCGCATCTGGCAGAGGCGCTGCAATATCGCCCCAAGTTGATGTTAAATTAGCTGTTCCAGGGTCCGGCTATATCTTGGCTATATCGCGCCTATATCCTGTCCATATCTCCAGTCCACTACTCATTCGGGCTGACCGCCGATAATGGCAGAGGCCGGTGTTGCGGTGAGCAACGAGACTGTTAATACAAACGCCAAAAGTAACGAACCAGTAAAGATTTTATGTGTTTTCATTTTTAGTAATTCTTTCCAGCAATTGTTTTTTCAATCCCTGCACTGGTAATGAGCCAGTGCAGGGTTGTCGACGTGTGCTCGGGAGGAGAAGAAAGGAGCGAACACGTCCCGATGAGCAAAACAGTGGGCAGCTAGCGACACAAGGCTCCAATATCATTCTTCGCTTGTAATGCTAATCCCCAGGCGATGTAAGACCGGGTCGCCGAGTCAAGGTTAAGGCCGTAGGTAGCATCCACACCGCAGGCCACCGCTTTCGCTTGCGCAATATAAGAGCGGGTAGCCGAATCCACTGTGCTGGCTTCCGCTTTGGCTGCCTTAGCCCACGCGGTGTAAGAACGGGTGGCAGAGTCGACATTGGCGACGAGGGATGCGGTAGCGTTAGCGTTCCGGACCACCAGAACAGTGACAGCTAACAGGGAAATGGCAATGAGCAGGCTAATGAAACGATTGGTATACATTTTGATCTCCTTGACAGCAGATTTCCTTTGGGTCAGAAATTACTCAACCCGCGTCCATGGATTGGCGGTAT
>JAKEFL010000017.1 GCA_022616105.1 Anaerolineae bacterium | reverse complement strand
TATTTTGGCCGCTTTATCTTCATTTCTTCCCTATTTTTCACTTCCTGCAAGTTTATACATGTGCTGGATGATGCTCTCTCCGACAGCCTGCTAGACCTTATCCAAAGGACGGAAGTAAATTTCCGTCCTTTTGCTTTAAGCCCTGGGGATATACTTCTGTCAGATTCTGTGTGGATGTGCGTTTAACATAATGAGCGCATGCAAAGATCAGTTTGGGAGTCAGATTGACCGAAAACACGAGATTGCGATCCATTAAAAAGTGGTTCTGGAAAGAACATGAGGATTCAATCCCAAATGCGGCTGCTTTCACGCGCCTTTATGAGGAAACCCACTTAATCGTATTCCGCTATGTGTATGGATTAAGTGGCGGTCCTTTGCAAGAGGCAGAGGATCTGACGGCTGAAACGTACGCCCGAGCCTGGAAAACCCGTCAGCGCTTCAATGGAGATGAGCAAGCCGCGCTTGGTTGGTTATTACGAATTGCCCGAAATTTAGCAATAGATTTATCCCGACGCCGCAAAGTCCGAAACATAGATGAAAGTATCCCTATCGAGTTATTAGCAGATTCAAATTTTGTCCCCGAAATAGATGTAATCACACGCGAACAAATCACAATTCTTTGGGGATTGCTCAAGACATTGTCTGAAAATGTACGCGAAATGATCGTGTTACGCTACATACTTGGCTGGCAAATCAAACAGGTCGCAGCGCATCTTGGCTTGAGCGAGAACAACGTCAGTGTAACCATCCGCCGTGCCCTCAAAAGCTTGCAACGCGATTGGCCCCAATTGCCGGAGAAAGACCATGAATAAGCAAAGTATCCCGGGTACACCCAATGAAAACAAAATTGAAGAATTGTTGACAAAGATTCAACCAGTGCCAAGCGAGCATTTCCATGAAAAAATGAAGCAGGCAATTTGGCGAACTGAAAATTTTCGATCCTCGGTTAAGAGCACAAACAACCATCGTATGCGATTGACGCTCGCAATAGCGGTCCTTTTACTTCTTACTGGTTTCCTCATCAGTCCGCAGGGACGCGCCTGGGCGCAGGAGGTTTTTCAGTTCTTTCAAAAGGTAAATTTCACATCAATCCCGCTTTCTGAGGAAGAAAAACAGTGGATGAACGCTCCAGCCGAACAATATGACCTTCCGCTTGTGCCTGTCATTATTCCAATGCTTGCGCCGGAGATGGCTTCACTGGCAGAATGTCAGGAATCACGGAATATTCAATCTTATGCCTGTCAGGTTGCTTATGCCGAATCTAAACTAGGCATGGATCTGAAGGAATTTTCCAAGACGCCTGAAGGCTGGATATTCAAGACTCTCAATTTCGATGCTACTTCACAGACTGCGTCTTTCATTTACACTCATTATTCTGAACACGGTGCAGATTTTGTGCTCAGGCAGGGAACAGGCAAATTTCCCACTGAATATGGGCTGTGGTCAATGGTACCAGCCTCCGAAGTTGAGACAGTAGTTGTAGGTTCATTTGCTGGGGAATATGTCCAAGGTACTTTCTCTTTAAGAGAGGGAGATAGTGCGTGGAGATGGGATAGCGATGATTGGATCCAGCGCCTTGCATGGAGCGATGGAAAGCGTTGGTATTACATCCAAATCTTTCCGCCCGGCCCAGGACACATCTCGCGCGATAAATTGGTTGAACTTGCGGCTGGACTTGTAGATTCTCCCACCGAAGTAGCAGATCCATTGAATCCTGATTCATTAGCCTCCATTGCAAATGCGGAAGAGTATTCAGGATTGGACTTGAAAGCGCCTACGGTCCTTCCATTAGGCTTTGATTTTTCCTACGCACGCTATTTCCCCTTCAACAACGAAGTTCATCTTCACTATAAGTATGGCGAAGATTTAGTCATTTATGAATGGAAGGGAAATCCTGACAACTTTGACCCGCTTGCAAAAATTTATAAAGACCATGAAATCGTAAAGGTAAATGGAAACCCCGCGTTTTATGGGGTACCAGAAGCCGTATCACAATATGAATCAAGTTATTTGTTTCTGGCATGGCACGATGAAAACTTAAACTATCGAATATATTTTTACTTTGATCCATCCTGGGGAGGTGGTATCCTGGATAAGGATAAAATGATCACCATTGCCGAAAGTATGGATGATATCAATGACTATAAGCGTAGTGATTACAATTCTTATGATTACGTGGCCATTTATGAAAAAGCACTAGGGTTCGATGCCAAAGAATTTTTAACAACTCCAGATGGATGGTTATTTACCAATGTTAATGCGTATCCTGAATGCATTTCGACATATTACTCGGCGGTAAAAGAAAACGGAGAACTTATCCTGATGCAATGCAAAACGGATCAATATATTGATACTTCTAATATTCCATCAACAGCAATTGAAAGTGTAAAGCTTGGAGAGAGTAACGGTCTATATATCGTCGGCGGTTTTGAGCTTGACAATAATGGCAGGTCTGTCTGGAAATCTGATACGCCAATAAGGCAGTTATACTGGCAAGAAGATGACCTATGGATTCAGATCATCATAAGTGGAGACAGCGTAGTGCTGCATGATAAAGAAGATTTGATTTCTTATGCTGAAAGTTTACGCTAGGCTCATTCAGTAAATTTGTAGAGCGAGACCATGATCTCGCTTACTTTTTTATTTATGGTGCTAACACGCAGGGATAGTATCGCCGTTCACCAATAGACCGGAAGTATGAGTTTTTCAACCCATTTCGCATCTTTGAGTTCTAATATCAGCCTATAATAGTCCGTGAAATAGTATTCATCCCCGTCATAAAAATGCTCGATCAGATATAACGACTTTCCAGAAGTTGAATATGCAAAAGCAAAGAATATTTTGGGGATGGTCAGATCGCTGAAATATTTTTCCAGATCTTCACTTGTGCACGCTCGATTTGAGTCGGTCTCGTAAAACCAGCACTGTTGCACGTCCTGCCGGCCCGAGGGAACCCCAAACAACACAGTGCTCTTCTCCTTCAAGTGCGAAAGGGCAATCAATACGGGGCGGTTATAGCTAATGTTCCTGGCGGCTATCCGGGCAACGAACTCCTCCATGCTTTCGCCCTCCGCCTGAACAAGCGGATTGGATATTGGAGGTATCCCGATGAATACCGTGGAAGTCGACTCCTGTTCAATGGGTGTGACTGTAGGTCCAAATTGAGCGGTTGGTGTAACTTCAGATGCACAACTTGTTGCGACGAGCCCCCAGAACAAAAATGTCAAAAAGATGGATTTATTGGCAACCATCGTTCACCTCGCCAATGCTCAAGCGGATGCGTTTTATCCCCACACAAGCATCATATCACTTTTAGTCGGTCAATACATTAATTTTTGCAGGACAGATTGGTAATTTGTCTTACGGCTGTAAACACGCGGGGACGGAATCGCTCAAGCCATCGGGGTTCTGCGTTGTTCCGTTCTCATCGTAAATCTTTACAAAGCGAATCTCAGAGAATTGTTTGAGATTCAACATAATCAGATCCGCGATGTTGAAATCGCGTCCATCGGGCATGCATGTGCCTTCGAGAAAGACATGCGCGACGTCGTCACGGATTTCCAACCGGCTGTAGCCTGTGAATCCGTTATAGAGCGCGATCCAGCCAAAGGAGAATCGTTCTGTCGCACCGGGACCTTTGAAGTATTCATCGAGCGCGGTTTGAGGCAGGGCATTGGTCCGCGCCCAGCGGTCACCGGTCACGACGAAGGGCGGCGTGTTGGCTTCATAACGCACTCTGTTCACCAAATACAGGTCAATCAATCTAAATTGCGGCGTTGCTGTCGGTCGGCGCGTATGAGTGGGAGTGATTGTCCTTGTTTGTGTACGCGTTGGTGTGGGAGTACGCGTTCGTGAGGGTGTGGCAGTAAATGTCGGTGTGCGAGTACGCGTGGGCGTGCGGGTTAGTGTCGGTGTTCGCGTGTTTGTTGGAGTCCGCGTGACAGTGGGTGTGCGCGTCGCTGTTCGTGTGGGTGTAGGTGTACGTGTCCGCGATGGCGTGGCGGTAAAAGTCGGTGTGCGGGTGAACGTTGGAGTACGCGTGATTGTAGGCGTACGTGTGTTAGTCGGAGTCCGCGTGACAGTGGGTGTGCGCGTTGCTGTCCGCGTTGGGGTGGGGGTGCGTGTTCGAGAAGGTGTAATAGTAAAAGTGGGTGTACGTGTGTTTGTCGGTGTACGCGTTACTGTCGGGGTTGGTGTGTTAGGTGGTGTACGAGTGATCGTTGGAGTACGCGAAACTGTCGGTGTTGGCGAAATGGTGGGAGTCCGCGTTCGGGATGGAGTAAATGTTGGGGTAGGTGTAACAGGCGTAAGCGGAGTCGGAGTGATGTTTCCTTGACGTACAAATCGAACGGCATCTGCGCCGACGAATAATTCCGAAATCCCTGCGGTTTCATCCTGAGTCCGATTGGTAAGTTCAACATATTCATCTCCAGAGCCTGTAAAGTTGTATTTGCCAATATAGACCCATCCATCTGTAATATAGAAGATGTTCGGAAAAACGGCCTGATTGACCACAACTTGATCAGACTCGCCCGCATGACGAATGGTGTAGATCGCGCCTTCTGTCGTTGCACGCACTGCAGGGATGCGGACATATACTGAGTAAATTCCGACAGTGGAACCCTCTGGGAAAAACCATTGGGCCGTACAAGTAGGCGCGGTCGTACGCGGCCTTGAGGAACGCATAATGCCGCCCTGCGCGCTGCTGTGAGCGATATCCTGCCAGCATTCGTCAGGAATTTCGTCGAAGCCGGCTGTGCCATCATCAACGATGATGCCTGGCGCCGGAGCCGGGGGAAAAGCAAGCGCGGGACCCGATGGATAGACATCTGTATTTATCAGAGAAGGAAAAGCCACCCACAGCGATTCTCGTTGATTGAATGACCACGGATCGACGCCACTTCCCCTCCAGCCGTAGGGATCCACCGATCTGTTGGAAGGGTTGCGGACAAGCAAATGCAAATGTGGACCAGATGAATTGCCCGTCGTGCCGCTGATACCAAGCCATTCTCCATGAGGTACGAACGCGCACCCCGGCGAAGAACATGCCTGCACAGCTACTGAACTCATGTGCCCATAATATGTGTTATAGCCATTCGGGTGATGCAGGCGGACATAAATGCCCAGGTTGATACTGTGATTCTGCGGATCCCACCAGCCTGAGTACACGATCTGATCTGCATCTGCCGCGGCATAAATCGGACGATACAAAATGCCATAGTCCACACCATCGTGACCATCATAAAAAATAAAGGCACCCAAGCTATAAGACCAGTACCCTCCACTCCCTCGATCGCAAACTCCAGATTGAGGTGGAGGCGTGTCAGGAGGCGCGGGCGAGGGGCAGATCTTATTCGCAACATCACCCGTGAATGCAAGTACGCGGTTATCGAATGTATAGTTGGGCGTGGAGTGATCGAAAATGGATTCTTCTGAGGCAGAGCCCGGATACGGAGGGTAAAGAAATGGTGTGACAGTTTGCAGAGCCGCGAGATCACGCTTTGCATCCACAGAGGCATCGCGCACACTGAGAAAGAGTCCGCAAAGGAGGAGGGTTGCAAGGGCATTCTTTAGTGAGCGTGTCACTTTACACTCTAAAGGTGACAGTCACTTTCGCAAAGCGAGTGACTGTCACCTGAATTTTACATCAAGGTTGATAAGAGACTCGTGGGGCGGATTGGCAATCCGCCCTACGCCTACGAATCAAGGTTCAGGAGTGGCTTGTGAAACAGGAACAGATGTAAGCGTGGAAAGAACGCCAACCGCAGCCGCGAGGCATGTTTCCTCATCTTCCACGAAATCCACAATGAAGCCGGTGATCACCGTCCCATCACCGCCTGTATACGTCACGAACTTTTTGACTCCATTTTCAGATACGGTCGCGACATCATAAGCAACTGTATCAAAGCGCAACATTTCGTGGTCAACAGTCGTGGTGGCAGGTAAGCCGCGTCCAGAAGTAGTCGAGATGACGCAGCCTGAAATATTACGATGTGCCAGTGCCGGAAAACCAAATTGATCGGTAGTTACTGCCCAGAACTCAGGGTCATAACTAACACGGAACGCAAAACCAGGTGTAGAGTCGCCGGGGTATGTCGGTGTGCCATCCCATACCATTCGCGCTGGTGGATTGACTACTTCGGTAGGCAATTCAAGGGTTGGCAATGGTGTTTCGGTTGAGGTTGAAATGATTTGTGTAGGTGCAGGTATTGGGGTTGATGTATCTACTACTGAAGGCTGTCTTGTGGGCGCTTCCAAGGATTGAAATGCCGGAGGTTCAGTTGCAGCTGGTTCGGTGGCAGGAGCTTCTGTCGCCGGATGAGCTTCAGTTGCAGCAGGAGCACCGGCACAGGATGTGATTAGCAATACCGTGATCAGAATTAATATGATTCTACGAATCATTTAGACTCACTTTCAATCTTTAGCCACAGCGTCACTTAGACGCGGAGATTATTAAGAATCTCTGTGACTCCGAGTCTCAGTGGCTAAAAACTTACTTTCGCATCCACGCGGGACAGCAGGTTGATTCCGTAATAAGAGACCGCATCCTCCCTGTTATTATGTCCGCGTTATGCACATTCATTCTACCATTTATGACTACATTGAAAGTCAAAGTGTTCCCACCCGGCGACCAAAACGGAGTCTCTACCCGACCATTGGTAATATTTGTGATTTGGGTCAATTTTCCACTTTCTACATCGACAACGTAGACATTGCTGATAAGCGCATCGCTCGATTGATTCGCATTTTTATCATCTGGATTCTCGCGTAGGACAACCGCGATCTTCGTCCCATCCGGTGACCAATTCGCCGCGTACCCGTGACCTGCATCAGCATCCGCTAATTTGCGCGCACCAGAGCCATCCGCGTTCATGACCCATAACTCCCCCACTGTAAACGGAGTCGGTGAATCGGGGATCTTAATAAACGCAATCTGACTCCCATCTGGCGACCAGCGCGCGAATGAAATGTAATTGTATAGGTCGGCGTATAATAGTTGTGTCCCTTCGACTTCGCTCAGGGCAGGACTGAGTGCTTCGTACTGCGTAAGGTGCAGTTCGCTGCCATAGCCAAGTCCGCGGGAAAATGTAAAGGTAAAGTGGCTGCCATCAGGTTGAGCAGATAGATCATACGTCCAGGGGCTGATCTCAATCTCCTTTTGCTTTCCATTGTTATCCGCGCGGAT
>JAKEFL010000168.1 GCA_022616105.1 Anaerolineae bacterium | reverse complement strand
GACCCACAAAATGCCATCGAAGGTGCCGGTGTCAAATTGCGCCGCTCCATTGCGCCGCGCGTCAGCAACGAATTCGATCCCTTCCTGCTCTTCGACCACTTTGCATTCAACGATCCCATTGAGGGACCCATCCGCGGTTTCCCCATGCACCCGCATCGCGGCATCGAGACAGTCACCTATATGATCGAAGGCGCGACACATCATCGCGACAGCCTTGGCAATGCGGGTCTCATCGGCCCCGGCGATGTGCAGTGGATGACATCAGGCCGCGGCATCCTGCACGAAGAAATGCCGCGCCGCGGTGAAAGCGGCAATATCTACGGCTTCCAACTCTGGGTCAACCTCCCTTCTCATCTCAAAATGACTGAGCCGCGCTATCAGGAAGTAAATGCCTCAACAATTCCCACCTACGAAAAGGATGGGATTAAAATCCGCGTCGTCGTGGGAGAAGTGGATGGAGTCACAGGTCCTGTGACTGAGATTGCAGCCTCGCCTCTCTATCTGGAAGTCCAGCTTGATCCCGATAAAGAATGGACTCAACCTATCTCAAGCGGACACACCGCGCTTGCTTATGTCTTTGAAGGCGAAGGCGTATTCTCAGATCAAACTGTCGAAGCCGTGAGGTTAATCAAATTTGCAGATGGCGATCACATCTCTATTAGAACAGAAAATAACCCTGTCCGCTTTATGCTCTTTGCTGGCGCGCCGTTCAAAGAACCGATCGTTCCCTATGGTCCCTTCGTGATGAACACAATCGAAGAGATCCAGCAAACACTCAGCGAGTTACGAAACGGGACTTTTGTAAAAGAGTACCCCCGATAAAATTATCTACTGGTTTATGGTAATCGCTCGCGCCGCTCAACTCGCACAAAACGTTCCGTTCGTCGGTATAACAACACTTGTATCAGGCTGATCACCAGCCAGGCAAGGATAGCATATACCACCATGGCGATAATCGTGTGGATCTCGACGACGATTCCCGCTGCCGATGGGGTAATGGTCAAACCAACAAAGGGCCAGACGAATAAATCCGACAAACCATAAATCAGCTGTGCAAAAGGGTTGCTCGGATTCGCTGCCAGCAGCTTCAAAATCAGTCGCAGGCCAAGAAGGCCCTCCAAGGCACCAAACATCAGCCATAGTATTCCGGTTATCTGATAGGTAAAGGATCGCTGTGCCGCCGCCGCATCGTCCACTACATGCTCCACATATTCAGAAGAACCATGCCGACGCACTCTAACCTTTTCAACGCGGTCAGCATCGTTGGGGTTTCCAATGGTCATTTCGACCTCCGTCTCTTTTCTGCGCGGCAAGTCCAGTGACAAGCCGTCTCATTATGTTTAACGGACGAACCGGGGAAATGTTATGAGAATAAAATGAGTTCCACCCTTTGTAACTTTATAAAAATTTAATGAACATCTGCTTCTGGCAGGTCTGAGACCTGCCGGGAGCATTTTAGTTTCAAGTGTGTTATCAAACAATTCCTAACTCAGCAAGCGCCTTCAGAGTAATACCAACCCCAATGGCAGAAACAAATAACGCGCTGAGTATTGGCAAAAGTTGAATGATCCTTCCTTGCGATGGGAACCTTTCGAACAACCGCCCCGCATAGATAAACAACATGCCAATCGCGGTCAGCGCGCTTGCCAGTCCCAGACTAAATACCAATACCAGAATCAAACCAAAACCAATACGGTTCAATGCAATCGCGCCCAACATCACCACCAGTGCGGATGGACAAGGTATCAAGCCACCTGAGATCCCGAGCGCCAGTAAACTGCGCCACGTGATTTCCTGGGGCGGCATATGAGAGTGATCGGCGTGACCGTGGTCATGATCATGATTTCCATGCTCATGATCGTGATGATGACCGTGATCAGCATGGTGATCGTGGTCATGTGGATGGAAATGACCATGAGAATGTGAATGATCATACGCGGAAGCAAGTACAAAGCGATGTTTGTGCTCTGGTGCTTTTGTTTTTGTGCTTTGTAAGGCTGGTGAATAGGCAGGTCGTAAAACCGGATGGTTAGTCTTGAGTCTGCCAAACCATCCCCTCACGCCGGAAGACTTAAACCTCTGAAAGAAAAGATTTAATCCAATTCCTGCAACGAACAACCCCGAGAGCAAGCCCATCCACGGATACAACTTTTCCGGCACGATGTATTGCGCCGCGAATAACGTGACGAGGCCCAATGCAAAGACACCGAGCGTGTGCGTGATTGTTGTGGTCAGCCCCAAATAAAGTGCGTGTTTCATCGTGCCGCGCGAACCGACCAGATATGCGCCGACGATTGTCTTGCCATGACCCGGTGTCATTGCGTGCATCGCACCCCAAACAAATGAGATGCCAAGTGCAAACAGAATTGCAGGTAAAGTAAGTTTCTCAAGTGTGATCAATTGAGTGAAGGCATCTTCGCGGGTGGTATTGAGTGACGGATCTCCTTGTGCAGCTGCTGGTGAAGTTCCTGAAGCTGACATCAGATCCACACCGAAGGAAATCTCTCGTTGATCGAGCGGGCTGCTTAACATGTCATCGGGATAGGCAGTGAGCCGCTGGCTGAGGCTGGTCGAGGCGAACTCACCTTGCAAACCGACATCGTCACCGGTCAGGACAATCTCACGCCAGCCGAGCCGCTCCGAATAAGCGTTATCAGCGAATGAAATGTTTGTGGTTTCATTTGTTAGCGGTGTGTTGAAATTGCAGGTCAGGCGTAGTGTAGGCAAGCCACCAGCGCCCGGCGGGAACTCAATACTTGATGAAGATAAAGCCAAAATCGCAGATCGCTTGTTCACGCGCAGGTCAAGATCAGAGCGAATCGACTCGCACTTCGCGGAATGATATGGAGTCGTCTCCGCCGAATCGGGCTGGCCGTTTCCATTCGCGTCAAATAAGGCGATCTCTTGGAAAGCAGGTATCTCTGCCATATCAAGAACATAATCAATCGTGATCATCTCACGCGAAACATTCAAACCCGCGTAGTGATTGATCGTGAAGTTGCCAAGCGGATGCGCAAACGCTGCCATCGGCAATGCGAGAGACAGTAATAAAACTGTGATGATTGTAATGGCTCTTCGCCAGATATGATTATTCATCATCCACCTGCTTGTGATTGTAAAGCATCTAAGGTCTTCCGTGCTTCCTCAGAATAAAGAATGGAAAAATACGGGTTGATCGTCAGAGCCTGATGCAAATGATTGCGCGCTTGTTGATTATCTCCGAGTGCGTGTGCAATCATGCCGGCATGATAGAAGAGGAGTGCATCACGTGTACCCAGAGCCATTGCCTGATCCATCATGTGCTGCGCATCTTTGTAATTCCCATTCTTGTAATAAGCCCAGGCTGCTGAATCATAGCCATATATATCTTTGCGGGATTCCAGTTCAGTCAGTGCAAGATCAAGAGCTTCATCCAAATGCATATCATGATCTGAATAAAAATTTGCCAGTTGGCGGTTATAGATCTGCTGATTGATCGCAGCAAGTTTCCCAATGTATTCAACAGTCTCATATTGAATTTTTGCCTCATCTGTTTGACCGGTAAGCATGTAAATGTCACCGAGTGCGGCGAGGAAATCCGGCTGCGGAACTATATTGATCGCATGCTGGTAATAGCCAATCGCTTGATCGTATTTCCCCTGGGCAGCGCGCACTTTACCCAGCCCTGCCAGTGCAAGATGATAATTATCAAAAACCCGCAGGGATGCTTCGTAATAAGCACCGGCTTCCCGGATCTCACCCGTATTGAAATACATGTCGCCCACTCGCAAGAGATACCAGGCAACACTCTCTTTTGTTCCTCCCGAATTCAGCGCCTCCCCTGCGGCGCGCTGAATCAGAGTCAACGCTTCATCAGAATTACCTTTTAACTCTGCCAGATGCGCAAGCCTAGCAAGAAGTGGTGGGGTCACATTTGTTTCACCAATCTCCTTATAGATTACCTCAGCATCCTCATAGTTTCCTAATGACAAATAGGAATCAGCGATGACGATTCGTACTTGTGAATTCTTTGTGTTGCTTTCATATACCTTTTCTGCCAGAGTCAGCGCTTTGGCAAACTCGTGTTGAGCATAATAGACAGAAGCCAACAATGAACCGGCTGGTGAATAACCGGGAAGTATTTCAAGCGCCTGGTTCAATGCGGTCTCGGCACGTTGATAGCCGCTAACGTCACCGGTTTCGCGCGCCTGTCGGATATATAAATCACCGAGAAGTGTGTAACTGACTGCATCTTTGGGATTTTGTTTTATCTTGTTCTGCACGGTCTTGATCGCTACATCGACAGAAGGAATGGTTGCGAGGGTACTTCCATCAATGTCTTCCGGGTCTGGAAGATAAGGAGATGAGTTGAAAAATACCCCACTCAAGTTTGAAACAACGAGAATAATAATGACGAATGATAATAGCAGGATGGTTTTGCGTTTGCTCATTTCTGATCTCCTCTTTTCAAAATCTTCCAAAATCCGTGGAGGCGATATGCACCGCCTCCACGGATTCGCTGAATCCCCGCTTAGTTTGCTGTATCAAGATACGGGAACGAATTTGAAAAAGTAGAGTCGTTCCCAACACAATCGGATGTGACCGCCCCATTCGTCACCAGACCGAGTTCGATGTCAATGACATCATCTGCCAGCTGCCGCCCATTGGGGAATCCCGCCGTGGATGAGGTATCTACAGTCAGAATGTCCGGAAGCAGGAAGTCTGCCAGAGCTTGAGCAGTGGAGCTGCCTGCGCCATAGAAGATCTCCAGCGTATCTACCACTTCGCTGCGGAACTTGCGCTGATCGGTCCTCGGTTGGGAAGAATTGAAGGAATTCTTCTGCGAAGGTTCGCTGCCAGAAGGCTCAAACGGATTGTTGGGGATGAACACGGTGTTGATGGCTGGTCGTCCCATTCGGTCAACCTGCTTTTCGTTCAGAACAGTGCGCGCCCAGACACCGATATTGTTAGAGCCAAGCCAGGAGCTAGGCACTTCCAATACGATGGCTGAGATGTTCAAGCCCGTGAAGAAATTCGTGCCGGGATTGCAGAAATCCACAGCCAGGAACGCGTTCAGGTCGAAGAAGAACGGGTCATCGAATACGCCCGCGGTCAACATGCCTCCACCAGGGACTGAGATGGTCTGACCAGTTCTTCCCTTCGCAATCGGATCATCATTGTCAGGACCTCCTCCGCCTTCCTGGAGGAGTCTCACTTGTTGCACACCTGAGTTATTCGGCGCACCGAATCTGATTCGATAGGTCAGGTCTTCTTTTGCGTCACCGTTGGAATCGATCTTGAAGTCGTAAGCGGCGCCATTGCGGAATGTGCCGTTATTCAACACACCAGCCAATGGGTTGATACCCATAATCAGCACAGTATTGTTCGGATTGCTTGGTGATTGAAAAACGTACACATCAGTAATATCAAGTCGCGTATCTCCGCCTGGCGGGGTAAGCCCTGGAGCATCCAGGTGATCGGCAGCCTGTGAGGGTACGGCGACCAAGCCAAACAACAGCATCAGGATTGACAAGCCGTACACACCAATTTTCGTAAACTTTTTCATGGTTATATCTCCTCTATAACATTGAAATACTTGTACTTATGATTTTGGTTAAAGTGCCATTTATCTTGGATGAGTTTGCCTCCTTTCTTTCATGTTGATTGAGCCCGCGGGTGTTTCCATTTATCCATACGCAGGCTGGTTTGTTTTGCATTTATGAGCATGGAGGAAAATGTTAGAGAAAACAACAAGCCTTCCGTTGATTGGAAGGCTTGTGGAGGATAAATAGAAATTATTCAATTTGCTCCCTCAGACTTCCGAAGTCTGCCGAAGGAAAAATGAAATCTTCGTACCCTTCCCCACTTCGCTCTCTGCCGAAATTTTCCCGTCATGCGCCTCGACCAGATATTTCGCGATGGACAAGCCCAATCCCATCCCGCCCGAATCGCTGGATTTATAGAATCGCTCGAAGACATGCGGCAAATCCGCAGATTCAATGCCGGGTCCATTATCTTCGACGAAAA
The DNA here is from genome assembly GCA_022616105.1 of Anaerolineae bacterium. Taxonomy (GTDB): domain Bacteria; phylum Chloroflexota; class Anaerolineae; order Anaerolineales; family Villigracilaceae; genus Defluviilinea. Next base: position 9,796 of record JAKEFL010000168.1, on the reverse strand, counting down.
CCACTGCGTTTCTTTCCGCACTTGAAGCCGATTCCGTAAAACCGACTTTTATTACTCCCGCGCGTGGTGTGTATCTGAGCGCGTTCGAGATCAGATTCAGCAACACCTCACGCACGCGCTGCGGGTCAATATTGACCTCTTCGATTTCAGTCAAAGACAATTCAATACGAATCTCTTTTTCTCTCGCCTGAGATTCAAATCCCGCAACTGCATCTCTCGTCAATTCAGCCAGGTCTGTCGGTTCGCGCCTCAATTGCAATGCGCCGCTTTCAGCTAACGCGAGCGTCCGTAAATCGTCCACAAGACGCGAAAGGATTTGAGTCTCTTCCATAATGGACTTCAGCCGCTCTTCATCCGCGGGATACAAGCCGTCGAGAATCCCCTCCACATTTCCTTGAATGACTGTGATCGGGGTTCGTAGTTCATGCGAGACATCTGCAAGCATATTTCGACGCTGCTGATCGTTGATCTGCAAACGCTCTGCCATTGAATTGAAACCTCTCATCAGTGAGTAAATTTCGGGAGGTCCTCTCTCCTCGATGCGTATCGAATAATCTCCCTCCGCAACTTTATTAGATGCATCAACCAACTCATCCAATGGTCTGGATATTCGCCGTAAACTACGCGCGCCCCATCCTACCGCGAAAATCAATAAGATAAATCCGAGAAAGCCCAATGGGAAAATAAAATCAGGTCGGTCAAAAGGTGGAGAACCGTGAAAGTCAATAAACGGAGCAAGGATAAATCTAAGAATACCAAGCAAACCCACGAATGCCAGGAAAGCAAAACCAAAGAAAAAACATCCCATCCTGCGAGAGAACGGATTACGCCTGCCTACGCGCCGCCAGGCCTCGCGCGTGGCAGGCCATTCTTCGTTCTCAGGCCACCATGGCGGGCGTTGATGAGGAGAAAAATGAGGGCGATGTTTCATTTCAAACGAAACTCGGTGGTCGAGTAGGCGGCGCTTGTCCGCCGTATCGAGACCACCACTAATAATTCAAACTTCACTTGCAACGGGTGGTTTCGATACGCCTCTCGCTATCGCTCGAAGCTGCTCAACCACCGTTAACATAAAGTTATTTATCCGTAAACTTATAACCTACTCCGTAGACCGTCAAAATATATTTCGGCTCACTGGCTTTGACCTCGATCTTGCGGCGAATATTCTTGATATGCGCGTCAATTGCGCGTTCATAGGATTCAAATGCTACGCCATGAATGGCATCCAGTAACTGTGCACGTGTGAAGACTCGTCCAGGTTGGCGTGCGAGAGAGGCGAGTAACTCGAACTCCGTGGGAGTCAATTCTTCGATCTCGCGCTTCTCTCCAGTAACGCGCAAACGTGGCACATCGAGAGTCAAATCTGCCACACGAATGATTTCCGAACTTGCGCTCGCAGCATTTTCGATCCGACGAAAGACCACGCGCACGCGCGCGACTAATTCCTTCGGGCTGAAGGGCTTGGTCATGTAATCGTCTGCGCCGAGTTCGAGGCCAATGAGTTTGTCTGTTTCCTCGGCACGCGCCGTCAGCATGATGATCGGCGCGTTGGAGGTTTTGCGAAACTCGCGGGTGAAGTCCAGCCCATCGAGCTGAGGCAGGCCAAGGTCCAGAATGACCATGTCTGGTTTTTCAGTCTTCGCGAGCGATAAGGCTTTCTTCCCATCATGCGCGACCCAAACGACAAATCCCGCGCGCTCCAGATAATCGCGCACGAGTTGGGTGATCTTGGGTTCGTCGTCAACGACAAGAATAGTTTTCATGGGATTGGCAACGGATCGTCTTTCGTCTTTCTTCTTTCATGCGGACGAAGAAAGACACTTGCACCGCACGCAAGTGCAGGTGGGAAAGACGAAAGATGCGTAAGGGCGGAGTCAATTCTCCGCCCTCCCACAATTATACGTTCTTATTCTTTCTTTTCCTCTGGCTGTTCGCCGTGCGCTCTCTTATGCCACTCATCAAACATCGATGGGACGCCGCCTTCATGCCAGCTATGCCGCCACGGACCACGATGATGTCCCCAGCCCCAGCGCGGACCCCAGAAGAGGAAGCGGAAGGCTACGAACAACAGAAGGAACGCAAGCAATGGGCCGAAGCAGCCAAACCCGAATCCCCATGGGCGATGATGGTAGGGCATTCCATAACCGTAATATGGATATGGCGCGGGCACTGTCTCACCTGATGGCGCTTCAATGGTGATTGGCGATCCCTGGGCAACGCCCGCTTGAAAAGCGAAGAAGCCAATGCCTGCCACCGCTGCGATCAACACCAATGCCGAAACGATACGTAAACCAGTATTTCCGTTCATGTTTTACTCCTTATGTTTGAACTTATGCCTGGAGTATAGGATTCGGTTGTGAATTAAGTGTGAAGAGAGGAGGGAGAACGCAGTTGCGATTTTCAATTGGCGGGCATACAATTTCTATAAAACTATACCGCAGCAATGCTTTTTTCTTATGGAGCGAACATGATTATTCGATATGGAACGACTGACGATGCAAGGATGTTATCCGAGTTAGGAGCCAAGACCTTTTACGATACATTCGCGAAAGATAACACTTCAGAAAACATTGAGGCTTACTTGAAAGCATCATTCTCACCAGAGATCCAATTCAATGAGCTTTCTCAGCCTGATGTGATTTTCCTGATTGCCGAAACTGAAAAGACACCCATAGGGTACGCGCAACTCATCATGAATAGCGAGGACGAATCGATAAACCGAACCAGGCCACTCGAGATAAGAAGGATTTATGCATCACAAGAGTATCAAGGCAAGGGAGTTGGAAAGGAACTTATGAAAGCAACTATCAGCGAGGCCAGGCAGCGAGGCTGTGATTGTGTCTGGCTGGGCGTCTGGGAGAAAAATCAAAGAGCCATTGATTTTTATAAAAGGTGGGGATTTCGCGAAGTTGGTACTCATACATTTTCAGTTGGAAATGATCCACAAAATGATTACGTGATGGAGCTGGAATTGACCTGATCGTTCAACCGATTTCGAGGTTGACGAAGTAGAATACATGTTCTACAATCCAGAAAAGGAGACGCTATCATGATCACAGAACCGGAAAGTGAGACATTATGAATCTCAAAAAACTGAAACAAGCAGAAGAAGCCTTTTTCAATCGGTATCCCGGTGGATTCGAAAACCCGGAGATGATGGAGATTGGCAAGAAACACAAAATGGACAAGATGATCGCGTTTGCCCAAGAGGGTTTCGTAAGAAGAAATTTCAAACTCCCCGAGCTAATTGTGGACAACATGATAAAAGTCGTAAGCCGTTCCTCCATGGTGTCTTTGTTCGAGAAACCAAAATTCAGAGATTATGCAAATTCACTCCCTCCGAAAAGCAAGAAACTACTCGCCAGCGGGCTGGAAGGAATATTGCATGGAAAAGAACAGCAAGGATTTGAAACGATGCTGGATGTTTTAAAAAGTGGCAAACTGGCGAAATGGTCGTTGATGACGATTTGTCAAACCTATTTTCGTCCTGAGTTTGATGTCTATATCAAGCCGACAACCGCCAAAGGTGTCATTGAATACTTTGAGCTGAAAAACCTGCAATACAAACCGACACCGTCTTGGCCTTTTTATGACGAGTACCACTCTGTCATCAACGAAATGAAATCCAAGGTTGATGCATCTCTCTCCCCCTCCAATGCAGCTTTCTCTGGATTTCTTATGATAAGCATGCAAGGAAGATTATCTTAATTCTTATATGCTCCCGGCGGCGTTCCCGCCGCCGAGGACGGCGGCAGGAGCAGTTAAATAATGGACAAAACCATACAAACACAAATCAATAACATTCGCTCCGCAGACAGAGATGTTCAAAATAAGGCATATTTCTACATCCTTGAAAAGACCGACAAACCTGTGGAATGGGCTTACGAAGTTTGGGATCAGATGATTGATGGCTTAACGCACAAGGACAACCATGTTAGGGCAATTTCTGCACAGGTTCTCAGCAATCTCGCAAAAAGCGATCTCAAGAACAGGATGCTTAAAGACTTCGATAAACTGCTTGAAGTCACAAAGGACGAACGATTCGTCACCGCGCGGCACTGCCTGCAATCGTTATGGAAAGTTGGTGTTGTGGGAAAGAAACAACAGAAAGTTTATATGGACGGTCTCGAACGCCGCTTCAAGGAATGTATCACTGAAAAGAACTGCACCTTGATCCGCTATGACATTCTACAAAGTTTTCGGAATGTGTATGACGCGGTAAAAGATAAAAAAATAAAAGAGAAAGCATTGGAGTTAATCGAAACCGAAGAAGACCTGAAATATCGCAAAAAGTATGGCAGTCTTTGGAGAGGAAGTAAAGTACGTTGACCAGAAGTGCACACCAAAATGCTAAAGCAGAACGGGGTATAATTTATATAGATTTAGTTCAAGAGAATTATCGTTTGGAGCAAGAGATATGAAATCACAGGCACAAATAGATTTGGTAAAAGCTATTACTGAAATCGCCGCCGCGATACCGTTTGCGCGAAGAGTTCAACTCTATGAGTTCGCACTTTTCCTCGAGTCACATCCCCTGCCTGCTGAAGAAGCGATAGAAGCCATCGCGGCGGATGAAGCGCAATGGGAGGCTCAGTTTGCGGCAACAGATGATGACAAGCTCGCTGAGTTGATAGCGTCGGTGGAAGCGGAAATCAAAGAAGGCAAGACTACACCAATGTTCAATGAACACGGGGAATTCAGCGAACGCAAATGAAGGCGCGAACGACCAAATCTTTCTGGAAGCACTATTGGACTTTGCCGCCAGAAATTCGTCAGAGGGCGCAGCAAGCCTACGCGTTATGGCGGGACAACCCATCTCATCCTAGCCTTTTCTTCAAGCGCGTGAAAGAAAGCCAGCCATTATATTCGGTTCGTATTGGTTTGGGATATAGAGCCTTGGGGCTACTCAAAGAAGATACAGTTACATGGTTCTGGATTGGAACTCACGCTAAATACGACCAGCTTATTAAGTGACTGTCTCCTTCTGAAGTTAACTGGCAAACGCCCATGAACATGAAAAACCATATCCTCGCGGCACTGAGAGAACAATTCAACATTTGGGAAGAACTGCTCGCAAGCCTGAGTGAAGAGAAAATCACCGCCCCACAATTTGACTTCAACTGGTCTATCAAGGATGTGATCGCTCATTTGTGGGCATGGCAGCAGATTTCCATTGCAAGGATGGATGGCGGTTTGCAAGATCGCGAACCCGAGTTTCCCAAATGGATTGAGAACATAGGTGAGGATTGGGAAGAGGATGCGGATCGAGTCAATGCTTTGACCTTTGAAACGAACCACGAAAAGCCGTGGTCAGAGATTCATCAGAATTGGAAAGAGGGATTTCTGCGGTTCCTGGAATTAGGGGACAAGATTTCTGAAAGAGAACTGTTGGATGGAGATCGCTACCCCTGGCTGAAAGGATACTCGCTCGCTTTCATTCTCGTAGCTTCTTATGACCATCATCAAGAGCATTTTGAGAAGTTGTTGGGCTGGCTGAGGGAACAGGGGAGATGATCAAAGTCTAAATAAGCATCAAACAATGCAGTAAAAGGTTCTGGATTTCGAATCCATAACTGAATCTTCGACAGAATTATTGCATCATCAGGTTCGGCCAAATATCCTTAAATAATGCTATTGTAAGTCGTCTTGGATATATAATGTTGTCCATTATCGTCCCTGTTGTAAAACATTAAGACCTGTAAAGGAGACGTGAAGATGCGTATCAACAAATTGGTTTTGCTTGTCATAACTGTGATGGTCTTACTGGCCGTCCAGCCTGGATTAGTGCGGGCCGCTGTGGGGGCAATTGATAATAACGTGTGGTGGGATGGTGTTTACCATGACCAGACTGCCACGTATATGAATCCCATGTTTCCAACCACTTCCCAAAGCGCTGCTGTTAAACTTCGCACCAACAAGAACGACTTGACGGGTGTGACCTTGCGTATCTGGAATGGCTCTTCCGTCACGAACGCGGCGATGAGCAAGACCAGTTCAGATGCCAGTTGGGATTACTGGAGTTATACGATTCCTGCAAATAGCGGACAGGTATGGTATCGCTTCAAACTGGTAGATGGTTCTGCATCGGCCTGGTACAACATTTATGGAATGCAGAGCGCCGAACCAGGCAGTGGCGACTTCACATATATTCCGATTGGGGCATCGTTGGGCAGTTTTAACACGCCACAGTGGATGCGTGATGCAATTGTTTATCAAATTTTCCCGGAGCGTTTTCGCAATGGGAACACTGGCAACGATCCTTCTGGCACCGTGGCATGGGGAAGCGCACCCGCCACCAACAACTTTATGGGCGGCGATTTGCAGGGGCTAATCAATAAACTTGATTATCTCAATGACGGAAACTCCTCCACCGACACCGATCTTGGGATTACTGCGATTTACCTGAACCCAATCTTCGAATCGCCATCCAATCACAAGTATGATACCGCCAATTACGAGGCAATCGACGATAATTTCGGCACGTCGTCGGATTTCAATACCCTGATCACGCAGGCGCACGCGCGTGGCATAAAGGTGATTCTCGATGGCGTATTCAACCACACATCTGTCGGTCACCCCTTCTTCCAGGATGTTGTCAACAACGGCAGCGCGTCCTCTTATTGGTCGTGGTACACCGTACACAATTGGCCCATCACTTGGTATGATGACGCCAACTGCAACCATGTTTGGGATAGCGGCGAGGTAAGTGTAAACTGGAACGCCTCACTGGCTGCCAATCATTGCCTGGGATCAAATGACTATAATAGTTGGGCCGGCTACGCCTCTTTACCCAATTTGGTAAACACCAACACGGCTATTCAGCAATATTTCATTACAAATAGCAACAGTATTGCCAAGCGCTGGCTGGCAACCAACGCCAATGCAAACGCAGGCGCGGATGGCTGGCGGTTGGATGTCGGGAATGAGGTCGAAGATTCGTTCTGGCAGCCTTTCCGCACAACGGTTAAGAATCAAAAGTCCGACGCTTTCATCGTCGGCGAATATTGGGGCAATGCCTCGTATTGGTTAAGCGGCAGCATGTGGGATTCCACGATGAATTACCGGCTGGTGTATGGGACTGGCAATAATGGCACGGAATGTTTCATTGGAGGAAGCCAGGAATCTGGCAATAACCTCATTCCTTGCAGCGCTTCAGTGGATGCGTTCGACCTGGCGATGTATGCCAATAAAACGGATTATATGTGGCAGGCATACACCACCGTGTTCAACCTACTGGATAGCCATGATGCCTGGCGCTTCTTGAGCCAGGCCAGCGGCGATCAGTGGAAACTTTATGCAGCCGCCATCTTCCAAATGACATACACCGGCGCGCCAACGATCTATTACGGCGACGAAGTTGGCATGGCAAACTATACCGGGCTGCCCAAAGACCCCGGTAATCGCGCCGCCATGGAGTGGAACGATATTACGCAGCCCGATGGCAAGACTTTCCATAACCCGTATCACGACTCCATCTCAGCGTTATATCGAGACTTAATACGCGTCCGCCTTGGGCATCCGGCTCTTAGGTCGCCGCAGATAGCAACGATCTATCGTAATAATACGGATATAACATATGCCTATGCACGCAAATCAAGCAGTGAGACTGCAATTGTTGCAATCAACAATTCAGCATCGCCCAAGAATCTCACGATACTGTTATATGGACTGTTCGCCAATGGCACGGTGTTGAAAGATGAACTCAGCGGCAACAGTTATACTGTCTCTGGCGGTAATGTTGTTATCAGCAACCTGAGCGGGCATTTCGGCGCAATTTTGGTTACAACGCCTGTATTGACAAAGCCCCATATAACCTTCCAGGTTAATGGGTACGTCACATCCTTTGGGCAAAATATCTTTGTGGTTGGCTCTGCGCCGGAATTAGGCAGTTGGAACACCAATAATGCGATTCCCCTTAATTGGGTCGACAGCGATTCCTGGGCAGGTATGGTGACGTTTACCACCAGCAAGGGCACAACGGTTCAATATAAATATATCGTCAAAAACCCCGACGGCTCCATTATCTGGGAAAGCGATCCGAACCATAGTTATGCTGTTCCCAATTGGGGAGACCTATTTGTGACGGATACCTGGCATTGATTTCCAAATTTATGTGTACTTACAACAGGCTGCTCACTGGGCAGCCTGTTGTATTTTATGAGCGACACTCTCGCGAACCCAAATATTCCAAATGGATTGTGGACATAGGCGAAGACTGGGAGGATAACGCGGATCGAGTCAACGCCTTGACTTATGAAGCCAATCACGATAAGCCGTGGATAGAAATTCATCAAATTTGGAGAGATGGATTTCTACAGCTCCTGGATTAGGGAACGAGATCTTTGAAAGGATACTCTCTCGCCTTCATTCTCGTGGCTTCTTATGACCATCACCAAGAGCATCTTGAGAAGTTGCTTGACTGGCTGCGGGAGCATGGAAAATAATTAATCGGAAGTACATTACTGTTTGTGGGCGTATAATTCCTCGGTGCCTGTGATTATCAGATAAATAGGTGAAACATGAACAATACCAGCTTTACCCGCTTGATGATTTGCACAGCAGTAATAATAGTTGAATTTGCGATTCCATCACAGGCAAGTGCCTGTGAGTGCATGCCCTTCGTATCAATTGCCGAAGAGTATAAGTCCGTTAATGCAGTCTTTTTAGGGGAAGTTACTCATGTTGCTATCGAATATAAGCCTATAACATCATTTCTTAATAAAGTATATAACATACTATATCCACCTCCACCGTATTACTCTTCAGATGTGTTTTCAGGGGAGCGTGTTACGTTTGCCGTGAAAAGCTCATGGAAAAATGTTTCAACAACAGAAGTGTCTCTGCGCTCTCATGATGATTGTGGCTATGGTTATTATCCATTCAGTTCAGGTAAAGACTACCTGATCTACGCCTATAACCACTACAACGATCCCAAAAGCGACTTATATGTCGGCTTCTGCACGCGAACCGTAGAGGTCTCCTACGCAGCTGAGGACCTATCTTACTTGAACACACTACCAACTTTGCCCTTAACACCTGTACAGAATTACGCATGGCTATATTACACAGGCATAGCAATATTTACACTGGTTTTATATCTGGTCTTTACTTCAAGTCGGCAAAAAAAGAAAATAGCAGAACGGTGACAAAAAGAAAGACAACAACAATCTAGACCTTGGAATTCCAAGAGACTTCCAAGGTCTTTTTTCACCTACCCAAACAATTTCCCCAACCCCTTTCCCCTGTCTTCTGAATCATCTTCATCGCTGGGCTGAAGCCACTTGCTCAATACGTGGAAGCGCTTCGCGCTTAAGAGCGAGTCGGCTTCCAGCCGACTTCCACGAACTGAGGCAGGACTCTGCAAAGCGCCCTGTGGGTCAGTCCGCCAGAGTCTTCAACATCAAAACTATCCACCTTGAGGTTACCGCTTAATCAAACAGGGAAATTTCGCTTGGTTGCACAACGCAACCACTCATGCTATACTTGCTGCAGAAAGGAAAAACCCATGAATACTCTACACGTTCGCAGCGTGCCTGACAATTTATATAACAGACTCCAGCAATTAGCCCAGTCTCGGAATCGTTCGTTGAGCGCGCAGGTGATCACGATGCTTGAACAAGCCCTGGAAATCGAAGAACGACGCAAAAAACAAGCAAAAGTCCTGGCGTCTATTCAGCGCAGGCGATTCAAAGCGCCCAAAAATGCGCCTTCGTCGCTTGATTTGCTGAAAGAGGACCGCGCCCGATGAGCGAGGTTATACTCCGGTGCGTTCTAGACGCTAGCGTTGGAATTAAAT
>JAKEFL010000167.1 GCA_022616105.1 Anaerolineae bacterium | reverse complement strand
TGCATAATATGCCGCGATATATGCTTCGCGATGGACATAAAGATTGAAAGGCTCCTTGAGGTTTTCTTCAAGCTGTTCAACGGATTCTTTATAGCAGGTAAGCCAATAATCTGTTTCATAATTTCGAAAGGCATTGCTCGTTCCGCCGATAAATGAATTGTAATAGGTATATTCATAGGGATGAAGTTTGAAAATTCCAATTAGTCCTGGAAGAACCAGAACGAATATCAGTCCTGCGCGTAGCCAAACTGGTGCGATGAACTCAAAGATGAATTCAAATGCAAAACCAATGAAGATAAAGATTGGCGGAAGTATGAATAGAAAATGTCTCAAGCCATCATACATCGAAGGTCTGCGGATAAGCACATAGATAACAAGGATGATGAACCAAAGTAAAGTGAGGCTTATCGTGGTCAACTTGTTGGTTGTCATTACTGAGCGATCAGTGATCAGTTTTGAGTAGGCAACAAAGACTCCTGCAATGAAGAGAATCCATACTGGCTCTGTCAATGTAGTGACAAGCATGAAAGGGAAGTATCGCCTTGGCAATTCACCCGCGCGATAAACTTCACCACTAAATAAAACAGAAAGATTGGTTGGGTTATCAGACATTAACTGTAGAACTTCGACGAATCGTGTAATGGGGTTTTCCCAAAGATAGGGCCAGGTAATGAACATAGCTAAGATCGCAATGAATCCGTAGGCAAGAACTTTTAGCCACGGAGACGCGGAGACGCGAAGATTTTTCTCTTGCATAACCCTGATGAGGAAATAAACGAGAACAAGAAGTCCAGCCAATGGACCGAGCACGCGTATGGATGTTGTGATTCCGAGAAAAAATGCAGCGAGGAGGATCAGTCGATTTAGTTTTTTTCTATCAACGCCGCCGGTACCGCTGCGCGGCACGCTTCGCGTCGAGACGGCGGCTTGAACGATTGTGTCAACCATCTCAAACCCGAGACAAACTGAACCTAGAAAAAAAACAAGAAAGGGCGGATCTTTGGGATTGATAAAGGCATGTCCCCACAAAAGTGGCTGCCAGGAAAAAAGCGCAGCTGCGGCGAGTGCTGCGTGTGGTTTTATCCAACGCGTGGATAGGCGATAGAGGAAGTAAACCCCAAGTTGAAAGAAAATGAAATTGACCAGATGCCAGGCTGAGGCGGAGTCCAGACCGAATGTTTCCAGTAGATAAACTGGTCCGCGCGCGAGAAATAAATAAGCAGGTCCGCGTGTCTTGTGATCATCCCCGCTGATGCCAAATGAGTTATTTAGGTCGAAGTGACCGCTGAGCCATTCAGATGGGGAATAGGCATATCCAAGTGCATCTGCGTAATCGTAAAAGAGAGGTTCATCCCACGAAAGACCATAATCGCGGAAAATAAATAAGCCGATGATAATGTTGACGGCTAATAAAATATAGATCGGTTTTTCGAGGATCCATTTGAAACGGGAGTTCATAACAGCTTGTTGCCGACGATATCGAAGGCTTTGATTTCTGCTGAGGCACTCGGTGTGTTTGGATATTCGTCTGCGAACAAAGTCCAGATCATGCTATCGCTTTTGCTGCCGTGTGCAAATGCAAGACGCCGCCGCGTGGCTTCATGAACATAACCAAGTTTGCGAGGCACTGCGGCGCTGGCAAGGTTTTCAACCGCGCAGTGAATTTCCATGCGCTGAACGAGATAAAGTTCAAATGCCACTTTCGTTAATGCCGCGCTCAGCTCCGTTGCAAAACCCCGACCTGCAAAATCTTTATGAATCCAATAACCAATTTCGAGTCCTTCTTCGCCGATACGAGTGTGGAGACCTGACCCTCCCAATACGCGGCTCTCATCGATATTGAATACGCCATATACATAATCTTCACCGCGATCAAAGCGGGCGCGAAAGTTTCGTATGCGCTCAATTTTTGATTCAACAGGTTCAGGTTCATTCGCCGCCCACGGCATAAATGGAAGCAAATGCTCCTTGCTTACCGCTGCCGCCTCCTGCATCATTGCGGCATCTTCGGGTTGCCAGCAGCGCAGAACAAGTCGCTTTGTTTCGATACGATAAGCAGGTTTTGAAATTGCAGGACCGCTCATTTTTTCTTCGATGTTTGCTTTGCGCGCTTTTTCGACGCTGAGTTCTTGCCAAAACCACCCAACAACAAAGTCAATTCTTTTTCTTCGCCCAATTGTCCTTTGAAATATTCATTCATGAATTGTGACCGGCGCAATCTCAAAGCCATGGGTGCAACCGCTTTAAGATCGTCCATGATTACTTCATCACGTCCATCTGCGGCGGCATAGGCGCGTGCAGATTCAAACCAGGTGATCTCGGCGCGTAGTGAATCGATTCCCATTCTCTGCACCAATTTGATCGCGGGATTCGCAACCTTATCCGGGATGTCAACTTTATTGACTCGTTCGCGCGCGCTGATGATCTCGGACGCTGCCACTTCCATCTCAGCTGAAAACTGCCCGATCATCTGTCGCGGATTCGCCAGATAAGACTGCACTCTTCGATAAGCCTCCAGTCTTTCGGACGCGTCTTCCAACCCGCGCACAAGGACGCGCAAGCCAAAGCGATCCAAAATTTGTGGGCGCAGCCTGCCCTCTTCAGGATTCATCGAACCGATCAACACGAAGCGCGAACGATACGTCGCGACGATGGGTCCACGGCGTACGGTGTAAGATCCCTGCGCCGAGGCATCGAGGATTGAATCAATAATATCGTCGCCGAGCAGATTGATCTCGTCAATGTAAAGCAGGTTGCGATCTGCCTGCGCCAAAATCCCGCGTCGGACGCGCATCCGTTCGTGCACCGCGGCGCGCTCGTCAATTCCGCCAACGACATCATCTATGCGCGCGTTGAGCGGCAGCTCGATCAAGCGGACTTTGTCTGGTGAGGTCAGTGGTTGACCTTCACCATATTTTTTCGCACAATCCGGGCAGACCGCGTCGATGCCGCCGGTCTCAATATCTTCAGGAAGACATCCATATGGACAGGTACTTCGATCAACTTGTGGGAGTAGATCCAATAGACTGCGCACAGCAGTCGTTTTCGCAGTCCCGCGCGGACCGATGAGCAGTATCCCGCCAATATTTGGGTTGATGAGACCAAGCAGTAATGCCAGCTTCATTTCATGTTGGCCCACAATTGCCAGGTATGGAAACGGCAGCACCTCCGTAATGCGCCCCTCTTCTGGCGTCAGCGGCGGAAGCGATTTCCCCGCGACAAAGTCCACCAGTTCGCGCAAACTGCGAATGGGATGCGCCATTCGTTCTTTCGGTTCTTGTTGGGTGAGGTCGGGTTCGGTCATGGTTGTTTCATGTCACTCTGAGCAGCGTAGCTGCGAAGAGTCTCGCTCGTCGTGGAAGAGATTCTTCGCTTCGCTCAGCATGACAACACTGAGATTACCTCTGTTCCAGTCTTCTTTTCTGCCGTTCTACTGCCTGTTCCATTTTGCGTTTTTCATCTTCTGTCTCTGCTTTCAAGGGCGGCACTTGTGTGGGTCTACCTTTGTTATCCAATGCCACATAGACAAGATATGCAGTATTCGTGTGTGTGCGTTCGCCTGTGATCGGGTTTTCGGCAAGCACCTGGACTTCGGCCTCTAACGAAGTGCGCCCAGTATAAGTGACTTCCGCATTCAGAATGATCAAATCACCGATGCGGATTGGATGGCGAAAGGTCATTGAATCAATCGCGACCGTTACAACTTTTTTTTGCGCATGACGCATACATGCCAACGCGGCTGCTTCATCCACAAGTTTCATAATCCAACCGCCATGTACACTGCCCAGCAGGTTCGCATGTTCGGGATGCATCAACTGCGAAATTGTAACGCGCGATGCGCTGATGGGTTTGGGGAGGATGGAGGAAGTCATTGGTGGATGAAATTGGGAGTGTGGAGATTGGAGAATTAGTAATTGGTAATTAGTAATTGTATGTTGCAATCGTCAATCGCGCTTCGTCTGCGGGTCTCTACATGCATTCGACCCTCCGCTCAGCGCGAAATCGAAAATCGTCAATCGTAAATCGTTCAGTCCATATCTTCGCGAAACTCACCGCTATCCAGAGTATGGAGTCGCTGCGGTTCATCTGCCAGGACATCAATGAGGCTGTGAGTAAGGTCTGTCATCAGCCGCGCTAATGGGACAGAGGCTGGGGCGGAGATCTTGCCAGGAGACGGTGGCGGCTTGAGGCGTGGTTTGAGCGCGTTCGTTGCGCGCTTCCGCACAATGCGCGGATCATTCGTCAGATAGCCTACATAGTATCCCATAACCGAATAGACTTCGCGTTGTGGAGTGACCCAGCCGATCCATTCCCCGCCGCGATTGAATAGATAGGGAAATTTTAGAAAGGCTTCTGCTTCACCATTTGAAGAATAAATGGGAATAATGCGTTGTTGATTCTGTGACATGAGTGTTCCTCCCACCCTTGCGAAGGCATGTCCTGAGGCGGAGCCGAAGGATCGAAGCCTTCGCAAGGGTCTGTTAATCTATATCATTATAAGTCCAATAGCGGTTAATGAAGAAATTCCAGATCATGACAAAGCCAATGGCAAGTCCAAGCGTAGCGTTTTTTGCAATGATTTGGGCAGTATCTGCTGACCAATCTGTCATCCTTTGAAACACACTTTCCATGGGTGGTTCAATATAATGAAGGATCGGGATGCGAATGACAATGCCCGCGGCGTTCACGGCAAAAAACATTCCCAACTGGTGCAGGATGTGCCGAGAACGGGATTCGGGATAGGTCCAAAGGCGGTTCCCGGTGAAGTTATTGATGACAGCACACAGGAATGAGATCGTCCCTGCATAGACCAGCCTCATGGTAAAGAGGCGGGTCAGGAGATTCATGATTCCAAAATCAAGCACCGAGCCCACTGCACCGACCGCGGCAAACTTTAAAAAGCGTACACGTTCTTTATCGTCGTTAAAAATCACTCGAGTCCCAGTTTTTGCTTGAAGTATGGTATGGTCTTATGGATGCCTTCTTCGAGAGTGACCTTCGGCTCCCACTTCAAAATTTCGCGTGCGCGCGTAATATCCGGCTGGCGCTGCTGCGGATCGCGTACACTACGCGCGTCTTTGACATAAGTGATGCCACCTTTATTACCGACGATGCGATTGATCGTTTCAGCAAATTGAAGGATGGTCATCTCATGCTGGTTACCAATGTTGACCGGCAGATGTTCATTTGAGTAGAGCAATGTAACAATGCCCTCAATTAAATCATCAACGAAACAGAAGGAACGCGTCTGGCTTCCATCACCATACACGGTGAGGGGTTGACCAAGCAATGCCTGTTTCAACAAGTTGGGCAGGGCGCGGCCGTCTTCCAAATCCATGCGTGGACCGTAGGTGTTGAAGATGCGGACGATACGAGTATCCACTCCATGCGCGCGGTGATATGCCATCGTCAACGATTCAGCGAAACGTTTGGCTTCATCGTACACCGCGCGTGGACCAACAGGATCAACATTGCCGGCGTAATCTTCCGATTGCGGATGAACGAGCGGATCGCCATAGATCTCACTTGTTGATGCAATCAGGAAGCGCGCGTTGTTTATGCGTGCAACACCAAGACAATTATGTGTCCCAAGCGCGCCCGCCTTCATGGTTTGAATGGGAAGGTTGAAATATCCTGATGGTGATTGCGGGTTCGGACTGGCAGGTGATGCAAAATGCATTACTGCATCCACTTTGCCGCGCACGAAAATGTAGTTTGATACATCGTGCTTCTGAAACGAAAATTTTTCATTCCCCATCAAATGGGCGATATTCTCAGGATTGCCCGTGACGAAATTGTCCAACCCAATGACTTCATGCCCGTCGGCAAGAAGCCGGTCGCTTAAGTGTGAGCCAAGAAACCCAGCTGCCCCGGTGATTAAGATACGCATATTATGATTCCTCTCTGTTTTATCCCTCATCCCCGGCCCTTCCCCCATTGGGGGAAGGGAGTCCCCTCTCCCAAATGGGAGAGGGCAGGGTGAGGGTTATTTCCAATCAATCCTCGTGACCAGACCATCACCTGTCACTTGATAGGCCTGACTATTGCCGCTATCGATGAGCCAAAGATTTCCCTGATAAATGACTGCGAGGAAGTCACCAGACTGCCCATCAATGGGATCAGGCGCCCAGGCGGGAGTCTGCGGTTCGAGGCCGGGCGCGTCATTCGCGGGGAAAACTGTCCGGCGGTTCGAGCCATCTCTATCCATCACAACGACGCGGTAACGACTCGTCTCGCTTTGTTCTGGAAACGTCGCCTGCAAGTACGCGACTTGATACTGCCGTTCTCTTGGGCCTGATTGTAACGGCGAAGCAGAGGGATAGGCGAACATTCCGGTTTGCTGAGCGATTTGCACTGTTGCATCATTCTCAAAGGACGTGGCGCTTATATCAAAGAATGGAGAATCCTCCTCGCTCACCAGGTTGGTTGGCGGTGCATGTGAGGTGAAGTAGAGTGTCTTTCCATCTGCACCCCAGGTAATGGCAGGAAGCCATGCCCAATCACTATGAGTGTTCAATGGAGTAATATCGAGCAGGGGTTTTAGATATTTGCCATCCAGGTCAACAAGTCCAATTCCATCCGGGCGCGCGTAAGCAAGTCTGCCATCGGCTGAGAAGGCAAAGGTCATGCCCCACCAGCCATATACACCTCCACTGCTGGCGTCGAGGATCTTTCTCTTCTCACCTGTTGAGATGCTGTAACGATGGAGATCGTTGTTCGCCTGCCAGCCCGGCGCGGTGCTGCGCGGCTCAACCGTTGAATAGGCAATTGAACTTGTATTTGGAATCCAATCTGCAAAATGGACAACATTCGAGATGCTCGTACTGAAAAGCTTGCTGCCAGCTGCAGCTCTTACTGCCCACAAAGTATTGATCTCTTTGTCGGCAGGTTTTGTGGATTTGCGCGTGAATATCAGATAACTACCGTTGGGGGCGAGTTCAAATATGCGCCCATCGAGATCACCAGTAGTCACGAGCGGAGTGCGATTGGCTGTGGATGTGTCAATGATCCAGGCGTTGTCACCCGCGAGATAGACGAGTTTACCGGGAACAGGCAACGGTGCGAAAGATGACTGTGCGCCGATCATCACAATTTCAGGCACTGCCTCTTGAAGGATGACGGATTTGAACACAGACCTGCTAATCTCTACATTATCCTCAAGAACCTGACGATAAGTGAGTTCCTGCAATCCATTCGCGCCCGCTTGTACGAGTCGGGTTTCCCCTTCAGGCAAGGACTCATTGCGTACGACCTGTCTCTCAAAGGGAATAACCTGTTCCTCGGTTTCAAAGACCTCTTTGACGCGCGTCAGTTTGATCTCATCGCCGTTGTTCATGACCGTATAAAGCGGAGGCTCGGCTCGATCCAGACTTTCGATCTTTATCCCCGCAGATTGCAGCGCCTGACTCACCGTGCTTCCCGCAGGCACAATCACATTGCGCGATTCACCGTCTGCTGTGATGCTGATGGTAATATCTGCACCTGTCAATTGCGGAGAGCGGCAGCCTGTCAGCAAGGAGAGAGTCAATATGATTGCGAGCAATGTGAGGCTTAATGAGAGGCGGTACATATTGTGTGAATGCGCTTCGTCTGCGTGGCGCTAAGGCGCCACTCCGCTCAGCGCGATAATCCGATGTATAATCCGTGCGCTATCTGATACGTCCTGTGATGGTCATGATGCCATTGGCAAGGACAATTGTTTGGATGCGCAAGCCTGTGGCAACGGGTCCTAATGAGCCTGTATATGCCTCTCTGATGACCGCTGTAATGGCATCTTTGAGACCTTCGGGCGCTGGGAAGGGACCGAAATCGGCGGAGACAATCTCGATCTTTGGCTGTCCGGCTTCATCCACACCCACGCTGACAATGATGCCGATGTTTGCAGCAAAAATACCTTGTTGGGTCTTGCCATAAATTTGCATCTGGCCGTCGCGCAGATAAACTTGCGGGTCCGTGATCAACGGTGTTTTGTCAGTTTGTTGCAGCGCCTGGTCTGTTTGCAGGCGAAGGGCAAGGTAGGAAGTGATCTGTGGCTCAGTGAGGTTGAAGGTAACAACACCGGTTGCAAGACCTGCTTCAAATGCTCGTTTCATTTCTTCTTTGATGCTTTCAGCTGCATCTACTGAAACTGGGATGGGTGGAAGAGTTGAGGTATCGGGACCGCCAACGAATATGGTACATGCGAGTGATGTGAGTATCAGTGTAATGAATAAAATTGGGTACGCGTATTTTGTTAGTTTCATGGTTCCTTATACTTTAATTGTCATTCTGAGCCGCGAAGCGGCGAAGAATCTCCCTCACGAAATGGGAGACCCTTCGCTCCGCTCAGGGTGACATGACTGCAATGGAGCAATTATAGCATGAGCGACTCTCAACCTCTCTCAGAGGAAAACATCGAAATCGATTTGCC
>JAKEFL010000166.1 GCA_022616105.1 Anaerolineae bacterium | reverse complement strand
CCAATCACTCCGCGAGGGATATTCTTCAGCTCTCGAAGGATTTCATCTTTTCCTTTTCTTCTTCCACCTTTGGCTATCGTTCGCACTGGTTCCGCAGCTACGTATTTATAGGGCGCGGCGAAACACATTCCTGCCAGCACTTGCAATAACAGATGCGATCCGCTCTTTGGCTTGGAGTTTCCAAAGATCGGCGGTGCGTCGTTGAACGTTAGCCGTTTCCAACGCAAAATGGCTTGAGCGGTTTTCCCTGCGGGGCGCAGCGTGCGGCGGACTTGTTGAACAATGCTCATAAAATCTTTGAACCGCAAAGCACGCGAAGGTCGCAAAGAAGAATAGTTTTTTCTTCGCGTGCTTCCCTGGCACCGTCCGCCAGGGCAGGTGTGCGCCCTTCGCGGTGAAAAATTAATTGCCTGCCGCGCGGCGCAATTTCTTGAGTGAAGACTTCTCACTCTCATATACTCTTTTCACACCATCACCCAATGATGCTTCTGTCACGCGGATGTATTTCACGAGTCGCTCGAAACCGCCCGGTTCCACTGACGCAGCCTGGTCACTGCCCCACATGGCGCGGTCAAGCGTAAGATGACGTTCCACCATGCATGCACCGAAAGCGACTGCAACAGCCGAAGGGACGAGTCCTACTTCGTGGCCCGAATATCCAATTGGAAGGTTTGCAAATTCATTTCTCAGAGTTTGAATCATCTTAAGATTCAGCTCCTCAGGCTCACACGGATATGTGCTGGTGCAATGCATCATCAGCAAATTTTCTTCGCCTGCAATCGCAACACCCATTTTGATCTGCTCCAGCGTGGACATGCCCGAAGACAGGATCAAAGGCTTGCCGGTCGCCCGGGCTTTGCGAATCAGGTTGAAGTCCGTGAGAGAAGCGGATGGAATCTTATATGCGGGTGTATCGAATTTCTCCATAAAGTCCACCGAAGGCTCATCCCACACAGAGACCATCCACGGGATGTCCCTTTGGCGGCAATATGAATCGATCTCGCCATATTGTTCTTCGTTGAACTCCACTTTATAACGATATTCAAGATATGTAATATAACCCCACGGCGTTTCGCGCATTTGATGCTGTTGCTCAAGAGGAGTAGAGACATTGGGTGTGCGTTTCTGGAACTTCACCGCGTCCGCGCCAGCATGGACCGCTGCATCGATCATGCGCTTTGCAATGTTGAGGTCACCGTTATGATTGATACCGATCTCCGCGATGATATACGACGGATGTCCATCGCCCACTACGCGATTCCCAATTTTTATCTCACGCGGCATTGGTTTTTCCCTTTTTCATGCGGTTTGCATAGACGGAAAAAGCGATTGCCAGGAAAATACAGCCAATCCCAATTGCCACCAGAATCAGCCCGGCTCTGCCAATCACCAGTCCGCCTATAACCCCGGCAATCCCCATGAAACTCATTGCCACAGCAGATTGTTTATATACCCTGCTCATATTTCGCGCCGATTGTTTGTGCATGAAATGAATATCATAAAGTTCGTTGACTTCTGCCTGATGATGCTTGCAGGCTATGCCGTGCTTCAGGTCAACAGCGCATTCTGTACATAACCCCTTCTGGCAGTGTTTACAAATCCCAATCGCCGGCACTTCCGGATGATAAAAGCAATTCATTTCTTACTCCTCTTATTTTGAATCTTTGCTCAATATTAAATCACACAATTCTCTTAATGCGCCATGCCCGCCTGCCCTTGTGAGGACATGGTCTGCTGAGCGAATGATTTCGGGATACGCATCCGCAACTGCCACCGACCAGCCTGCTATCTCAAAGCATGGGAGGTCATTGCGATCGTTGCCAATATAGATGACATTCTCAGCCCGGACGTTTTTCCTCTCAAGGACTTCACGCATCGCGCGCCCCTTATCCTGAATCCCTACCCCATGAATTGCCTCCACATCCATCTTTTTCGCGCGCGCCGCCACAACCGGATTCGGCTCCGAGGAAAGGATTATTACCTCCACACCCTTGGCGCGCAGCTCGTGGATGCGCAGGCTGTCGCTGCGATACGCGGCAATTGCCTCGTGTCCGTCCTGATCCACCCAGACGCGGTTATCGGTGATGACCCCGTCGAAGTCGCAGATGATGAGTTCGATCTTTTTGGGCATCGCGCGCCGAAGTCTCTTATCAGGAGTCACCATTTCCAGCCCGCTGGTAACAAGTGCTTCATACTTTGCCCAGTCTGCCAGAGTATCGATATCCACTGTGTAACGCGCATCGATCACAAGCGGATACACCACACTGCCGGTCAGTGAGTGCTTTCTGGTAATGGTGGATGTGCGGATCACATCAATATGCCCTGTCTGCCAGTACACCGGCGGAAGGATCTGGCGCGGCGCGTTATAGGGTTCGTTGATCCCTTCCACTTCGAGCAATGGTTTCATGGGTTTGTCGTAGCCGTTGAACCGCCACATCTTATGCGGGTTTTGACCGGCGGCTACAACACCGCGCACAGAATCTGCATCTGAGTTTTCGATCAAAATCCTCACCGCATTATCCACGCAATCTTTCGGGCGGATGGGTGAGGTGGGACGCAATTGTACAACAATATCGGGTTTGTAGCTTTCGATGTCCTCAAGCCATTTGAGGGCATGCTCAAAAACGGGCAGATCATTCGTGCGATCCTGTGCAAGCTCATGCGGGCGCATAAAGGGAGTCTCTGCGCCGTATCCACGCGCGACCGCGGCGATCTCTTCATCATCCGTTGAGACGATAACACGATTGATTGTGTGCGCCTGCAAACCTGCCGCGATACTCCACGCGATCAGAGGATAGCCCGCAAAATCGCGGATATTCTTGCGCGGGATTCCTTTCGAGCCGCCGCGCGCGGGGATGAGGGAGAGGATATTGGTCATCAGGTTCAGTCATTAGTGAGCAGTAATCAGTTTCCAGCAGCACTGGTCACTGATTACTGCTCACTGGCTCTACCACGCCGTCCAACCGCCATCTACAATGAGGTTATTACCTGTCATATATGAAGAAGCATCAGAAGCCAAAAATAATAACGCGCCGTTCATCTCGTCTTTCTTTGCCATGCGTCCAAGTATAGTCTTCGCAGAATAATTCTTGACGAAATAATCTTCATGATTGTTGAACACGCCGCCAGGGGTAAGTGCATTCACGCGGATCTCAGTCTCAGCATAATACGCAGCGAGATATTTAGTAAAACCCATCATACCTGCCTTCGTCACTGTGTAATAGACAGGTTTGAATGCAACGCGCTCGCCATCTTTGATATAAATGCGCTGGTCAGGACCATTGAGTCCGTATGTGGAGCAAATGTTGATGATACTGCCTTTTTTACCTTGTGCAAGCATTTGTTTTGCGCATGCTTGTGTTACCAGAAACATCCCTGTCAGATTCACGTTTAGCGCCGCATTCCACTGGTCAAGGGGATAATCTTCGAATGCGCCGGGTGTAATCCCTTTTTTGATCGCATCGGGATCAAACTTGGGATCAAGCGCCGCGCTATTTACAAGAATATCAAGCCGCCCAAAAGTGGACATGCTTGTCTCGACCATTGCGTTAACGGAATGAGGCTTGGTGATGTCGGTGGGAACTGCCAGAGATCGGTATCCGCTTTTCGTGAGCGTATCAGCTATCTCTTGCGAAGCGGATGCGTTCAAGTCCACAACTGCAACTGCCGCGCCTGCTTCGGCGAGAGTCCTGCAAAACTCCGCACCTAATAGTCCCACTCCGCCTGTCACGACTGCCACGCGTCCGGTCAGATCGAATTTTTCCTGGATCTTCAATCTCTCTCCTCCTGTAGTGCAAGATGCCATCTCGCACTACGTATTATGGGTTTGCTGTATAAATCTCGTCGCCTGCAGACTTATGCGCAAGATGCAAACCTTCAGTCAAAAGGGGCGCATCCTGCGGGACGTTATCACCACCATCGAACAGTGCCAGCACTGCGTTGCCTGCATTGATCTCCGACTGCATCTTTATCACACCTTCCTCAAAACCCGCGCGAATTTGTGCAGTGGCTGAGTCGAAACGGTCAGGCAAAACATAACTGCCGCGCCCCGTGTAAAGATAAACCGCCCCAGGCTCGTTGGTATAGATCATGATATCCTCAGGCAATTCGCTCAAATATTCCATCGCTTTTGAATCGTACCATTGGAAGGATGCATATCCAAGTCCGCCTTTCGACAATTCATTGACGGTGATGAATTGTTTGTAAAAAGCAAAGCTGATGAAAGCAAAGGTCAGGAGGATGACAGCGCCGCGGTTTTTATTACGAAGCCAGATGCCAAGATATACAAGCAGGATCAACAAACAAACGAAGACAGGAGATAAGATGCGGAGTTTGAATTTCGTCGCGGCATCGAACATGGTCATGGCTGCAACGATGGATGCAAGATATGCAAAGAGATATAAGCCGCTGGTGAAAGGGATAAACTCCCTTGACCCCGCATCGATTCGTTCCTCTGCGGATACCTGCTGAGGCTCCGAGAAATATCTCCATGCCTTGGCGATGACCCAGACGAATATCGCGCCGAAGATGACGATGATCATCCCCTCGATGATGCCCGGCTGTTTGAGCATCTCCCTGCGCCACGCTTCAATGGGGATGAAAAAATCTGCGAAGGCGCGAACACCTATTTGTAAATTATCCGGGGTAATCGGATGCCAAGCCAGCACTCGATTCGTTGCATTCTCTGCCACAAGCCGGTTACGGATTCCCCAGCCCAATATCCACGGAAGAACTGCTGCGAGGAAAATACCCACACTAACAAATCTCTTTCTCCAACTGTCACGCAAAATAATAAGCGCCACAATGAAGGTTGCAACCAGCGCGAGTCCTGCGTAGCGCGTGAGATATGCCATGCCGACAAATGTCCCACAAAGGAGGAGCCATAACCAGTGATTGTGACGTTCGAAATAGAGGTCGAACGTCCATAGTGAGAGCAGGGAAAAAAAGATGAATAACGGCTCACTCATGGCAACCGCATGTACCTGCAATATCTCGCTGTTTAAAACGAACAATGCCGCGATCACGAGTCCTGCGGACAATGAAGGCGTCATTCTCCAGGCAAGGATGCCGAGCAAGCCTGCATTCAAGCCAAACAACAACGCGTTGACATACCGCGCGGCGTTCAATGGGTCAGATCCAAACAAGCCGAAGAACGCAAGGACAGATGAAAAAGCAGGTGGGAAGTGTGTAACAGGTTGATTGGATGCGAGCCAGGCTTCGCGATAACCATGCCCAGCCAGCATACTGCGCGCACCCGCGATATACGCAATTGAGTCATCGGAGAGTCCGAGACCCTCTGGCGTTGCCCTGAGGGTAAGGAGAATGCCGGTAACAACAAGCAGTATCAGGCTTAGGAAAGAAGCGATGCGAAGTGACGCGCGTATGTCCATAAAGACAAAATGGGAGGGGCGGGATCCTTCGTCTATGCTCAGGATGCGCCGCCCCTCCCACATATACCACATTTAATGTTTCTTGCTTAGTGATTGTTCAAGTAACCCTGATCTTCCAGATACTTGATAATCATCCGTGCGTTCTCTTCGGGTGATGAACCATAGCCCTTGAGTGTGATCTCAGGATCGATCGGCGGCTCATAGGGATCATCCACACCTGTGAAGCCCATGGGCTTGCCTTCTTCCATTGCCTGGCGGGCTTTTGCATACAAGCCTTTCACATCGCGTTCTTCGCAAATCTCAATCGGTGTGTCCATATAGGCCATAATGAAGTTCTTACCAACCATGTTGCGGGCTTCTTCACGTGCCGCGCGATACGGACTGATGGCTGCACATATGACCGCGCCGCCAGCTCGGGCAATTTCGCTTGCCACGAAACCGATGCGGAGAATGTTGATGTCGCGATCTTCACGGCTGAACCCAAGTCCCTTTGAGAGGTGTGTGCGTACAACATCTCCATCAAGGATAGTGAGTTCACGTCCACGCTCAAGCATGAGAGAAGTTAGCACTTGCGTCGTCGCGCTCTTCCCCGAACCACTTAAGCCGGTGAACCAGATGCAGAAACCCTGCTTATTGCGCGGCGGGTATGTCTCACGTAAGATCTCGGCGGTCTCAGGGCGGGTGAACCATTCAGGCAAAAGTTTTCCTTTGGCAAGATAATCATCGCGCACTTGTGTTCCTGAGATGTTGAGAGTCTTTGCACCCTTCGGCACATCCTTTTCTTCCACATAGCGATCTTCATCTGGAAGATAAACGAGCATTTCAAACGGGATCATCTTGACGCCGAGTTCGGATTCATATTTTTTCATGAATTCCTGCGCGTCATACGGACCGTAGAAAGGCTTGCCCGTGGAATCATTTCCGGGTCCCGCGTGATCGCGCCCGACAACGAAATGATTCGCGCCGTGGTTACGACGAATGATGGCGTGGAGTAACGCTTCCTTGGGGCCTGCCATTCTCATCGCCAGAGGCAATAAACTGAGCATGGTGTTTTTCTTATCATAGTGATTATCCACCAAAGCCTTATAGGTGCGGACACGGGTGTAGTGATCCACATCGCCGGGCTTGGTCATGCCTACAGTTGGATGAACAAGCAATGAACCTTTTACTTCCGCAGCGGCGCGCTTGGTGAGTTCTTCATGAATGCGGTGCAGAGGGTTGCGTGTCTGGAATGCCACAACGTTGTCATGCCCCATTTCCTCGAGCATTCCGCGCACCTGCCCAGGCGTGTGTCGTAATTCCACGAAGTCGTGATATTTTGGCAGGTTCACAACCTTGATGGGACCAGAGATGCAAACCCTTCCCCAGCGTTCCATTTCAGACACCATCGGGTGACGGGGATCTGTGGAACCATAAGCCAGAGCCGCCTCTGTCGCGAGATCCCAGTGATAGACTTCGTCAAGTGTCATGACGGCGATCAGGTCAAAGTTGGAATTTCGCAGGGCGAGGTCGTCTCCGACGATTGGCAGTTCTCTGGGATCCACTGTCAATGTGATGGGAAGGGGCCAGAAGGTTCCATCCGCAAGGCGCATCTCACGCAGGACGCGCACATAATCTGCCTTGCCCATGAAGGTTGTCAGGGGCGAGAAACCCCCTGTAGCAATCAGTTCCAGGTCACAAAGATTGCGCATGGTGATCTTGATGGATGGCATTTGAGCGGCTCGGGCGATCAGTTCCTCGCGCTCTTCCCCTTCCACGACCAGGTTCACCAGATTTCCCCCATACGGGGTGATGAGTTTTGCTTTCGACAAAGTGAGGTTTTCTTGCAACATATATTTGCTCCTTATAATTGTTATGCAGTGATGATAAACTCGCCATCACAAATTTGCTCATGCAAGGTGTGATTATAGCGTAACCACTCTATAATTCAGACGCTGAATTTTATTATTGGTTACAGCGGAAATTATTGGATGAACTCAAAAATCCTTCGTAATCTGCTCTTTTTGCTTATTCTGTTGGGCTATTTGTATTATGCAAACAGATATATTGAAGCTACCAGCATCACGGTTGACAATGAAAAATATTATATTCTATTTGATGACGCCATGATTTCCATGCGTTATGCCTACAACTTCGCGCATGGCAATGGTCTTGTCTGGAATGTCGGCGAGCGCGTGGAGGGTTTTACAAATCCGCTTTGGGTTGGGTTTATGGCGCTTTTTCACCTGTTCCCAATTGCCGCATCAAAGATCAGTTTTTACATCCAATGGAGCGGTGCGCTCTTCCTGGCAGCCACGTTGTACTTTGTGCGCAGGCTTGTGGAGCAATTTACAGATGAACTTCTCCCCATGCTTGCAGCCGTCGCGTTCACTGCCTTTTATAGTCCGCTGATCTCGTGGGATTTGCTGGGGATGGAAGTCAGCATTCTGACCCTCATCCTGACAGCGGTTTTGTGGATGGTCCTCCGAAATGGATCTTCCCGCTTCACCCCCGGCGCCTATATCCTGCTCGCCGTTTCGACTCTGATCCGCCTCGATATGGCGGTTCCGTTTCTTGTCATCCTGGCTGTCATGTTCATTGTGCAGAAGGAATACAGAAGGCAACATCTGATCTGGGGATTGGGATTGCTCCTTCTCTTTTTAGGCGGGCAAACACTGGCACGATATTTTTATTATGGCGATTTTTTACCCAACACCTATTACCTGAAAGTAGTCGGCTGGCCCTTTTCACTGCGGATCATGCGCGGGATATATACCTTAATTTGGTTTGCTTACTACAGCAACTGGGCTTTCATGCTGTTGCCATTCACGCTCCTGCTCTTCCGCCGTGATTGGAAAATTATTCTGCTTCTGGGGGTATTGCTGGGTCAGATGGCTTACAGTGTCTATGTCGGTGGGGATGCGTGGGAAAATCATGGAGGCGCGAACCGGTACATTGCGCTGGCAATGCCTACCTTCTTTGTATTGTTCGCGCTATCAGTACAAGTACTGCTTGAGAAAGCAGTGAAAAGCCTGGGGTCCAGATGGGAGGCGATGAACACAGCCCCTTTGGTATATGTATTGATCTTCGCCATGGCGATATTGCACTTCAATCTTTTACTTGGAGATTGGAAGTATATCGAACGCTGGCAATTTGACCGCAAACCCGACTATGTCGCTGGGAATGAAAATAATCTAAACATTGCGCTCGCCCTGCAAAACACAACCAGGCCTGGTGCATCTGTCGCGGTAATCGGCGCAGGGACAATCCCGTATCTGCTGCCTAATCACTATGCAATTGATATCCTCGGCAAGACAGATCCTGTCATTGCACATGGGCCTATGAGCGCATCCATGGGCATCCCTGATGTGCCGTTCATGCGCCCCGGTCACATGAAATGGAATTACGCGTATACATTTGGTGAGCTCAAGCCTGATGTCATTGTGTCACTGTGGGAAGGTACGAACGAGGAAGCCGCGCCTTATCTTGAAGATTATGTAATTGCGGAGATCGGCGAGAAGATCAATGTATATCTGCTAAAAGATTCCCCGAATGT
>JAKEFL010000165.1 GCA_022616105.1 Anaerolineae bacterium | reverse complement strand
TAGACCGCCGCATTTCATAAGGAAATCGCAGGGTCAGAGACTCTGCGGGGAGCATAAGGTGAGTTATTCAATTTTGCCTGATTCTGAGTCAATTACCATTCTAAACAATGATGAGCTGGTATCATTTTGATAGATGAGTATCTGCCAGGCACTGTCACCAGCCAGCCTCACATGGATCGTGCATTTATTCTCAACAAGTTGTCGAGTTTCTTTGCCGCCATTCTCTTCTGCGATTGCAAGGGCGTGTTCCGCGCTAATCTGGACTGTGCTCAACCTGATGTTTTCCCATCCGATGAGTGGGTGAGGGAAGTTTGCACCTCCAGCCCAGTTTACTTCCCCATATTCTGGTAATATGAAAAAGTTTTGTGTGGTATATCTTATTTTTCCATTCTCGCGAAAAGCCGTCTTGAAGTAGTAAAAATCGGCTTCTGCGAATCCACTGAGATTGTCTTTGCATGGGGTGGAAAAATGCATGGAATACAATCTCCAGCCACTTAACGGCTCCTTCCAGACAAACTGATTCAATGCTCTGGCGACCGTTATAAAATCTGCCTGTTGCCACGAAACCGTACCATCAAGTGGAGTTTGCGAGTCTGAATCCACTGGCGAAAACACATCTGTTTCTGCGCGATCCAGTGAATCAAGGATTGTTACCGGGTCTATTTGATAGGAGCTTCTATCCCGAAAATCACTGATGCCAACCGGCAAATAACTATCATACTCTCCTGGATCGAAGACGTAAATGTAAACTATGACCAGGAAGGTGAGAAAGAGGGCGATTGCTATCATCGTCCTTCTATGGCTTTGAGCATTCATGCTTACTCCTTTATGACTCTCCATTCATATATCCAAACAAATTGATGGCTTGATCTTGCGATTCAAACGCTATGGGATCGTATGCGCCATCCACACATTGGGTTCGTTGTAAATTCCTTCATCTTCCTCGATATTCATCTCAATCGGGTTGAGCGCGCCAGGGATAATATACCGCCCACTTTGCGGGAATTTTATATCGGTCCATTCCTCCCACTCAGCGGGCGTTCCGCGAATGACCTTGGACTCATCACATGTTTTTATGATCTTTCCTCCCAGGCGCACATGGACTCTTAGCCAGGCGTCGAATGGTAGTCCATCTTCTCTCTTCCAGGTGATGTAATCGTCCATGCTGATCAGAGGATATTCGCTCTTTTCGTTTGGGCGAACAGGAACAATCAAATTCTTAAAGCCTTTGGATTCTCCGATACCATGCAGGGCTTGCAGGACTTTTGTGCTCAGACCCTGCCCTTGATAATCCTCACGGATGACAACTTGAATTGCGCACTGTATGTTGGGAGCTATGTTTTGTTTATGATTGTTTACTGCTTCCACAAATGCCCAATCCCACCCACCTTCGGGAAGATTCTCAAATGGGCCCTCCCACTGCAATGGAAAGCTGTTTCCCATCGCCGCGACGCGTTCACTTTCCGCGTCGTATAGGGCAAGTTGATAATCTGCGAACCGATCTAATAGTTCATGCCAGTTTTCGGAGGCCACAGCGTCATGCAGCATAAATTCGGGCCAGGCGGCTTTTGTTAGCCCTCGCACGAGGTCGCGGTAATCCTCACGGGCTGAAGGAGTGATGATCTGAAAGCGTTCTGTTTTCATGAATCATATTCTATAGGGTGATAGCTACTTCTAAAGCAACTGTCACCTATTTACAATCATTTACGTTCCATTCTCGAACAAGTGCAGGGATACCCGTTATTTTCGCCTGCAAAGCGTATCACCTCCCGAAAGGCTTCACTTTCATAGAGTTTGATTGCCTTGTGATTGCCATCCAAAACAATTGTCCATGCGCCCTTGCCGATCTCGCGGATTCCAATCTTGAGCAGCTCGCGTTAGTTTTTAGGACTTACGCAAACCCTTAAGAAAGTCCGCCAATCCTCACTAATCCACACTAATTTCCTTAAAATTCGTGAAGACACCTGCACTTGCGTGCCGGTGCAAGTGTTAGCGTAGATTGGCGGAATGAATGCCTTTTCTGCGTAAGTCTTGGTTTTAAAATTTCTTTTGATACAGTTATTTTACCCGCTTGCTATTATGTTGACCCAGAATTCGTTGAAGCGCGGTCCATCCACTTTTGTTACAACTCGAACAGGTCTCCCCGATGGATGAATACGCTCGGTAAGCCAGCCATCTTTTTCTACGATTGCCAATGGTAATTCTTGTATCTCCATGCCCTCATTCCAGCCTAGGGCAATTGCACAGGCTAATGAATCGTGCTGGAAATTTATGATGTCATTTGGCAAACCTTTGCAGGTTTCTCCAAATTTCTTTTCATTTTGCTCATCTGCTGCAAAGGCTTCCGCTTGTTGCGCGATCAATTCTCCCAACGCTCCTGATTTTCGTAAATCATCCAAATATATTCTTTGCAGGGCGGTCTCTACAGTCACCGAAAGTGGGATAAGCGTTGGATCGGAGTGCTCAATCACATGCTGGGCTGACCTCACGTCAACCTGGATATTCCAATCCATTTCGTTGCCCCATTGGGGAAAGCCAGCTCGTATCGGATAAATATAACCTCCCATGAGGAAGAGCTTTGCTTCCATCAGAATTCCAGGGTATTGGAGATTGAGCAGATATAAATTGGTAAAGGGTCCAATCGCGATTATGGTTGCTTTTTGCTCAATGCTTTGTTTGAGCAGTTGGATCGCATCATCTGACGGATTCGGTAAAGCAGCAATTGGCTTCGACCAATATCTACCCTCATCGGGATAGCCCAATTCAGGATAACGATAAAACCCTTGCGACACGTCCGCTCCGGCTGCGACGGGAACTTTGCTTCTGCCTTCGAGTTCCAACACACGGCGGACGTATCCTGCTCTGCGTCCACTTGCCTCAGCGACCGTTGTGATGCCAGTCAATTCGACATCCTTCCAGCGAAGCAGCATGGCAAGTGCACAGAGATCGTCAATGTCGCCGCCGAGGTCAGTATCGAGATGAATTTTATGCATGAATACTCTTTTTGGAGTCCAGGAGCTTGCTCCTGGCTACTCGGACGGCTTGCCGTCCGACTCCAGAGTGGATTTCGTGAAACGGATAAAGTCCAATGTCTCATCTAAAAGAATATCATCATCTTTATGCTGTGACACCGCTACAGATTTGTCAATCAGTTGCCTCCATGGATTCTCCAATTTCGTGCGCGCCCATTGAAAGGCTTTAGGTTTTGAGACAATTGTCCCATGTTCAAGTGCATGAAGGACGCGGCACATGGTAATCACAGCAAACGCACGATATTCAGGTTCATGATCGCGAAGCCATGACGGATCTTCGAGCATCGGGAACCACCACTCATTCAAGATTCCCATGACTGCACCGCGAATATCGTCACGGCTGACAGGGTCAATCAATGTTTTGGGGTCTCGTCCTTCCAGTACAACGCCATATTCGCGAACAACATGTCGTTGAATGATCCAGTCGCTTCCGAGCGAGGCAACGTAGAAATTCCCTTCATTAACCGCTGGGCAAGGCATACCATTTGGATCGTGGCGGCGGATAAGTTCTCTCGGAACGTACGCACCTTCCAATTTGCCAGCCCGTTTTAGACTGGTTGCCCAGGTTTGATTGTGCATTGCTTCAAGTTCGGCGATTGTCTGTTCCGAGAGAGAATCGTTTGTAACAACGAGAAAGTCAATGTCACTGGTTGAAGGATTGAAGTCTCCACTGGAGAGTGAG
>JAKEFL010000164.1 GCA_022616105.1 Anaerolineae bacterium | reverse complement strand
CAACCATTAAACATGCAGACCTTCCAATATTATTTTATAGCTCTCCCAAAAAATAAAGCTACATCCTGAGTCGGATAATACTGGTCATTATACCCGCAGAAGTCATACCCGAATTTTTGTGCAAGGCGGATGCAACCATGATTTTTCGATTGCATCTCCAGGATGAGACGGCGGACGTCTCTTTCCAACGCCCAGGTCTGGGTCGCCGTTAAAAGAGCGGACGCGGCGCCTTTTCGTCTCTGGTTGGGTGCGACGACCATATCTGTCACCCAGGCCACTTCCGAAGTTCTCTCTTCGATTGCGCAAAGGTAACCAATCAGGCTGCCGTCATTCAATACGACCAGCACCAGATCGCGGCGCATCCATTCATCTGCTAACGAAGATGGGTTACGCGGGTACCTCACTTCAATCGAGCGCGGCAGGCGTACTTCGCGGAAGTTTGCGCTAGCCTGACCCGCTTCGCGGCGCAACTCCAGCTGCCAGACGTAATCGCTTAAGCTGGAATGATCCAACGACATCATACGTGGAAGGTCGCTTGCAACTGCGGGACGGATTTCAAATGAAGTCAAAATTCCTCCGATCACTGATTTGCCACGCGCACTGCAATCACACATGGCTCAAGTGACACGCCTACATTATCTGTAATCACAAGGCGCAGGAAATATTCTCCATTGGTAAGTGATGCCGTATTCCAATCGCCAAGTTTTTTATCTTGCTGTGCTTCACGGTCAGCGGAAATGGTCGCCCAGTCCTGGGTACCCATCGGGGCAATCTCATATTTATAAAAGCCAAAATTGGGAATATTGGCAGTGCCAATGATTTCGATACTTCCATTGACTATAGCACCCGGTTGCGGTGAAGTAATCATGATCTGATCAGGCACACAGCCGCTCATACCACTGGGAGCAGATTCAGTAGCTGGCGATAACGCTGCCTGGGTTGCATCCTCTGGTGACAAAGTTCCCGGCGGCGCGGCGAGTAGATCCAGCGTGGGAGTTGTCAAAATATCGGAGGCAGGCAGGGAGGGCGCGACGAACGTCGCAATAAAAAACTCGGCAAACACCAGGCCGAGAATGAGCAATGCAACCGCAGCTGTACGGCCCAGGCGTCTTAAAGCGAATTCGCGTTCAAGGCTGAAGACCGAATCCCGCCATTCCTTCCAGGTGCGATACATACTCCTGAATACAAACAGTCCCCAAATCGCTAACGCTATGTATATTAATGCCTCATAGCTGGCGAGAGAACGATAAACAGAACCCATACCAACTATACTTTACAAGGAGCGCAGTACGCCGCGAATGATTTTCTCCATTTTTGGAGATATTACCTTCCCCGCTTCGATGACTTCCTCATGCGTGGTCACTGTGGAGCCATCCAGATTAGCTTTGTTGCTGATACCTGAAAATCCCAGCACTCGCATACCACCATGCCGCGCAACAATCACCTCAGGCACTGTAGACATACCCACTGCATCTGCTCCTATCATACGCAGGAACCGAAGATCCGCGGGACCCTCAAACGAGGGACCGCTTAATCCACAATAAACACCTTCGCGCAATTGAATATTTTCTTTAGACGCGACCTGCCGCGCGATCCCCATCAATTCGCGGTCGTATGCCTGGCTCATATCCGGAAAGCGCGGACCCAACTCGTCTATATTCGGTCCCATCAAAGGGTTGGCTCCCGTCATCCCCATTAGATTTAAATTATCGGTAATTAGCATCACATCGCCCGGCACAAAATCGGAATTTACTCCTCCCGCAGCGTTGGTAACAAATAAGATTTCAAGCCCTAATCTGTTCATCACGCGTACTGGCAGAGTGATAGCAGACATGCCATAACCTTCATAGAAGTGAATACGCCCCTGCATGACGAATACAACCTGTCCTTCCAACTCTCCAATGACAAGGCGACCTGCATGTCCCTCTACAGTTGAAACGGGCCAATTAGGTAGGTCGCCATAAGGGATGATGTCTGCTTTTTGAACGGAATCAGCCAGGCTGTTCAGCCCTGAGCCTAGAATTAATCCAATGCGCGGACTATAGGAACTGCGTGCTCGGATTGCATCCGCTGCTTGATCGATTTGATCGAGAGTGATGTATGCTGTCATAGAGGATTACTTCTTTACATTAGGATAAGGGTCACTACCCCTGCATTGTTTCCTTTGCTAAAAAATTATATCAGATAAATACTTTCAAGGTTGTAATGTAACTCTGACAGGATTAACGGGTCATGCAGTAAAATTGCGCGAAAAGCGCGTTTTTTATGTGACCCAAGTAAACAGCATGTCTTCATCATTACCCCATAAAATACATTTAATCTCCGCATTAATTCTATCTTTACTGGCGCAAGGGGTTTTGCTAACGCCGTTAAGATTGAGCGTTTTCCTACAATATTTTCCATCCTGGGGAAGCGTCGCCTTTGGAGCGGCGTTTTTTGTGCTTTCCTTATACCTGTACATATTGTTGATTCGTTCGATCTCCGTGAAAAATTCGATTGGATGGCGCTCAAACGGGTTGTTATTGTTTATTCAGGCGCTTTCAGTGATCGGAATTTTTTTCATTTTGGGAAGTAACGCTTCACGCGCAGGGGAGGCTGGATTCCTTTTAACTGGCATTATCACAGCTCTTACGACGTATGGAATCTTTTTATCAGCCGGGCCCGTGAATCGATTGAACATCGATCCCATTGATAACCTGGAATCGATCTCTGATCCTGATGCCACCATTAATGCGCTGAACGCACAGATTAATTCCCTCACAAGACAATTAACTGCCGAAAAACACCGCACATCTCAACTGACTCTGCTAAATGAATTGAGCCAGCAATTGGAGGCGGAGCTTGATCCACCTGTTGCTGCTCAACTGGCGGTAAACACCCTTGAACGTGCCATCAATTGTTCATTGGTCACATTGATGATGCACGAAGCTGAAAAGCAGGAGTTTGTGGTGCTGGCAGCGGCAGGGAAAATGACAGGCATCATTCCGTCTGGTTATAGGCAGGATGCAGACAGTGGCGTGCTCGGCCGGACGAAAAGAATCAGGAAAACCCAGATCGTGAATGATTCGACTCTTGACCCGGATTTCCTTCCCACTGATAGCGATACAACAATCCGTTCGATTATCAGTGTACCCATCCTTCACCAGGGACACGTGAAAGGTGTGCTTGAGATTTCCTCAGAGAAGATATATGCCTTCAACAGCCTGGACGCGGCAATTGCCGAGGGCATTGCTTCCGAATTAATGCGTGCGTGGGATCGTTCAGGTTATCAACAGCGATTGACTGAATTAATACAGGCAGGCATTTCCCTCGCCACCCTGCTTGACCCACAAGCCGCAGTCCAGGAGGTGGCATTTATTGCCCGCAAGACTCTTGAAGCCCGGTTTGTTTTTGTGACACTGCTCGATCAACAAGGAAATTTCTCACGCACCGCATTTGCCGGTGAGGCACCACGGTTGCTCGCGTCACTCGATGAAAAGGCTTCTAATGACCCATTGATGCAGGCGGCATTAAATGCGGTTAAGCCTTTTCGCGTACGTGATATGAGAAAGTATTCCAACGCAAAGAAACTTGAAATTGATCATGCTGGTTTACGCAGTGTCCTTGCAATCCCTATTCGCTTGCACCGTTTGAGCATTGGGACTGTGCTCGCATTTGGTAAACAGGAGGGTGTCTTTTTTTCAGAGAACGACGAATCGCTTGCTGATCTGCTTTCATCACAAGCCGCTGCTGCCATTGAGAGTTCATGGCTCTATCAGGAATTGCGCAACACACTGAACATTACATCCATGCTTTATCAATTGAGCGTGGACGTTATTCAAACAGAGGAGTTGAGCAACGCAGCCGAATTAATTGCCCAGGCGGCTCACAAGGTAACCAACTCCAGGGAAACAGGCATTGTCCTTCTGACGCGGGATGGGCAGGTGGAAGCAGAAGTGGAAATTGACGCAAACGGCTTGCACACGCGCCGCGAGCATCCGATGGAAACTGTCGGTCAGGCGATTCAGACCGGTCAAAGCATTATCGTTTCGGTTGAAAACGGCTCACTGGTCTGTTATCCGCTTCTCACGCGCGGCCGCACATATGGAGCACTATGGATGAGCATCCCTGAGAGCCGTGGTCAAAATTTTGCGAACATGCAGACCCTGGCAAACCAGGCAGCCATCGCACTGGAGCGCTCTATCCTTCTTTCAGAATCACGCCAACAGGCAAAGCAAATTGAAGCCGCGTATGCCGAATTGGAAATTACTTATGATCGCACATTGACGGCACTGATGTCTGCGCTGGATGCACGCGACCGCGAAACGGAAGGCCATAGTACACGCGTCAGCCGCCTTGCCTGTCTGCTGGCAGAGGAAATCGGATTAAGCGGTCACCAGCTCAAGGCGTTGGAAAGAGGCGCATTACTCCACGATATCGGCAAGATTGGCATCAGCGATATGATCCTGCACAAACCAGGTAAGTTGACCGAAGATGAGTGGAAGATCATGAGAATCCATCCAGACATCGGCGCGCGCATTGTTGAGGGAATTCCATTCCTGCAGGAAACACTTCCAGTGATCCGCTATCACCATGAACGCTGGGATGGCAGTGGATACCCAATTGGGTTGAAGGAAAAGGATATCCCGGTTCAGGCTCGCATTTTCGCTGTTGCTGACGTGTTCGACGCGCTGACAAGCAGCCGTAGTTACCGCAAAAGATCTTCTCCAGAGGATGCTGTGCAATATTTACAAGAACAGGCAGGCATCCTTTTTGATGCAGAAATTGTTGATGCCCTGGCGAAAGTCCCATATAAGGAATTTACAG
Source organism: Anaerolineae bacterium (assembly GCA_022616105.1). GTDB lineage: Bacteria > Chloroflexota > Anaerolineae > Anaerolineales > Villigracilaceae > Defluviilinea. The sequence goes on along the minus strand of JAKEFL010000164.1, from coordinate 6,023 downwards.
AAGTACGGAGTGCCGCATAATTAGCTAAACTTGAAATTTGAATATTAGCCTGCAAATTCATTCAAGAGTTTACTTACGCATGTTCCACATGCGTGAGACCAGCGGTAGAAAAGCCAGTGCATGAAAAATAGAAAACCAGTTGCTTCTTTTGCGCCGATTGAGGTTCGGCGATTCATCCTGCCTCTTACGCTCACAACTATATTTTTGATGGTGGGCATAATTCTGGACAGTACGCTGGTTGATCCCAGAAATATTACTCTGATCGTCTACGGGGTGGCATGGATTTTTATTACATTAATTTATGACTTCTTAATTGCGAAGTCAACAGTCTTTCATGGATCATTCAGTTGGTTTTATGTCATTACAATCATCATTGGCTTGGGATTACTGAACTATATACTTCCGCCGCATTTGAATGAAATATTCTATCTGATGGTCATTTTTAGCACCATCAGCATGGCAACAGTTTCAGGACGTTACCAGGCATACTTAACCCTGATAGGGATTCTGGCAATCAGTCTGCCAAACCACGCTCAAAACTTTGAGAATATAAAAAATATTCTGGATACCTTCGCACCTTTTGTTATATCCATTGTTTCGCTGGAAGCCATTTTACGGATCAAGGATACAACCCAACAGCACATCCACCGGCTTGAGACTATCAACCGAGTGAGCAGTCAGATCATGCTTTCTTTGGATACCGAACAGACGATGTCTCTTTTGACCACCGCAATTCAGGATGCACTCGAGGCAGATACATACTTCATCGGCATCGTCAAGGATAACGAAATCCATCTCGATTTATTTTATGATGATGGGGAATATTTCAACGGAACACGAGCCCCGCTCGATGGGACTCTTTCAGGCTGGGTCATCAAGAATCAAAAGGAACTTTTCCTGCATGATCTTCGCAAGGATATTACACTGGATGGCGTGAAAAATTTCGTGATTGGCAAGGAAAAAACCAGCCTCTCCTGGATGGGTGTGCCACTCAAATCAGTAAATGTAACAGGCATCATTGCTCTAGGCTCATACAAGCCAAATGCATTCGATCGCGCAGATATGGAACTTTTCTCCAACCTTGCCCAGCACGTTACCCTGGCTTTGAGCAATACGTTTCAACATGCACAAGTTGAAGAACAGGCCCGTCTGGATAGCCTGACAGGCGTATATAATCATGGCTACTTTTTAAAGAGGCTTGCTGAACAGGCTGATGAATCTTCCAATACAGGTATTCCGCTCAGCCTGATCATGATGGATATTGATTACTTCAAACAATACAATGACACATTTGGACATCTGGTCGGAGACCAAATTCTGAACACCCTATGCGCTGCTATCAAACAACATATTAAACAGACAGATGCTGTAGGACGCTGGGGTGGCGAGGAATTTATTATTTCACTGCCCGGGGCAAGTGGCGCGCAAGCCATGCAAGTGGCGCAGCGGATCGGCCAGACAATGTCTGGGTTGCGGGTTGAAGACATGGAACAAAGAACCGTTCCGGTACCAACAGTCAGCCAGGGGATTGCCGTATTCCCAGATGAAGCGAATGAAATCTATCGCCTGATCGATCTCGCAGACCAGCGCTTATATATCGCGAAAGAACGCGGTAGAAACCAGATCGAGCCCAAGTCAGACCATTGGGAAAAAATTCAGACCGAACAAAAAACCTGAGAAGGTAAAGCTTACTCAGTTTGATTAAGTGACTTTACGGAGTCTTGCTCAAAGGCGGTCTGCGACCGCCGTAGGTTGCAGGGAAATCCACAGGGTCACGGACCCTGTGGGAGCATAAGGTGCGCAATGGATGATTAATTCAGCACCTCACGAAATGCGGATACTGCTTTCTCAACTGCAGCATCATCGATCCAATAGTGCGTGACGAGACGAAGGCGCCGCGTGTTGTCTGCGTCGACCAACACACCAAGTTCTTTCATACGTTCACCGATTCGATTTGAATTTATCTTCACATCTTCGGATACATTCAAATAAACCATGTTGGTATACGGGGAATCCGCGTCCACATCCAGACCCTTGACCTGCCTCAAACCATTAGCCATTTTCTTCGCCCGAGCGTGATCCTCCCCCAGCCGCTTCGTCATCTTCTCCAGGGATATGATCCCCGCTGCCGCAACAATACCAACCTGCCTCATCCCACCGCCCAGCATCTTTCGGATGTGACGGGCACGTGAAATGAATTTACGCGTGCCAACGACCATCGAGCCGATTGGCGACGCCAACCCTTTACTCAAACAGAACATCACTGAATCTGCTGGTTCCACCAATTCTCTAGCAGATATATTTTGAGCGGCAGCCGCGTTGAAAACACGTGCGCCATCAATATGCAGAAATAGATTGTTCGCACGGGCAAGCTCACCAACCCGCTGGGTGTGCTCAGGCGTGAGAGGAACACCACCGCAAATGTTTTGAGTATTTTCCAGGCAAATTAAACGTGTAATCGGATGGTGCACGTCCTCCGTCCGAATGGAGGCAGAGATGTCATCCAAAGCCAGGGTTCCATCAGGTTGATTTTGAACGGGACAAGGTTGAATCCCACCTAATGCAGACATGCCTCCCGCTTCATTCAAATAGACATGGGACTGATTACCAACAATGACCTCATCTCCTCGTTGACAGTGAACCAGCAAAGCGATCAAGTTACCCATTGTCCCAGATGGGACGAACAATGCTGCCTCTTTTCCTAACATCTCCGCAGCCAGCTCTTCGAGATGATTGACAGTTGGGTCGTCGCCAAAAACATCATCACCGACTTCTGCCTCTGCCATCGCTTCACGCATTTCGGGTGTGGGTTTCGTAACAGTATCTGAACGAAGGTCAATGTAATCCATTATATCCTCCTCAAACAATGTTTTCTCTTTCAATCAATTTACCAGATTGGATATCAATTACAACAAAAGATGGCAGACCAAGTTCATTCCAAAGTGATAAATCGGAAATTCCCGTTAAGCGAGACACAAACAATGAGATCACTGTACCATGTGCAATGATCACAATTGACTTATCTCCATGAGTATTTAATACAGAATGAACAGCCTGATGAAACCGTGTATAACATTGATCAGCAGTCTCGCTGCCAAAAACAAGTACATTTGGATTTTCAAAGAATATACGAACAGAAGCTTGAAATTCATCTTTAGAAAGATAGGACGTTTTGCTTCGGTCATGTTCGTGCAAGTCTTCAACGATATGAAACTCCAAATTGTTTTTTCTTGCAACAATTTCGGCTGTTTCTTGTGCTTTCGGCTCAATGCTGGAAACGATCACTTCAGGTTGATAGCAGCTTAATCGCTCAGCCAACCGGTGAGCGCGGATTTGTCCCTCTTCTGAAAGTCTCCATTCGCGCGCCGGTATATTTTCCACAATTTTGGGCAGGGAATGTTTTACCAGAATCAAATGCTTTTCCATTTTTCAGGCACGCAAAGCAGTTAACACATGATCCAATTCATCAGGCAAAGCTGCTTCAAAGATTCTTGGTTCTTTTTCTCCAGGTAACACGATTTTCAGGCGATAGGCATGAAGAAAATGACGTTCAATTTCAACCGAAAGTTTTTTTCTGCCATAAATTTCATCGCCTACAATTGGGCATCCCAAGAAGGCACAGTGCAAGCGAATTTGATGTGTGCGCCCTGTAAAAGGATGGAATTCCAACAAAGTATGATCTTTGAAAGCTTCAATTGTTTTGTATTCCGAGATCGCTTCACGACCCCTGCTTTCGGAGACAATCGCCATTCGTTTGCGGTGGCGCGGGTCGCGACCAATATATGTTTCCACGCGGCCAGAGGGAGTTGGAGGTTTGCCATCCACGAGTGCCAGGTATGTTTTTTCCACTTTGCGCAAGCGGAATTGGTCCTGCAGCCAGCGATGCGCGCGTTCGTTTTTCGCAAGCAGGATCAAGCCTGAGGTCCCTTTATCGAGACGGTGGACAACGCCTGGGCGTTCTTCGCCGCCGATGCCTTCGATATCAGGATCATATCCCAAAACCGCGTTGACCAGTGTTCCACTTGCATGTCCAACTGCAGGATGAACCACCATGCCCGCGGGTTTATTGACCACAATTAGATCTTCATTCTCAAAAAGGATATCGAGTGGGATTTGTTCAGGGATCAAATCAGTCGGCACAGGCGGTGGAATCCGAACGGTCACATTGAATCCGTCTTCCAGTGTTTGACCAGCTTTCTTTGCCGCGCGACCGTCCACATCTACAAAACCATCCGCGATCAAACCCTGAATGCGCGAACGCGAAAACTCCTGCAACTTCTCGACAAGAAATTTATCGAGCCGTTCAGGAGTTTTCTTATCAAAACGATAATGTAGAACGCGATCAGTCACTGGTCGTTTCACCTGTTTGATCAGACGCCATCATCTTCGCTTTTTCTTTCTTTTCAGATCTTTCCATGAGCCATACCCCCAGCAACAAAACAGCCGCGCCAACACTGATACTCGCATCTGCAACGTTGAAGACAGGGAATGTTCCGATCGAAATAAAATCCGTCACCCTTCCCAGTGTGAGGCGGTCGATCAGGTTTCCGATCGCACCTCCCAATTGCATACTCATCGCAAGCCGTAGAGACCAATCAGAATTCTCGACGTGGGGATAATAATAAATGATGGCAGCGATCACAATGAAAGCCAGTACAGTGAAGACCATACTCGCATCCTGAAACATGCCAAACGCCGCGCCCGTGTTATGCCAATGAACAATGCGCGCGTATGGGCTTAACCACTGCAATGAATCAGGCAGCCATGTTCCCCCATCTGGTATGTTGACACGTACCAGCCACTTCGTCCATTGATCCAGCACGACGATCAAAGCCGCGATGGTTGCTATGGGCCAATACCTCTGAATTACACTTTTCACACTTCACCTCGAGAGCAAAATCGCTCCATTCTACCATCACTCCTTAAGATATACGCGCGGCACACGCGTATTGATATTTGTCAACACTTCATATTCGTTCGTGCCTGTCCACTCGGCGAGATCATAAGCTGTGATCCCTTCACCCAATAATACAACCTCATCCCCCACTTCGGCAATATCCGCGCCAACATTGACCATAAATTGATCCATGCAAATACGCCCGACTTGCGGATATTTTTTACCATTAACGATGACCTGCGCTTGATTCGTCATGCGTCGAAAATAGCCATCCGCGTACCCACATGGGATGGTCACGATTCTTGTCTCTGCCTCAGCCTGCCACAGCGACCCATAACTGACCGGGTACCCGGGCCGCGTGATTTTGGAATATGCCACCCGCGACCGCCATATGAGGGCAGGCTCGATTTCCACCGTGTGAGAAACTCCAACCGGATAGACTCCATAGAGCATCAAACCGGGCCGCACCATATCCAAATGGCTTTCAGGGAACTGAAGAACTGCACCTGAATTTGCGATATGCCTGATCGGAGTTGGCAAACTTCGCTTTTCGTAAAATCGCAAAACGTTCTGAAATCTCTCAAGTTGCAACCGTGCGTGGATCAGATCTCGCTCTTCTGAATTTGCAAGATGAGTGTAAATGCCTTCAATTTCAATGTTCCTGCATTTGAGCGACTGCTCTAAAAATGACTCGGCTTCATAATAATGCACACCGATGCGTTCCATACCTGTATCAATTTTCAGGTGGGCGATCAGTTTCTTTTTCGCGGATTCAGCCGCGGCGTCAACAGAGGCGAGCAGGTCAGGCGATGATACGGTGAGGATCAAATCATGTACGATAAATTCAGGAATTTGTTCAGGCAAAGTCCCACCTGCAACGAGGATTGGTTTGGTGATTCCCAACTCACGCAAGTAGATTCCCTCCTCAAGGATAGCAACACCGAAATAATCTACAATAGGTTCAATAAACGGTGCAACACCATCCACGCCATGACCGTAGGCATTTGCTTTTACCATTGCCATCACTTTGGCAGGAGTTACATGCGCACGAATGGCTTCGATATTTTTCCGTAGTTGAGGCAGATTAACTTCAAGGGATGTGGGACGCATCTTTTGATTTACGATT
>JAKEFL010000163.1 GCA_022616105.1 Anaerolineae bacterium | reverse complement strand
CCTCCTGCGCACGGCTTCGTTCAACTCGGATTGATGCGGCGGCACTGGGAGGCCCTCTTCTGACTTTCGCTCCCCTCGCCGCATCAATCCTTAATTCGTTATGTGCCACGCTCGCCCAAGATGCTAATTGGGATACTTTGTTGGCAATTGGGCCCCTGCCACGCATGTACTCCACTGAAGAGTTTGATAATGCCACCCTCGTGATAGCAGACTTCATTGACTTGGTGTCGCCCGCTTTCACCGGTCACTCACGGAATGTGGCGGCGCTGGTAGAAGCGTCCGCTCAAGGATATGGCTTACCGGCGTCCGACGTGAAATCGCTGTGGCGCGCTTATTGGCCGCTGCCAATTATTATCAGGCTCGAATCGAACCTCGTCCTCATCGCGAAACGCGTTTACCAGATGAAGTGGCGCAGGCAATGCGCCAGGAAGTTCGTGCAGGAAAATTGGACAGCGAAGCCGTAAATTGCGTTCTGCAAGCTGCCGGGCATCGCACAACCCGGTGCGCCGCGAACGCGTCGCCGGACTCAGTGAACGTGAGATTGATGTGTTGCGGTTGATCGCGCGGGGATACTCGAATCGCCAAATGGCACAAAGTTTGGTAATTGCCGAGAAGACAGTGGGCAACCATGTCATGCACATTTACGAAAAGATAGGCTGCTCCACCCGGTCAGCGGCTACTCTTTTTGCCCTCCAACACAATCTGCTTGACAGTTGAAATGAAAATTTGATTAGTCGCCCCTATGCTCCCGCAGGGTCTGTGACCCTGCGGTGTAACCTACAAAATACGGCGGTCACAGACCGCCTTCGAGCAGGGCCGCGTAAGGTGTGTATATGAATTTGATTTATTTATGGCCTGAAACAGAGTCGGCCGGTCATTTATAAAAAATGAGGTGAACACCTCATTACAGGGGGGACAAATTTCTGTATCATGATGGTCATATTCAAATCACTTAAGGAGACTACCATGAAAGCAGATCCCACCACCTATCAAGCCGTTAAGTCAGTTTTAGACAACTGGGCGGAAAGTTATCGCCAACGCGATATCCAACGACTGCTGGCTTCCGTTGCCCCGGACCCCGACGTGATCATGTACGGCACGGGCGCCGACGAGAAGCGTATTGGCATCGCAGGAATCCAAGCCCAGGCGGAACGCGACTGGTCGCAGACAGAATCTGCTGCCTTTATTCTGAACGAGACATCGATCTCTTCCGCAGGTTCGGTCGCATGGGCCGCTGCTGATGCTGTTTTCCAGTTAACAGCAGGCGGACAAGAAATGGCACTCCCAGCCCGATTCACCGCTGTGCTTGAAAAGCGAGAAGATAATTGGCTTATCGTACAGGCTCACTTCTCGCTCCCCGCGCCGGATCAGGATGAAGGCCAATCCTTCCCAGCATAGTTATCTTATTGAATTAAAGAGATTGTTTTTGTGAAGGAGCAAATCTATGAACACCAAAAGTATACTTTTCATTTTGTTTGTCATCGTAGCTCAGGCTCTTGCGGCATGTGGAACTGCCGCACCGGTTGCAGAACAACCGACTATTGCGCCTCCGCCGGCTCCCACAGCCACACCCATACCTGCTGATCCCGCTGCAATCGCGCAAAGTTTCTGGCTCGCAGTCAATGAAGGCGATATTGAAGCGGCTATGGTGCTCGTAGCGGAGGATGTGAAATGCCGCGGCACTTGCTATCTCACTGGTAAAGAGTCGTTTCGATCTTTGATCCAGGGAACCATTAATAGCGGTGCGCGAACGGAAATCAGCGATCTTAAAGTAGAAAGAGATATGGTTACCTACAACTGGACATTCTACAACGTGAATGGGGCTGTCACTGCCGGTGGAACGGATGCGATGCAAATAAAGGATGGCAAGATAATCCTCATTGAAGGCGATCTAAAGTAACAGTCAGGCACTGTCACATATTCCATACGACTTTAGGTGCCAGTCATCTGCTTCGCAAAGATGACCGGTACCTTTTGATTTACACAGCCATAAATTCGCATGTGTATAATCAAAATAAAAGACTATGACATGTCCAATCCGTACTTCATCCTCTACGAAATCACACTATATCTACAGCTCGCGTTTTGCCTTCCCCACGCGTGGAAGCATGGCACGGGAAACCTGCTCAGGCTGCTGGCGGGCATCCTCTTTGGCGTTTCGCTTGAGCTTGCCACAATTCGTCAACTTCAAGCGTATGAGTATGGTCAATTCATCATCATGGTTCTGGATGTCCCACTCGGTATAGGTGTTGCTTGGGGATGTATTCTTTACAGTGTAATGGAATTCTCTGATGCAAGTAGCTTGCCATATTTTCTCCGTCCCGTGCTGGATGGCTTGTTAGCATTGAACATTGATCTTTCTCTCGACGCGGTTGCCATCCGCTTCGGGTTCTGGGATTGGGGTCAGGGATTAAACTTTCAATATTTCGGTGTGCCGTATGCGAACTTTTGGGCGTGGTTCTGGGTAATATTCTTCTTTTCTTTTGGGTATCGTCTCTTCGCACGCCGCAGGGACTGGGTCGGCACATGGATTTCACCGGTCATTGGTCTGGTCATTGGCTTGCTCGGTGTGCTTGGGACGAACACGCTGATCGCATTTGTCGTCCCTGCGGAATATCGCGGTCTGGTGGTAGTCATTACCCTATGCCTTGCCTTGATATTCATCGTTGCGCAACGACCAAAGTTTTATCTTACACCTGTCCCATCATTAGCCTTTTGGGTTCCGTTCATCACACACATTTACGTCCTGATCGCGGGCTTGATCTCTGGCCTCATTCTTGACCCGCCATTTTTATTGCTTGTTGGTCTCGTGATGATCGTCATCGCGCTTTATTTGCATTGGCCAACAATTCGCCTAATTTTCAATCCAAGAGTCAAGCCAATCCGGAATCCATCCCAATAATGTCACCCTGAGTATAGCGAAGGGTCTCGTCTCTCGAAAGGTGAGACTCTTCGGTCGCGAAAACCGCTCCCTCAGAGTGACATAGTATTTTAAGATAACCCGCGTACATTTTCATCTTAGGCAGGCATAGCCTGTCTTTGTTATTTATGTTGACAAGACAGGGAAAACAAACTAGAATCCAAATGTAACCGTTGTTACATTTGGAGAAAAGGAATGGATCGCTCTCGTTTGACCGGAATGCCTGCCTTCACCATCCTTTGGTTTGGTCAAATCATCTCATTGATTGGGACAGCTTTATTTTCCTTTGCGATCGGGATCTGGCTGTATCAGCAAACCGGGCTGGCAACCACATTCACGACCATGATCTTCTTTTCGAACATACCAAGAATCGTGCTCAGCCCCTTCGCGGGCGTATTGGTGGATCGCTGGAATCGGAAACTGACAATGATGGTCAGCGATCTGGCGGCCGGCATTACGACCATGATCATTCTTTTCCTGATGTGGAGCGGCTCGTTGGAAATCTGGCATTTATATGTGTTGCTGGCTTTGTCGAGCGCGTTTGAATCGTTTCAATTCCCAGCCTTTTCGTCATCCATTACTTTGTTGGTCGAGAAGAAACACTTCGCACGGACGAGCGCGATGATGTCGCTGGCGGAGGAGGGCTCCCGTGTGCTGGCACCATTACTGGCGGCGGCATTAATCGTCGTGGTCAAATTGGAAGGCATCATCCTGATTGATGTAATCTCCTTTATCGTGGCAATTGGGACACTACTGTTTGTGCCAATACCGCAACCGCCTCAGACTGAAACCGGAAAGAGAGCCAGGAACGGGATCCTAAAGGATTCTGTTTATGGCTTTCGTTATTTTCTTGCAAACCCAAGCTTGCTGGGTCTGCAATTTAACTTCCTCATGGTCAATTTATTGGCAATGGCTGCGGTGCTGCGCACACCCATGATTCTGGCACGGACGGGAAACAGTGAAACCATCCTTGGGACCGTTGCATCGATTACAGCAATCGGTGGTGTTGCCGGCGGCCTAATGATGAGTATCTGGGGTGGGCCCAAACGAAAAATACTCGGGGTATTGGGGGGCTTAATCCTCGTCAACGTGGGACGCGCCGGGATGGGACTGGGACACGAAGTCGTCGTATGGTCAATTTCAGGATTCTTCGCTGTATTTTTTATCGCGGTGTGCAATTCATCCAACCAGGCGATATGGCAGGCGAAGACGCCTGCCGACGTACAGGGGCGCGTCTTTGCAGCGCGGCGATTTACGGGCCAGCTTTCGATTCCATTAGGAGCTTTGATCGCAGGACCCCTGAGCGACCGGTTGTTTGAACCCGCAATGACTATGAATGGGAACCTCGCCCCCATTTTTGGCGGACTGGTTGGCACCGGTCCCGGCGCCGGCATGTCGCTTCTGATCTTTCTTGCCGCAATCATTGGTACTATTGTCCCGGCAGTAAGCTATGCCATACCTGCCTTTCGAAATGTCGAAGACATTATCCCTGATAATGATATTGTTTCGTCTCCTGCATCAAAATCTACAGAAATCGTCCGCGCTGAACCAAAAGAGTCGATACCGAGACCATCAACAAAATGACCAACTGGCTGCTCTTACACTACAAGCTACCTACCAAGCCTTCCGCGCTGCGCGTGTACGTCTGGCGGAAACTAAAACGCCTCGGCGCGATCCTCCTTCACGACGCGGTCTGGATTCTCCCCGATCAACCGCGCACCGCGGAACAGGTCCAGTGGCTGACGGCTGAGATTCAGGAAATGGGAGGCGAGGCTTATTCGTGGCGAGCAAGCACCATTTTGGGGGCGGATAATGAATCCATTACAAAGCAATTCAATGAACAGGTGGATGTAGTCTATTCCGATCTTTTGAAAAGACTTGAAAAACCGAGAGCTGATTTGCAGGAAATCTCTAAGCTATATCAGCAAGCGGCATCGCAAGACTTTTTCCATTCAGAACTCGGATTGCACGTGCGCGAAAAATTGACATCGAGACGCGGAGAGAAAATATGAAATGGGTTACCTGGAAAAACATTGGTGTGGACCGGATGGCCTCTGCCTGGCTGATCCGCCGTTGGATAGACCCCGAGGCTGAATTCTCTTTCATCCCCATAGGTGAAAAACCAAAGCCTAAGGCTGGTGAACCGTTTGACATTCCAGGTGAACGTTATTCGCATCATGGTGGTCATTGCACCTTTTATGCTCTTCT
>JAKEFL010000162.1 GCA_022616105.1 Anaerolineae bacterium | reverse complement strand
GCCTCGCCGCTTATACCTTTTTGATCTACCCTATATAATGTAAACAATCTATATCTCTTGGAGGAGAAACGTGAAACGCAACAAACTATTTGCTTACCTATCACTGCTCGCCCTCGCCAGCATGGTTCTGGCAGCGTGTGGGCCCGCAGCAACCGAAGCGCCAGCTGCAACTGAACCGCCGGCCGCCACTGAACCGCCAGCCGCCACTGAAGCGCCAGCTGCTACAGAAGCACCTGCCGCTTGTACACCGGCTGGGACTGAACCGATTGCCTTCCCCGATGGTGGCAAATCTGTCACCGGTGCCTTTGATCAGGAACCTGACAGCATCGTTCCGTACTTCAGCCAGATGTCCTTTGCGATTTGGGTCACCCAGTTGACCCTTGTAGGTCTCGCTGAATGGGATGACCAGAGTACCTTAGTGCCCGAACTGGCCGCAGAGATCCCAACCACCGAAAATGGTGGTGTGTCTGCTGATGGTTTGACAATCACCTGGAAGTTGAAGGACTGCCTGTTCTGGTCTGACGGTACACCCCTCACATCCAAAGACGTGAAGTTCACCTGGGAAGCCATTGTGGATCCCGGTAATGCTGTTGCCACCAAGACTGGTTATGACAAGATCGCCAGCATCGAAACCCCAGATGATCTAACCGCTGTGATCAAATTCGCTGAACTCTACCCACCCTGGCAGACCTTGTTCACACAGGGACCAAACAATAGTGGCGGTCTTATCCCCGAGCATATTCTCGCTGGGGAGACCGCACTGGAAAGCAACGATTTCATTCACCAGCCCACTGTAGGCTCTGGTCCGTTCGTGATCACAGAATGGGTGCCTGGCGACTTCATGACCCTGCTGCCCAACCCGAACTTCTATGCAGGCCGCCCCAAGTTGGATCGCGTCCAGATCCGCTTCGTGGCAGACTCTGCCGCCGCGCTTGCCGCCCTGCAAACGGGTGACGTGGACTGGTACCCGAACTTCTCTGAAGGCGATATCACCACAATGCAGGAACTCGAACCAGGTGTCAAACTTACCGTTATCGCTGGTTCAGACTTTGAACACTATTTCTTCAACCTGGGTCGCACAGAAGGTGTGGATGGCCGCGGTATAGCAGATAACGAGGGCTTCTGTCCATTCAAGGATATCAATGTTCGCAAAGCCATTACCCTCGGCATTAACCGCCAAGCCATTGTGGACACATTGCTCAGTGGCTATACTGCTGTGCCTGTAAGCCAGTGGCCTAACACTGCCTGGACAAATACCAACCTGACGGTTGAAGGCTATGACCCAGATGCCGCCGCCGCTTTGCTCGATGAAGCTGGCTACACTTTGGGCGCAGATGGCATTCGCGCAGGTGACTGCAATGGCGAGAATGTTAAACTCTCGTTCAACTTTGAAACCACCACTGCTCCAATTCGTATTGACGCTGCCACTGCTGTTCAGTCTGACCTTGCCAAGATCGGTGTTGAGTTCACACCGATTCACACCCCTGCCGGTACGTTCTTCGGCCAGTATGTGGATGGTGGTCCTCTGACCACCGGCAACTACGATATGGGTGGGTACACCACAGGCTTCTACCCTGATCCCTACACCGACAACTTCCAATGTGAATCGGTTCCAAGTGCCGACAAGCCAGATGGCACCAACTGGTATCACAACTGCGACCCGTTCCTGTCTGACCTGATCGATTCTTCACTCGATACAGTTGATACTGCGGCTCGCAAGGCAATCATGGACGAAGCCCAGAAATACATCGCTGAAAATTACTACGTCATTCCGCTGTATGCCCGTGGAGATATCTTCGGCTCCACACCCCGCTTTGTCTTTGGTCCTATTGGTCCTCAAAGCAATATAAACTGGAACGCTGAACTCTGGGACGTAACAGAATAAGCAAGAAATGAGTTAGATTCATGCTCGAAACGAGAGGCAGGGGGAATCCCTCTGCCTCTCGTGTAAGATAAAGTTAGGCAATAGCAATATTGGAGGTTCTCATGTGGTCATATATTGCGCGGCGCGCTGTTCAAGCATTATTTACACTGATGATTATTACCGTATTGTGTTTTCTCCTAACGCGCTTTTCGGGGGATCCGATCGCGCAATATGCGGCCAACCCGCGCATGAGCGCCGAAGATAAGGCGGCTTTGCGCGAACGTCTTGGGTTGAATCAGCCTCTGCCAGTTCAATATTTCAAGTGGCTTGGCTTGGCAGTTCAGGGTGATCTGGGACAGTCCTTCTTCGCAAAACAGCCGGTTTCCGAGATGATTGCCCAGCGCCTGCCAAATACCTTGATTCTGATGTTTACCACCGAGATCATTACTGTGTCAATTGCGCTTTTACTCGGTATTATTTCGGCGGTCAAACAATATTCTGCAGTGGATAATATCATTACCTCCTTTTCCTTTATTGGGTATTCAATCCCCATCTTTTTTAGCGCGTTGGGTCTCATGTTGATATTTGCGGTGCAATTCAAGGAGTGGGGATTGCCCTACCTGCCGACCGGGGCAGCAGTTTGGGACAAGAAAGACCCGGTGGAATACATCAAAAACCTGATCCTTCCAGTTTCCGCGCTTGTCATTGTACAAACTGCCGGTTATTCGCGCTTCGTGCGAACAAGCATGCTGGAGGTGCTGGGCTTGGATTACGTCCGGACTGCCCGCGCGAAGGGACTCACCAGTCGGGTGGTTCTTTTCAAGCATGCGCTTCGCAATGCGGCATTACCGCTGGTAACCATTGTAGGCCTGGACATTCCCTTCCTGCTTGGCGGTGCCATCGTGACAGAATCCGTATACTCCTGGCCGGGCATGGGACGATTATTCTGGGAATATGCACAGCGTAGTGACTATCCGGTTGTGCTCGGTATTTTATTAATTGTCTCAACGGCAGTTGTGGCCTTCACGATCATCACAGATGTGTTGTACACTTTTGTCGACCCGCGCATCCGGCTCAGTTAAATGAAGGCAATCACATGACTACCGATATAGCAACTTTAGGTACCCCGTCCTTCGGAGGCGAATCTGCTGAACAGGCTCTCACACCTGGTCAATTGATTTGGAGGCGGTTCCGAAAGCACCGCATGGCGTTGCTTGGTATGATTGGGTTTTGCATCCTGCTTCTCTTTATCATCATCGGATCCCTCCTCGTGAATGAAGAACGGGCAAATGCAGTTGACCTGCAAGGGCGTCTGAGTCCTCCATCTGAAGTACACTGGATGGGCACAGATAGCACCGGGCGCGATATTTTTGCACGTATCATCCATGGCGGGCAAATTTCTCTCGTTGTTGGGGTGCTGTCTGTCTTTCTTTCGGTGAGTTTGGGCACGTTGATCGGTGGCATTGCCGCTTATTACGGCGGCTGGGTGGATTCGCTCCTCATGCGTTTTACCGAGGCAATGCTTTCGATCCCATCCCTGTTTCTGTTGATCGTGCTTGGCAAATTTTTAGGCAGGGATATTCAAACCTTCACCATCTTTGGGCAGACCTTCAGTGGAAGCGTTGCCATCGTGATCTTCGTGATTGGGGTGACCTCCTGGATGTTCCTTGCCCGTATTGTGCGCGCCAACGTGCTCTCCCTGCGTGAGTTGGATTACATCTCTGTTTCTAAATCGCTGGGAGCCAGCGATATGCGCATCTTCTTCCGACATTTGATCCCGAATACGATGGGCGCCATCATCGTCTCCACAACCCTGGGTCTGGCTGGTGCCATTCTTTTAGAAGCGTATGTGTCCTTCCTTGGGCTGGGGATTCAACCACCCACTGCCTCGTGGGGCAACATGCTCACTGCCGCACAAACATTCATTCAGAAAGGTTCGTGGTGGATGTGGGTCTTCCCAAGCATATTTATTGTGGCTACAATTCTATGTATCAACCTGATTGGCGATGGGTTACGAGATGCCTTCGACCCTAGAAGCACCAGACATTTGTAAATCATGGATGGGCAGCAATGCTGCCCATTTTTATTGATAGCTATAAGAGAGTCGTGGAGGGAGATAAAAGATTCTTGTTTTTGAATCCAACTGTCGGCGAAGCTGGAAGCGGGTTTATATCCAGAAAGATTGAACATGTCAAGAATATGTGCAATCCACCTCTGAACAAATTCAAAAAACGATGCCTCCGCAGAGGGGGTTTTTGATACTGAACCTTAATCTCAATCTGCGCAAGCAACCAATTTGCTGTATAATTTTTTACAGATTGCCGCACGCATGTCAGACATGCGTAGCTAAAAATGAAGCAAGCGGTAAAATAGATTTGAAAGGAGGTCTCGCGAAGAAGACCACCATACATATTTCCCATTTCCCAACGTGTTGAAATTCAATAGATTCTCTCAGGAGGAGAAACGTGAAACACAATAAACTATATCTTCTGCTTTCGCTCGTTGTCATCGCGAGCATGACTCTGGCGGCTTGTGGTGGGGTTGCAGCAACCGAACCTCCAGCAGCGACTGAACCTGCGGCTCCACCCGCCACCGAACCACCGGCGGCAACTGAGCCTGCTGCGCCGGAATTCAGTGGAATTGCCGTGGTTACCTTCGTGCAACAGCCGACTACTCTTAGTCCGCTCTACGCACAGCAGTGGTTCTCGACCATTACGACGGAATTCTGGCTCAAGAGCCTATGGTCATTTGACCCGGATAATAATCCTGTCCCGGAGATCGCCACAGAAATTCCTGTTCCGAGCGAGGATGGCCTAACACTAACAATAAATCTGCGTGACGATGTATTTTGGAGCGACGGTGAGCCGGTGACGGCGAACGACTTCGTTTTCACGTATGATATGTACATGGCAGACTCCAATATTGTTGGCAGCCGCTTTCCATATGAAGATTACGTGGAAAGTGTGGAGGCACCTGATGATCACACTTTAGTTGTCAATTTCACAGAGCCCTTTGCGGCGTGGCTAGTTGAGCTCTTTCAATACGGTGTGATTCCCGAACATGTGCTTCGCCCAGTGTTCGAGGCAGATGGCACGCTCGATAACGCAGCATGGAACACCGCGCCGACTGTGGGTGTGGGTCCGTTTGTGTTCAGTGAGTGGGAAACCGACAGCCATATGATTTTCGAAGCCAACCCAAACTGGATCAACCCGCCCAAGCTGGAGCAGGTCTTCATCCGTATGGCGGATGACGCCGCGCAGGAAGTTGCCATTTTAGCTGGTGACACAGACATTGGCTCCTTCCTCGACTGGTCCCAGGCAGATGCCATCAACAATAGCGGCGTTGCACAATTCGTTACCCAGCCTTCCGGCTACGATGAGGGCTGGTTCCTGAATTTCGACCCTGCTACAGCGCATCCAGCGATGTTGGAGGTGAATGTACGTAAGGCTATCGTGCACGCTACCGACCGTCAGAAAATTGTTCAAGATCTGCTTGGTGGGTTAACCGAAGTACCTGTCACTTTCTGGGATAGCACACCGCCTTATGGGAACCCCAATTTGACACCCTATGCTTATGATCCAGAGGAAGCCAATCGTCTTCTGGATGAGGCTGGCTGGGTGGACTCCAATGGAGATGGCACCCGCGACAAGGAGGGAACTGAACTGGTTTTGCGCTATATCGCGAACCAGCGGCAGTTACGCAAGGATGTTCAAGCCGTTGTGCAGCAGATGTGGGCGCAGGTTGGGATTGGCGTTGAATTGGTGAATTACGGCGACGACTACTTCAACGATTACGCCAATGGCGGTCCCCAGGCTACAGGTCAATATGACATCGCTGAATACTCTAGTGCCGGCGCTTTCCCTGATCCGGAAGCATCTTACAATTGGCTATGCTCGGATGTTGTTGGCGCGGATAATCCGGACGGTGGGAACTGGCAGGGTTACTGTAATGAGGAACTGGATGCGCTGTTTAACCAGCAAGCCACTGAAACCGACCCCGAAGCTCGCAAGGAGCTCTATTATCAAATTGGAGAGATTATGCATAACGATGTGGTCTGGGTTGGTATATGGCAGGACCCAGACCTCTGGGCATTGAGCAATCGCCTGCAAGGTGTGAGGTTTTCTGGCGCGACACCTTTCTGGAATGCGCATGAATGGACCATCAGTGAATAAATAACTTTACATATGTCATTGTGAGCCATCGCGCTGAGCGTAGCGAAGACGAAGCGTGATGGCAAAGCAATCTCTTCATCAAATTGGGGATTGCTTCGGGCAGAGAACGCCCTCGCAATGACATCAATCATGGACGGATCGGGTCATTTCTTCCGTTCCGTCCATTGAGTCCAACTTGAAAGGATCCAAGCCTTATGGTCAATTACATCATTCGGCGCGTTATCCAGGCCATCCCGCAATTATTCCTGATCAGCCTCATCCTGTTTGTGTTGATGCAGGCGTTTGGAGATCCGATCGCATCCCTGGGTGTGCGCACGCCGCCAAGGCCCGAGGATAGAGAGCGGCTCCGCCGCCAGTTGGGTTTGGATCAACCGGTTTATATACAGTATTTAGTCTGGCTGGCTGGCAACGACTGGATGAAGATTGACATGGATGGTGATGGCGTAGGCGAAACACCCGGCAGAAGGCTTGGAATCTTGCGCGGCGATCTTGGCAACTCCCTGATCAACAAACGCCTTGTGACCGAATTGATCACCGAACGCCTGCCAAATACCCTCCTGCTCATGGTCACGGTTGAGATCGTTATTATTATCATCTCACTCTTCCTGGGGGTATATTCGGCAATCAGGCAATATACACTCTTCGATAATATCGTTACAGGTCTTTCGTTTATAGGGTTTTCGATCCCCATCCCTTTAATTGCCTTGTTATTCATGTACTTATTCAGTGTGAACTTCAAGGAATGGGGGTTGCCGCACCTGCCCACTGTGGGAATGTTTGACCCTGAGGTTGGGCGCACGCCTGGGCAGATTGCGTTGCACATGGTCCTGCCTGTATTATCGCTCTCGATCATTAGCATTGCAGGCTATAGCCGTTACGTGCGCTCCTCCATGTTGGAAGTGCTCGGTTTGGATTATGTCCGCACGGCGCGCGCCAAGGGGTTGCGTGAGATGGTGGTGGTGATGCGCCATGCCCTGCGCAATGCAACACTTCCCTTCGTCACACTGATCGGCTTGGATATTCCCTTCCTGCTCGCGGGCGCCGTGGTGACGGAAAGCATCTTCGCCTGGCCCGGCACCGGGCGTCTCTTTATAACGCACCTCACCCAGTCTGATTTCCCGGTTTTGATGGGTATTCTGATGATGACAGGTATTGCCGTGGTGATCTTCCAGCTTATCACGGATATCGCATATTCTTTCCTCGACCCGCGCATTCGGATCGAATAAAATATCATCCCGACTCGAGCGGAGAACTGACAATGACCTCAACGGCAATCCCCAAAACCACAGTGCGTAAAGGCATGGCAGAGTCTGAGATTGAGAATCCCTGGCGGCTGGCATGGAGACGGTTCCGTCGCCACAAGGCGGCAGTTGCGGCGCTGGCCGGCATGTTCACAATACTGGCTTATATTTGGCTGGGAGGATTGTTCTTTTCCAGAGGGTTGTGTGAACCGACAGGCAAATATTTGACATCAGAGGCATACGCCAATTGCAACGACCTGGCAAAAAAACTCCAACCACCTTCGCGTGAACATCCATTTGGTACAGATACTATCGGGCGCGATATCCTGGCGCGCACGATCTATGGCGGGCAAATCTCATTGACTATTGGCATCTTTGCAGCAATTGTGGAAGTGGTTGTTGGGGTACTGATCGGCGCTGTAGCGGGTTACTTCGGCGGCTGGATTGATGATGTGCTGATGCGGATTACCGAAGCGATGCTGATCATCCCAAGCCTGTTCCTGCTCCTGGTACTGTCAAAAGCGCTCGGCGGAAGAGTTCCCCCAATTGATGTGCTCGGACGGACATTCAGCGGGAGCGTGATCGTTATCATTCTTGTCATCGGGTTTACCAGTTGGACGTATCTGGCAAGGATCGTGCGCGCCAACGTTTTATCATTGAAACAACTGGATTTCATTTCGGCGTCACGCGCGCTGGGTGTTTCGGATGCGCGCATTATCTTCCGGCATTTATTGCCTAATACCATGGCTCCAATCATTGTCTCCAGCACTCTGGGAGTCTCCGCCGCGATCCTGAGTGAGTCTTATGTCAGTTTTCTCGGCTTGGGCGTTCAAACACCAACCGCCAGTTGGGGAAACATGCTCGACACCGCAGTGAAGTACGTCCAGACTGCGCCGTGGCTATGGTTCTTTCCGGGCTTGTTTATCCTGCTAACGGTATTATGTATTAACTTCATTGGTGATGGGTTGCGTGACGCCCTTGACCCGCGTAGCACGAAGCACATATAAACAATGAAAATGGACGGCATTCGCCGTCCACTTTGTTTAATTATTACCGATCATCAACTTCTCTTGTAGCGCGGATATCTTATGGTCTGGCAATATCGATCCTGGTGCCAGTACTGCTACCATCTGGATCATGGTTGCTGCTCGAAATGTAGGCAAATGTAGCGTGAGTAACATTATTTACAGTAAAGGTAACACTGTGGTTCCCATTGGAAATGTTGCTGATACTTACACTACACTGGCCATTTGTTCCAGTAGTACAGGAGGCCGTGCCGCTGGCACCGTTACTCCAGGAGCCACTGACCGTGGCATTGGTGATCGGGTTATGAGAGGCATCATGCACTGTGATGGTCACGGTAGCAGTCCATCTACCACTTTGACTGGTGCTCGTCCCATCCAAGTCGCCAATGTGCATGGTGGCCGGCGTTGGTGTTGAGGTTCGGGTATGTGTCGGCGTGGGGGTGCGCGTCGCTGTAGCCGTCGGCGTTGATGTCGGGGTACGAGTTGCTGTAGCGGTTGGTGTGGATGTCGATGTCAGGGTGCGCGTCGCCGTAGCCGTTGGCGTGGGTGTTAGTGTTGAGGTTTGAGTCACCGTGGCGGTCGGCGTGAATATCGGCGTTAGGGTGCGCGTTGCTGTAGCCGTCAATATGGGTGTTAGTGTCGGAGTACGAGTCTTTGTGGCCGTTGGCGTCGAAGTTGACGTTGGGATCGGGGTCGAGGTCGGCCCGGCAGCCGTTGGCCCAATGTATGTTTGCCGCCGCGATTCGAAGGCATCGAAGTAATACGTCCCGCGCGTGCCAGTGTCAATTCCGCTTACTGCCCCTAGTCGAGCACGATCGATACGTTGAGAATCGTTGTCCATGCCGGTTAAGTTGGCTTGTTGAATGCCATCTATCCAAAGTGTCAGTCCTCCATTGTTGGCACCCGCTGAAGTTGCCGCTCGCCAATCTAGCTCGATAAAGTGGGATGTATCGGTAATTGTGAACCAGCTTGTGTCAGCCCAGGTTGAGCCGTCATTCAATATCCTGGCTCTGAGTTGGTAAGCTCCTGAATCCCTTCGGAAATCTAGGCGTATCACAGCAGTGGATGTGCCCTCCAAGCCGTTGAAGATAAAGTGAGTATCTCCGCTGACCATTGAGATCGAGTTCGGATCAAAATAGAAGCGTGCCCGGTAACGCGGCTCAGCGTTGGGGCGGTCATCGGTGACATAAATGGAGTTATTATCATCTATGACTGCCCGCAGCCCGTAGCTGCCGACCAAAGCCGCTATCGCGTTCACGTTGAGATCACCAGAATCAGTTAGGGTCGATGACCAGGCCGACAGATTACCTGACTCAAAGCTGTCAGCGAAAATCAAGTCAGAAGAACCTAGTGTTGCAGTCATTGTTTGCGAAGGCGTAGCCGTAGCAGTTCGGGTGCGAGTCGGGGTCGGACCAGATGTTGGTGTTCGGGTAGGTGTCGGATTTGTTCCTCCACCCACACAGTTCCCACTGCCAGAGTCGGTGAAGGTCTGACCTGCGATCGGGACGAATTCCCAATCGTAGCTGGTTGAATGTAGAGTTAACTTTAACACGCCGTAAGTGGTGTTATTGCGCACCTGGCTGTTCGGTTGAATACTGGGGAAGGGATATAAACCCCCTCCACCTGTTCCCACAATGAACTCGCGAATACCTCGAGTTGAGTCAGCTTGTCCATTCGGGTTTTGAGGTGCAAACCGTTCGTAGGTATGATCGTGACCACTCAACACCACGTCTGCACCATAATCATAGAGTGCCTGCCAAAACGTCTGAGTACTGGCGATGTTGCCATGCTGGCCTGAGCTAAAGCGAGGTTTGTGCCAGTAAGCCAGGGTACACACGCTCTGATTAGCAGCTAAGTCAGCTCGCAACCATTGCTCCTGTGCTGAGCCGGCACTATGAGAGATCTCGCTATTAAGGGCGATGATGTGCCATGCTCCCAGGTTGTAGGAATAATATCCTTTGCAGTTGCTGGTGCAGTTGTTATCCAGAGGCGAGGCTGCCGACCCAAAATAGCCATAGTAGCCAGATGCACCGGCCGGGTGGTAATCGTGATTACCCGCTGAGGGGCGTGTACGATTCTTGTGACGACCCCAGGTGGGTCCGTAGCAGTTAGTGAATTGGCTTGCTGTCCCATCCGGGTAAGCGTTATCCCCGAGAGTGAAAACGGTACCAGAAATGTTATCGAGAAGTTTTGCGGTCTCTTCATCCTGGGTCCGATTACAGTTGGTGATATCGCCTGCACCCACGAAGACCGGGTCAGAGGATTGGGCTAGAGCCGTCTTGGGAAATGAGCTTGGGTATTCCCAGCCACTCAAAAATACTGCGAGCACTGAAATAAAAAATAAGCACTGTATTAATTTCATATTCATACCTCCATAGGATACCAATGAGATATAAAATAAATCCCCTGCAATAACGGAACTAAAATGATTTGACTGATTTCAGCATATGGTTGGCTGGCTCAGCCCAACTTAATATAGAATTGCATAAAGCCCGGTTCAATCCCCTTTCAGTCACCAATATGTTACAAGCAATGCTTTTGCAATTTTTAGTTTAATTATGGGAATGACTTGAGATAACGTCAATAAGGATTTGCTTACCATCGGGTAGGGAAATCCCTACCTTGTTTTACTTCCCCGAATTCTATAAACAACTACTTCAATTAAGGGTAGTGGCTCAATATAAGTGATGTACTTCGTGAGGCGGGATACCCCTCGAGTACGATGTGTTATCCCGCCAATTCAGGCGTAAGCGGGATGCCATCCCGCACCACGTCACTTACTTGTGTACCACACTCGATTAAGAAAGAGGATCAACTTTCTTGAATCCCCATCGGTACACTAGTTCACCATCTCCCTGGCTTGCTCTACATAAGCCAAACTTTGATGACGGAAATAGGTGTTATATAACGTGGCGTAATGCCCGCCCTGCGCGAGCAGCCCATTGTGATTCCCTTCTTCGATAATCGATCCCTTTTCCATGACTACAATCCGGTCTGCGGCTTTGACTGTTGAAAGCCGGTGCGCGATCAGAATACTCGTGGATTTTTTCAAGATCAAATTCAATGCCTGCTGGATCTGCCACTCGGTAAATGGGTCGATGCTGGCAGTCGCCTCATCCAGGATAAAAATGGCAGGCTTCTGCAAAAGGACTCGCATCAACGCGACGAGTTGTCTCTGACCCATGGATAAACGTGCGCCTCTTTCCCCGACTTCGGTCTGGATTCCGTTTGGGAGCGTTTCCAGCCATTCGCCATCGCCTATCTCGCGTGCCATTGTCATGATTTCATCATCCGAAGCACTTGACACAGCGTAACGGATATTATCTGCCACAGTTCCCGAAAACAGGAATGGAACCTGCGATACGATTCCCAACTGTTTACGATATTGCGCCAAATCAAATGTGCGGATGTCGTGTCCATCAATCAACAGACGCCCCTGTTGAAATTCATAAAAGCGCGCGATCAGCTTTGCAATGGATGACTTCCCAGCGCCGGTATGACCGACAAGGGCAAGAGTCTCTCCGGGCTGTATGAGCAGGTTGAAGCTATTCAGAATCGGTTCGTTATCCGTATAACGGAAATGGATATCGTCAAAGTGAATGTTTCCTTTTAACGGGGGCACATCCCGCTGATCCGTTTGAACGACATTCGGGTCCGCATCGATCAACGCAAAGGCGCGTTCTGCCGCGGAGAGTCCCGCCTGGATTTGCGCCCAGAACGCGGAAAGGTTGAGTATAGGGAAGAAGAACTGGTCGAGGCTCATAATAAAAAGATACCACGCACCGACAGTGACGATGCCCTGCGCCGCACTCAAGCCGCCAACATAAAGGAGAATGGCAACGAAAATCCCGCCCAACGCGTTGAGTGTGGGGAAGACCAACGAGAGGACAAAGCCGCGCTGCACGTTGACATGATAAGACTGCTCATTTGATTCATCGAAGGATTTGAAAATGCTTTCTTCCTGACGGAAATTTTTCGCGATGGAGATGCCGCTGATGGTTTCCTTGATCGCGGCATTCACATCTGACATGGCTTTCATGCCGCGCTTGGTGACCCTGCGAGCCAGCACGCGGAAGCCGCCTGCCACTGCAAAGATGATGGGCAGGAAAACCATCAACATCAATGACAGTCGCAAATCGGTGCGGAACAACACCACACCGAGGATGACCGCCTGAACGATCTGCGAGCCTACGTCTGTGACAATGACAACAAGTTGACCAAAATCGTTTGTATCTGATGTAATGCGCGAGACAATGCGCCCGGAGGAGAATTGATCGTAGAACGACAGGTCATGTTCGGCCGCGGCGCGGAAGGCGCGCGTTCGCAGATCGAGAACCACGTCACCCACCGCACGCACAACCAGGCTGCGCCGCGCCCAGTTCAATCCCCATAAACCTATACCGATCAATAGAACAGTCACGCTAACAAGGCTAATGGCTTGCAGAGAAGGTTGCTCTCGCAAGGAATCCACCATGCGCGCAACGACAACCGGCAATGCCGCGCCGATGCCTGCCAGGACAATGACAAGCACCGTTACCCAGACAAGACGTTTGGTCTGTGGTTTGAAATATTCAAGGATGCGACGCATCAGTTCACGGTCGGTGTACTGGCGGTCGTATTTTTCGTCGTTTAGTCCTGAAAAGAAACCCATGGCTCCTCTTACGTCATTGCGAGTGGCGCCAAGGCGCCACGTGGCAATCTCGTGTTTTCAAACAATTACTTGTTTATAGGTTACTTGAGATTGCTTCGTCGCCTGCGTTTCGTCTGCGTTCGCCTATCGGCTCACTCCGCTCAACGCGAGGCTCCTCGCAATGACATGTTATTCTCTAAATATCCTCGAATATGCATCTGATGTTTTCATCAACTCATCGTGCGCACCGATCGCGGCGATCTTTCCTTTGCGAAGCACGATGATCAGGTCAGCCCATCTGATTTGCGATAAGCGATGCGTAATGATGAAGGTCGTGCGTCCGCGCGCGGCGTTGGCGATGGCGCGCTGGATTTTGTCTTCCGTCGCGGAGTCAATCGCGGAAGTGGAATCATCCAGGATCAAAATATGCGGATCTGTGAGGAAAGCACGTGCCAATGCGATGCGTTGGCGTTGTCCGCCAGATAACGTGACGCCTCTTTCACCGACGACGGTTTCATAGCCCTTATCGAAGGATTGGATGAAATCATCTGCCTGGGCAGATTGCGCGGCCATTTCCACCTCATCCTGGTCTGCTCCCGGTTTCCCGAACGCGATATTATCACTGACAGACCGCGAGAAAAGGAAGATATCCTGCTCGATCATTGAGACCTGTGAACGAAGCGCGGCGAGATTCCAATCGCGCACATCCACGCCATCCACAAGGACCTGTCCCTGTGTTGTGTCATACGTACGGTTGATCAGTTTTACCAGCGAAGTTTTGCCTGCGCCGGTTTGTCCCACAATTGCAACCGTTTGCCCCGGTTTGACTTTGAAGGAAATGCTTTGCAATACTTCGTCCCGAGCATCTTCGCCCTGAGCGGAGCGAGCGATAGCGAGAGTAGTCGAAGGGTGAGTAACCTCAATACCTCCGCCCTTCGACTGCGGGCTTCGCGAAGAGCGCTCAGCCCTCCGCTCGGGACGAATGACTCCGCTCAACGCGTAGTTGAAACTCACATTCCGAAACTCCACCTCACCTCTCATTGAATCTGCATACCCTTCCGCGTTCTGGTCGAGGTTCGTTTCGCGATTCATCAAGTCTAATATTCGACGAGCCCCTGAGATGCCCAGCGAGATCTGCGAATAGGCAAACGTGGATACAAACGTTGGAAATTCAAGCAAACGAAGCAGACCAAAATATGCTACCACCGCGCCGAGGTCAAGGATTCCGCTGCGGAAAAGCAGAAGAGCATGAAACAAGCCAACAGCGTAGGCAGAACCGAGCAACAGCATGGCAACATAGCGTCCTTCGAGGTCACCCTGTTTTACGAATGCGTCACGTACGCGGCTGGCGTTGACCACGAAACGATCCACTTCCGCATTTTCCTGTGAGGCACCCTTTACCACTTCCACACCATCCAGAGATTCAGAAAGATGCGTATTCATCTTTCCGAACGTGGCGCGCACTTCATCTGTGATCGGTGCGAGGGTTTTCAAATAACGCACAAGGAACCAGAAATAAAGGACGATGAAAACAATGGGCGTAACGGCAAGCGAAGGGTGATAACGCCCGGCAACGAAGATCGGCATGAATATGAAAATAAGTGAACCGACTACCAGATTGATCCCCGGGCTGAACATATAATTCACTTCGCGCACGTCATTTGTGGTGCGCGCCATCGTATCACCGACAGGTTGCAAATTATGAAAGGTCATGCTCTTGCCGAGCAAAGACAGATACAGCTCATCGCGAACAGAGCGTTCCAATTTTTGTGCGAGCAGTTCCGCACCGAAGTTGCGCCCAAGTTGCAGGGCTCCCCGTATCACCTGCGAGATGCCAATGATCAATGCGAGCGGGACAAGAACGCTTGTATCTGGAACAGGCTTGAGCATTGCATTGAACGCATCACCAGTCAGCACGGGCACAACTGCGGCAAGCGCGGCATTCCCGATGGCGCCAACAATCATCATAATGATGATCCACCTGTGGCGCCGCGCATGGGACCAGACCCAGCGCACAGGGCTGGTGCGATCCGAGACGTGCGTACGTTGCATTGAAAATTCAGCTGGGGTTGTGATTGTTGTCATGAGCAAATATGGAGACCCTAAAGATCTTTGCCGCAGTATGAGATTCTGTATTGATGGGATGAGAAGTTCAAACTTTACTGTATTGCGGATTGCAAAGGAAGACCTTTAGGGTCTGTAGGGAACAAAAGTGTAACCAAATTCTACCACGCAGCGCGCAACCACCAAAAAGAAAGCGGGTTACTTGTATAAAGTGGTCTGTAGGATAATTAAAAAAATCCATCCAATAAAAGGAGATTTTGAAATGAGCTGGTCTACTCTTGCCGATTATTTTACGATTGCCTTCTTCTTTTGGTATGGTTTAAGGCACTTTGTACCTGCCCTAAAAAGCGACATGTCCATGCTGGTGGGGGCAGTCCTTGCACTTGTTACAGCCATCACCACGCTGTTGAACTTATGAAAAGCGAATGAGAAATCAACTCCTGCCTCGCATCTCTGAAACCTCACCGGTGTTTTCTTTATAGAATGGCTGAATCTGGACAGCCAAATGTATAAACTCATAAGGAGACGATAAAATGAACATGCCTAAAACAATTGCCGCCTGGTGTACCATTTTGTTCTTTGTAGTATTCGCGCTGGATGCATTTGGCATCTTCGGCAATGAGATTGTGTTTGGCTTACTAGCCGCAGGTGTAGCGATCTTTACCTTTCTTGGTAAATAAGATCGATTTGTGCTGGTAAAACAGCCTCTTATACGAGAGGCTGTAATCAGGTTTCTTGCGTATCCCCTGAAACCGAGCAGGGTTGTATATGGTAGAGCTGTCCGGTGTGGACAGCCAAGAATCATTCTATAAGGAGAATGCAAAATGAACATTTCGATGCCTAAGACAATTTCCGGTTGGTGTATGTGGTTGTTCTTCCTATGCTTTGGCCTCGCGGCCTTTGTTCCAATCCTTGGCACGATAGCGCCCTGGCTGGCACTCGCATACGCTGTTTTAAGTCTTATTGGGATGTAACCCAATTTCGTTTCCCAAAATACAGCCTCCTGCCCGGGAGGCTGTATTTATTACATCCCTTATGCGTATCTTCCCAAACGATGAAGGGGTATCTCACTCAGAATTGCAAACAAATCTAAAGGAGATATTGAAATGACTTTGCCTGACTCGATTGCTTCCTGGTGTTTATGGCTTTTCTTCCTCTGGTATGGTCTGTCTGCTTTTGTGCCTGCCTTGAATACCGATATGTTCAAGAAAATTGGCGCGGTATTGGCGCTGGGTTTTGTAATATTCAATCTATTCGGAATGTAAAGAGTACAATAGACTTTATCCGTAATAAGCGAAAACAAATTTTGGACGCAGATAAACGCTGATTTCGCTGATTTAAGAAGAAAAAATCTGCGTTTGTCTGCGTGAATCAGCGTCCCAATTTAATTTCGGATAATATCTAGCGAGACTACGTCTCAGACGGACGAGACGTGCTATGATTAGCATACAACCAAATGCAGAGCGTCGTCATACCCTAAACCAAATAAACGGCCAAATTCTCTTTTTGCTCCCATCCCTTGGGACAAGGCGCTCAACGCCATTCGCCGCATAATAGGTGACGAGCTATCTCTGCCATATCAAGAAATTCGCCTATGCAAAATCCGTTGTGCATGGGATATGATAGGTTTTTGCTTGTTTTCAAATTCGTTCAAAACTTGACTCATTTACATCAACTTTTTCGCCTTAAGCTTACTAATACAAAATGCAGCCTCTCATTTGAGAGGCTGTTTTATTTTATGAATGAAGAGGCAGATCAGCCATCATTTCAGCAAAATTCATTGCGTATTCTTCACCACCAGTGTTATCTTCGATATGCCACCATGCAGAAAGGACCGCGTGTGCCAATCCCCATTCACGGATGCGCTCGCGCTCGAATCCCAATTGTTCATGCAGGATGTCGATCCGCCTCTTTGTCAGACGCCGATAGTTGGTCCCGTTTAATAAATCGCCCCATGGGTTCATCAGGAACGGCCCCACCTCATAACCCGCAGGACCGATCACTCCTTTTGGGTCGATCACCAGCCAGCCGCGCTCGGAAGATAAAATGTTGAAGTGATGGAAGTCTCCGTGCATGAGCACAGACCCATGATTCTCTGCAAAGAAATCATTGACAGACTTTTCCACTCTTGCGACGAGTTTCTCATTCAAGGGCCCTGTCCCGCCATCGAACATCTGACGCAGTTCTTTTAATCCATCAAACCAATCGGATAGTTGAATAAATTTGTTATATGTCACTCTGAGCCGCTCAGCGGCGAAGAGTCTGTTTGTTTGTGTAAGAGACCCTTCGCTGTCGCTCAGGGTGACATGATCTAGCGGCCTCCATATTTTTTGCATTACCTCCGCACCAATATGAGTTGCCCGCTCATCATCCTCCATCGTGGATAGCATAACGCCCGGGTTCAAGCGTTCAAGTAACAAGAATCCTTTTTGTTCATCAGCATCAATCAAACGACACGCGCCCTCTCCGTTGAAAAGACGTAATGCCGCGATTTCGCTGGTCAACTCATCACGCGGCACACCGATTTTGAGGACGACGTTGACCTTTTCCCTCACCCCTAACCCCTCTCCCATAGGGAGAGGGGAATCTGCGAAGGCAACAAAGTTGTAGGAGAGATTGTCAACGGGCTGAACGTTCGTTAGTCCCCAGCGTGTGGAGGCTTCATTGATTAACGCAGGAAGATTTTCAATCAGAGATTCACCGTCTTCGCCAAAAGTGTTGGTAATGGTGGAAATGAATTCGGGAGGGAGATTCATGATTTGTTACGAATTAAACAGGAAACAACTTATCAAACACTTCAGGGCAATACTTTTGAACCATCTCAGAGGAGAGTCCGTTCTCTTTGCAGATCTCAGCATAAAGGTCCGCGCTGGGGCGTTTGGTGCGTTTTTGTGTTTCGGTGTCCAATGCCCACAGACCGAAGCGTTGAGTCCAGCCGCGCTCCCACTCGAAGTTATCCACCAGTGACCAGTGGAAGTATCCCTTCACGGGCCAATTGAAGTTGACCGCGCGCCAAACTTGATGAATGTGTTGGGCAATGTAACGCGGGCGCATGTGGTCGTCGGCATCCTCGATGCCATTTTCTGTAATGATGATGGGCAGGTTCGGAAAAGTTCGGACAATCCATTTCAGCCCATCGAACATTCCCTCCGGCTCGTTGGCCATGAATTTGTTATCGCTGAGGTCGGCGTCTTTGGCGAAAAAGTTATGAGCGAACAAGGTCTTTGGTTTACGCAAATCAAAAGTTACATAGTCTTTTGTATAGTAATTAAGGCCGAAGTAATCCTGTGTGCCTTTGGCTTCAGGGACCTTGATGGAACCAAGAGGTGACCGCATCAGACCGGTTGCCAGCGCAGAGGGAAAACCAATATTCAAACTATTGAAAGCGGTCTTGACAGACAATTGATCCAAAGGCGACCACGTCCGATAGGGTACGAACGAACGGTAATTCAACGCGTATCCCACACGCGCTTCGTGTTGAATTTCGTGAATGGCGCGGTACGCGGCGGCATGCGCGCGAATCATGATTGCCATCACTTTGAATGCAAGCTTTGGATTATTTTTTCCAGGCGGAAACATCGCCACGTTATGACTTATATATCCATTCAAAGCATAACCATTTGGCTCATTGAGCGTGCACCACAACGTACAATATTCCTTCAATGCTTCAACAGTCTTGCGGACAAATTTCTCGAACAACGGCACAACAGCTTCGGTTTCCCAACTCCCATATTCTGCCAGCCACAACGGGTCGGTGAAGTGATGCAAAGTGACCATTGGCGTCATGCCGCGTTCACGCAATCCGCGCAGCATGGTGCGATAACGCTCCAACGCGTCTTCATCCCAGGTGTCAGGCGTCGGTTGAATGCGGCTCCACTCCACTGAGAAGCGATGCGCGTTCTGTCCGCCTTCCGCGGCGCGGTCGAAGTCTTCGCGCCAGCGGCCTCCCCACCAATCGCAGGCCAGACCGGATGTCCCGTTCGTATGACCGTCCTGCTCCCACTTCCACCATTGATTGTTCGTGTTGCTCCCCTCCACTTGATGTGCGGCGGTCGCTGTCCCCCATAAAAAGCCGCGTGGGAAATGATAGGTTGCTTGGGGCATTTATTTCTCCAGTACCCGTTGGTTGAGACGCAAGCAGTCGACACCAACAGGTTTCAAAAGTAATCTTGTAACAAAAGTTCCTTTGCTTACATGGTGGTTTCGATACGTCCCGCGAAAAGCATGCGGGAATACTCAACCACCGTTGCGGGCAAGATACGCCAGATACAACGCGACTGAACCCGCCACTGCGGCATTCAACGACTCAACCTGCCCGCGCATGGGAAGTTTCAACACGATGTCACACTTGGCGCGCGTGAGCTGGCGGATACCTTCGCCTTCGCCTCCGACGACCAGGGCAACTGCTCCCCTTAAGTGACGTTGAGTCGCATCTCCGATCGTTTCCCCATTTTGATCAAGCCCCACGACCCAGATGTTTTCCTCTTTCAACGCGTCTATAGCCTGTGAAAGATTTGATCGCGCGACCAATAGATGCTCACTCGCGCCAGAAGATGCGTTCACAACAGCAGGCGTGACCTCCACTGTATGCGCCAATGGAATCACAACCCCATGCACACCCGTCGCTTCTGCAGTGCGGATGAGCGTACCAAAATTTTGCGGATCATTCAACGAATCGAGCAAAAGGATAAATGGTTGCTCGTTTTGTTTTTTGGCAAGGTCCAGGATGTCAACTATATCGCTATACGGATACCCGCTCACCTCCGCGATAATGCCTTGATTATGTTCGTGAATCTTGTCCAATCGTGCGCGCGGCGCTTTGAGGACTTGAATCTTGCGTTGTGCTGCCAAAGCCATGATCTCGGCAAGCCTGCCTTTGATCTGCACATTGTCAGCCAGTTCGATCTTGAACACATCCCTGCGCTTGGCGCGCAAAGTCTCATATACCGCGTTGCGGGAGTAGATCAATTCTTTCATTGGTCAGCTATAAACCTCTTGCGATCGTCTCAAATTCTAACCACTGAGACACTGAGTCACGGAGTTTTCTTTAATTTTCTCAGTGTCTCAGTGACTCCGTGGTTCAAAAGGAATCAATAATCATTATCATTTACCTATGCAAACGGTTTATTACTTTCTCACCGCCGCAAACCCCAATCCATTCGATCCGATATGTGTGCCGATGACGGTTGTTACATTAACCATCAAAATATCGCGCGGCACAGATTGACTTGCCTTTTGCATCACCGTGTTCAGGAATGCTTTCGCTCGCGGCTCAGCACCAGTATGCAGGATAGCCAGTCTTTCCAATGGACCACCTTCCAGCAAAAAGTTCATCATTCTTTCGTTGGCTTGTTTTGTTGTGCGAACTGCACCGACGGCTTTCACTTCTCCGTTTGTTAATTCAATGAGTGGCTTGATGTTCAACAGACCACCAAGGATGCTCAGCGCGGCCGGGACGCGTCCACTACGGCGGAGATTCTCCATCGTATCCAAGGCGGCAGAGACGTACAGCCGCTTGCGAGTAGATTCAACTGCCTCCAGCGCGGCTTGTAATCCCATTTCGGCAGCTTCGGCAGCCGCGATCACCTGGAAGCCAAGTCCCAGTGAAAGTGATAAGCTGTCTATCACGGTGATCTTTTCAGGAAAGTCTTGTGCGGCTTGCCGCGCGGAGTTGATGATGGTCGTTAATTGTCCTGCAGCGTGGATGGAGAGGATATGGTCACAGCCACGCGTGAGGAGGGACTCGTAGCAGGTTGAGAAATCGCCGATCGAGGGCGCGGCAGTCGTCGGCTGAGTCTGAAACGATGGCAATCTCTTATAGAAATCTTCACGAGAAATTCCGACTCCATCAGCATATTCCTTCCCATCTAGAATCAAAATGGAAGGAATGACTTCAAGTTCATATTGTTCAATCAGATATTTTGGAAGGTCGGATGTTGAATCGGTGACAATGCCGAGTTTCATGATTTAATTTTTTTTCAAGCCCGGATGATTGTCAAATGATCAAAGTCGTAGTGGCAATTAACAGTGAAATGCCAATGACCACGACGCCGAGAAAAGCAAACATCAATCGCAAGCGAGCATCCTTCAGCGCCTGTGCCAGGCCAAAGAGAAAAAATGCGACTGCAAGAACAGTCAGTGCAGTGATATACAAATCGGCTTTGCGATCCCAGGCATTGTAGGCGTCTGCCTGTGCATTCTGCTGGGCAACGATCTCATTGGATTTCTCAAATATGTCTGTAATATATTGGTCAGCTTGCGGTATGTCGTTTTCACTTTGTGGTGCATAACGCGGGTCAGTGAAAAATACGGAGAAGGACTCTCCTGCATCAGCACTTGCCTGTGAGATCCTGGCCAATTCCCGCGTAGACTGAGCAGCCTCCTCCTCTCCATTGGTTTCCTGTTCCAATGCAGTTAGTTCCAATATAGTTGCCTCCTGCAGGTTCTTCAGATAATCACCAAATACAATGAACTCATAATTGGATTCCAGGCCTGCGCGCGTTAGTTCGCCCGAAGCGAGAACCGCAAGATATTGTGATTCCCGGTTGGCAATATCCGCGCGGATGCTTGCATCCGCTTGTAATGCGGCGAGGACTGCGGCAAGCACCGTTGTGAAAACAGTAAGTGCAACGATCAGGGTTTTATACCGTTCGGAGTTTTCCTGTGCCTTTATGGGAGCAGCAACTGTTTCATTCATGATCCACCTCGACGCATATAGATAAAAATCAACTCGACGGCAACGAACCATAAAACGCCCACCAAAAAGGTAACCAGGCCCAAAGTGAATTGCCAGCCCCGCAGGCGTTCACTACCGACTTCTGCCAGCGCCAGCCAGAAGAGACTGATCGCGAGGAATATGCTTCCCATTACCAGCCAGCGTTGTTGGGAAAAAAATGAATCCGCTCGTTTGAAGGATGCGGATGGATCAATTTGCTCCTGTTCAGCAGCTTCCATATCAGCCAGCCGTTTTTGTAAATCGTATGTCCCGTCTGTGTTTTGGTATTTTTCATCAGTTGCCAGTGGCTGGCCAAGCAATTGCATATTGGGAAGAAGATACTGCCTGATGTTTGCCGCCTGGGCCTGCTGAACGGGATTGTTGCCCGCTTCCAGCGCCTCCACCTCCGCCTGTTTCACGGCGAATTGATAAGCAAAGCCTGCTTCTTCATACACTTTGCGGTAGTTCTCACTGTCCAAGGCTTGTTTCTTGATTGCCGCAATCAGCCCATCACGACTCTCATCCGATGCGATCGAACCGACCACATTCGTGCGCCAGACGGCAAATGCAGTGGTCAATGCAACAACAGCAATAAGGATTGCATTGATGATTTCAAATCGGGAGGCCAACCAGTTTGATCTTTTCATGAGAGTTCCATCCTATACGAGCGCGTTGTTATCATGTATGTGGCGAGTATAGCATACGCATCCGTGCAAATGCACCCCGTAGGCTGCACAAAGATTATTTAGGTTCCTCGATAAATGTGAATGGAGATTTTATCCGAGTCATGGAAGATGAATGAACGGTGACCCAATATTGATTCTGTGGAGCCTTGATTAGACCTCTTGCAATCGTTTCAAACCCTAACCACGGAGTCACCGAGTCACGGAGTTTTTAAATTAAGGAGGCGGCACCGTTTCCATTTGCCAGGATGTCGTATATTGTGTATGCCAAAGCAGGGCGATCCAGCCGCCGCCCTGTACCCTGCCCCACACATTCGGACCGGACGGAAAATAATCGACAACTCTGGCAGTCTCTCCTTCATCCAAGTGCGATTCGGTCGGTTCATTATCTGGGCCGGGTGTTTTTTGGATATACACAGTGGTATTGACAGTGACAGTCATGGGCAGGCTGGGGAATTTTTCGAGCCTGCTCATTTCAATCCAGACAGGCTTTTCGGTCACCAGGGGCCAGTATAAACTTCCCTGCGGCGTGTTGACGATTATTGTTGTTTTGGAGTCCTGTCTCCAACCCACAACAACAAATTTATGGATCAGGTCTGGTCTGGTCGTATAGGTAACTCCGACAAGGTCAGGCGGGTTATTGTAATCAAGTGTATGCACTCTGCCCCATTTGCCGCGTATTTCATCCAGCAGAATGATATTCCCACCCATCGTCAGACTTTCCAATTGTGGAAACCCGGATGTATTGAATAAACCTGTGTGAGGCGCCTTTAAGTATCTCAATTTGTCTTCATCATAGTTATTCAAAGAATTGATCAAGGTTTCCCAGGTTCCAACCAGTCTTGTCCTGTTCGTTGAAGCTGCCGGACTTGGGGATCCAAACAGCGGCACAACTTCAGGTGTTTGGTCTCGGCCAGCCCAATTTTTATCCGCAGTGCGCGATTTGAAGTTGTATAGGGCAAGCTGGCTGTCGTGTTTGACGCGGAAATATTGAATCCTTATGATAGGGGTTGGGCTGGGAAGAATAAATGTCTGGAAAGGGGTGACGCTGGGTTCCGGGGTAAAAGTGTTTCGAGGAGTGGCTGTAGAAGTTGCCGTCAGTGTGAATGTTGGGATTGCTGCCACAGTTTGTGTGGATGCGGCATTCGCGGTCTGCGCGATAAATATGTTGATCGAATTGGGGTCAGTCGTGGGGAGAGGGACAGGGGTGGGAAGAGACGGGGCGCATGCAAGGATCAGCGTAAGGGTAATGAACCAGATGAATAATTTCCTTCGATGAGTTGTCATTGATGTACCGGTTCAATTATCAGGGATTTATTCTGGATGTGCAAGTTGTGGGATTAAGGGAATTTCCCAGTTTTCACCGCGAAGGCGCGAAGGACGCCAAGATTTTTAAAGAAGAAGTTAATCGTCTGAAGACTTTCTCAAATGATTTGACTTTCCTTCGCGCTCTTCCCATCTTCGCGGTAAAGAGGTTTGTTTTTTCACGAGACTCATTTGTGCTTCATGAATTATCATGTTCATCTACTATTTCTTTCACTCTTCCCACCTGCCCATCAGACAAACGGACCTTGATCCCATGCGGATGATTCGATGACTTGGTGAGAATATCCTTGACGATGCCTTTTGTCAATTTTCCAGTACGTTGATCTTGTTTCAAGACAATGAGCACAGTCATGCCTGGTTTGATGTTGGAGCGAGATTGCCCATTTGTAGGGTTCATATTTATATTTGTTCTAATCCGGTGGTCGAGTAGCCCGAAGCGCTAGCTAAGGGCATATCGAGACCACAGCGCTTCAAAAACATTTCGTTCATATGAAACTTGTTGGTTTCGATACGCCCCGACGACGCTTCGACTTCGCTATCACTCCGCTCAGCGCGACGGGGCTACTCAACCAACGAATTCAATTCGTTCAGAAACACTGTGAAATCGAGATCGCCAGGTGAGTGACCATATTCTGTGAGGAGCGCGGCGGCTTCACTGCGATGCTGTGTGCCATGATTGATCACGTGCAACAGACAATGCCATAAGATGCGATCGCGTTTGATTCCTGTGTCTGTCGTGTAACGAAGATGACGTTCCATATCCGAATCGCTTAAGTTTGCCAGGTAGGCACGCATGGCTGTCTCTTCTTCACGCCAGCGAGTTTCTAGCGCTGCAAGTGTGGGAAAGTCAGATTCGAGCAAATCGGATGCCGAGTCTATGCTTTGAAATAAGGCACGCCATCCCCATTCTGTATCAAGGATGTGTAGCAACGTGCCGCGCAAACCGCCGTAGGGGAAAGACCCAGGAGCAAGGAATTGCTCTTGCGTGACATTTGCGGTCGCGGCAAGGATTCGCTTGTTTGCCCAGTAGTTGTATTCGTAGATGAGGAGGATATCT
This sequence comes from Anaerolineae bacterium, assembly GCA_022616105.1. Classification (GTDB taxonomy): domain Bacteria; phylum Chloroflexota; class Anaerolineae; order Anaerolineales; family Villigracilaceae; genus Defluviilinea. Next base: position 2,118 of record JAKEFL010000162.1, on the reverse strand, counting down.
TGGATGTTCATCGCATGTGTCTCACTTTAATGATTTATATAAGACGATTCTTTTCAGGACATTAGCGCGCAATATCTGATTTGATGCTAATCGAGATTGTTCATAATATGATCTGTAGAGATTAGGTTACTTTCCCCTCAACAAATTTATTGACAATATCTTCGTATACAGAATCGCTAAGCTCAAAGAAATCAAACAATGAAAACAATGGCGCAGTAAATTTTTTAACATTCTCTACGAGTTGTGATTCTATTGACCCAAGGTGAATATGTTCAACCATTTCGATTTCTTTTTCTTCCCTATTTTCATAATAAGATAACATTCGGCTAGGTGACGATGAAGATAATTTTCTGTTTTCTAGCCCTCCATATTTGATAGCAAATTCTATTTCGACTGTAGGATCCACCTCAAAATTATTATATAGGCGCGCGCAGTGTAGTAACGCTTCCGTTGTTCTCACGATCCTCGTGTTAAAAAAGATAACATCACTTTTTGACCGACCCGATTCGTCTTCAAAAAGACTTTTTAAAAGATAAAAATCTCCATTTCTTCGTAATACCCAATAGTCATAAGCATTAAAGGTGGAAGAGATTTCTACTGTTATCCCATCTGCCCTCGGTCTGGGGCGATCTTGTGGAGTAGGCAGTACTATTCCTATTGGCCATCCAAAAGTGTGAATCTGAGCTTGCTCTGCTGCTAATAAAAGGTTTTTTGGACTGACTTGAATTTGGAAGTCAATAAGGGCGTGTCGAATTTCCATGAAACCTGTTCGACCATTATTGGTTAAACCTGCCAATGCCTTATTTCGGTTTTCCTTGAGCCATTCTTCGTCCCAGATAGGCAATTGAGTTGCATTAGATGGCGCAACAATCACTAGCCTTCTGCGAATCCGTTTGGTGAGTTCTTCTCGAAACTCGTCTAGCTTCTCAGGATTCCAGAAAAGAATATCATATCCCGCTAAGTCAAAATGAATTTTAGGACCACCTACTTTATGATTTGGGTTTCCAGGTAAATGATCCTCTCTGGCTGTTAAGATAAGATTTCGAAATTTATCGACTCCCATTGCATAGCCAATTTCCAAGTAGCAGTTAGGCCGCTCATTAGTTAGGTCTGCCACAATTATGTCTGAATTTTCTATGAAACCAATAATCTCATTCTTTAAGAGACCACCTTGGTTATGCTTATCTACACGTTTTGGATCAAGCTCATTTGCTCTTAGGCTTGGAAGAATAGCTTTTTCACAAACCTTATCAAGTTCAGAGCTTCCAATTTGCATAATTATGAATGCTTGCTTCATTTTTACCTATAATAATGAGAACGGATTGTTGTAATAATCAATTCCGATGAAATGCTTACCTCGTTTTTTCATGAAATTTACATCTCCCTCAGAGTAGCAGATTTACGGAGTATTCGTCGGAGTTACCACAACCGGTGTGTCAGTCGGAACAGTTGGGAATGGCGTAAGGGTATCGGTCGGCTTATCAGGGATTGCGGTGGTAGGAATAGTTGTCAGCGTCTCGGTTGGCGGGAACTGAGTTGGGGTGGGAGTCGTTGTTGGAGTAGGTGTGGGAAGGTTGAGGGTTATATTAACGCGGCGTTCCGCGTAAAAACTTTGATCTCCGACTAAATACAATCGCAGTGTGACGTTGGTATCTGTCACAGTGCTTAGATCCCACGTGTGTATCAAACTCGAGTCAGGATGGGGATTTGCTCCTTCAACAAGCAGGTTCCATTGTTGTGGATCGGCTCCCGCCCCATATTCCAGCCGCCATGATCTGAATCCCCCATTATCCACATTGATCACACCTTGAATCGGAAAGGGTGATTGCGAAATGACACTGCCATCACCCAGGTTGGTGAACTGGAGGACCGGACGCGGGTCAGACCCACTGCATTCGCGGTCGGGTACAAAGAACGGATCGCGCGGCATGTCATTTGCCTCCAGCCAGCCGCGGCCTTCACCGGACCTGAGCCAGTTCTGCGCCCATCTATCGGTGACGTTCATAACAAACTCTTCCTTGGCGAAATCCTTGCAGGCATCTCCGGCGACCAGCCCGGTCCATGTATCGATGTTGACCTTGCGCAGCAAATCCTGGCTGGGCGGCAGCGGAGGCTGGT
>JAKEFL010000161.1 GCA_022616105.1 Anaerolineae bacterium | reverse complement strand
CTTGCAAATTGACCCTGCAACTCTTCCGCCTGTGATCCTGCCCGCCGTTATATTAGGCTTGATCACCGCCCTGACCAAACTCTTAACGGGCTGGTGGGCGGCACGTCGGGCAGGCATGGATAAAGCAGGGCAACTCCGCGCAGGTAGTGCATTGGTAGCCCGTGGAGAATTCTCGATTGTGATCGCGGGTCTGGGCGTCAGCGCAGGACTTGATGCAGGGCTCGGCTCGCTTGCCACGGCTTATGTTTTATTTATGGTCTTATTAGGTCCAATCCTTTCACGCGTTATATCAGATTGAAAATGAAAGGGCATCAAATTTCTTGAATTGGAGAATCTATGATCACAAGAATGTGGCACGGGAGAGTACGGACATCAAAAGCAAAGGCTTATCGCGAGTTCACGATTGCGCGCGCCATCCCGGATTATCAATCCGTCGAGGGGAACATCAGTGTCCACGTCCTTGAACGGACCGAGGGTAATATTACGCACTTCATTACACTCACATTTTGGAAAGATCTCGACTCCATCAAAGCCTTCGCGGGTGAAGACGTGGAAAAAGCCAAATATTATCCCGAAGATATAGACTTCCTGCTAGAATTTGAACCAAGAGTTGTACATTATGAAGTCGTGGGGCAATCATAGATGTGGCTTTACATCCTTCAAGGCATCGGCTATGGGTTCGCCGCGGCGGTACAACCGGGACCATTCCAAACGTATTTGATCTCAGAAACCCTGACCAAAGGCTGGAAGCGATCTCTTCTTATCGCCTTCTCCCCTTTAATTAGTGATGGACCGATCATCGCGCTTTGCCTGCTTGTGCTCAATCAGGTTCCTTTATGGTTTCAAAGATTTCTATATATTGCCGGAGGGTTATTTGTTTTGTATCTGGCGTATGGCGCATACAAGTCCTGGAAATATTTTGACTCAAATAATCTTTTAGCTGAATCGGGCAATCAGAAAAGCATACTTAAGGGCGCGCTGATGATCATGATAAGTCCTGGTCCATATATTTATTGGAGTCTTGTGACCGGTCCCATCTTGCTCAGAGGTTGGCGCGAATCTCCCCTGATAGGATTGGGATTTCTGGCAGGGTTTTATGCCGTAGTGATTCTAGGTCTAACTGCTATTATTCTTGTATTCGGTAAAGCTCGTGAGTTAGGACCAAGGATGAACCGCGTTCTAATCGGAATTTCCGCGATCGCTCTCTTTTGTTTTGGGTTATATCAGTTGTGGCTGGGAATTGTTTAGCACCGTATATGGTGCTATAATGATGTCATGGCTGAGTTGCGTGCCGTAATTGATACCAACATTCTCTTTGCGGGGCTCACGAAGCAAGGCGGCGCGTCAGGTCTTATCAGTGAAGCATGGTTGACGGATCTGTTCCATCCCTGTGTGTCCAATGCACTGGCTTACGAATATACGGATGTGCTATCACGAAAACTTTCTGATAAACGATGGCAGGATCTCAAACCAGTGCTTGGAACATTATTATCAAGGGCCGAACTTACCATCGTCTACTTTACATGGCGTCCGTCCTCCCCCGACCCAGCCGATGAACACCTGATTGATTGCGCCATGAACGCGGGTGCAATCATCGTGACTTCAAATATAAAAGATTTTAAGAACGCCCAATCATCGTTAGGATTGAACGTGATGGAACCAGTGGATTTCATCGTCGAACTGGCAAAATAAGGATCAAAACATGAGCCGATTAACTTTACGACTACCCGATAGCCTGCATCGCCAACTTGAAGAACTTGCTACTAATGAGTCAGTCTCTCTCAATCAATATATCGTCTATGCACTCACGCGGCAAATCACTTTGGCTTATACAGTGCAAGCCGTGCCTGAGAAAGCCGTTGCTGAACAACGCGCCGCGTATACTGCTCTCCTCCAAAATCTTGGGCAGGCCACTTTCCAGCAAATTCAGAAAACACTGGATGAGCGCGAACCTATCAAACCGGAGCACGGCTTAAGTCCAAAGGTCGTTGAGGATTTGAAGCGGAAACTGAAAGCCAACAAGTAACAGACTATTCTTCCAATATCACCACTGCCACTGCCATTCCTCCCGAATGGGAAATGCTGATGTGAATTTGATTTGCGCCGCTCGCTTGTAATCGCTTCTCCGCCTCCCCACTGACAATGACATATGGCTTCCCTGATTCATCGTTCAACACTTCGATTTGCGTAAACCAGACCTCCTGTCGAATCCCTGCACCGAGGGCTTTCATAAACGCTTCCTTCACCGCAAATTTGCCAGCCAAACATTCAACACTGTTTTTTATTTCCAAACATGCTTCTAATTCAGCAGGCGTAAAGACTTTTCGCTGAAAGGAATCCCTTTCGATACTCTTAGCAATTTTCTCAATTTCAGTGATATCAATACCAATTCCGCGGATCATTTGGACACCGCCGAAAATTATAAAATATAACTCGTCACACTTGCACCTGCATGCCAGTGCAGGTGTGACGGTCATTTTGTTTTCGATGTTAGGCACTCCCCTCATCCTTGTGCAGGATGCGTCAAATGTGGATGGCTTATAATTGTCCTGTTATTTCTTTCTTTGGAGAATCCATGAAGCAACCCGATGTCCTCGCGGCGGTGCTCGAAGCCGTCGCTGAATTCAACGAACAACTCGACGAAGATCATAAACTTGACCTGACTCCTGAAACACGCCTGCTGGGGAAATCTTCAAAACTAGATTCATTTGGGCTGGTAAATTTAATCATCGTAGTCGAAGAGAAACTTTACGACAAGTTTGACAAATCTCTTACACTGGCAGATGAGCGCGCCATGTCACAGGAGCATAGTCCCTTCCGCTCGGTGCAGTCCTTGTCAGATTATGCATATACATTATTGAGCGAGAACTGATGCCAGACTCTGTCATGCTCATTACCGGCGCGCGCAAGGGGATCGGTCGCGCCCTCGCTGAAACCTATACTGAACGCGGCTGGCGCGTCATTGGCTGTTCACGACAAGAATCAGAATATTTCCATCCCAACTATCGCCACTTTGCACTCGATGTGAGTGACCAGGATGCAGTGAGGGCAATGATGACCTCCATTCGCAAAGGGGAAGGGCGGCTGGATGCGCTCATCAATAACGCGGGCATCGCCTCAATGAATGCTGCACTCCTCACGCCGCTCGATAGTGTACGCCGGATTATCGAAACGAACGTCCTCGGCACCTTTCTCTTCTGCCAGGAAGCCGCGCGCCTGATGCAAAAAAACAAGTTCGGGCGTATTGTCAACTTTACAACAGTCGCTGTCCCGTTCAATCTCGAAGGTGAGGCAGTTTACGCTGCCTCAAAAGCGGCAGTAGAGAGTCTAACGCGGGTCCTTGCGCGTGAACTTGCCGATCATGGCATCACAGTTAACGCCATCGGGCCAACCCCAATCCAAACGGATCTGCTGCGCGGTGTACCAAAAGAAAAAGTTGAATCGCTGCTCGCGCGCCAATCTATTCACCGTATGGGTGAACAGCGCGACATAATTAATGTGATTGATTTCTTCCTGCGCGCCGAAAGCGATTTCATTACGGGACAGGTTATCTATCTTGGCGGAGTTTCATAAAATTGTTTGGGATGCAGTTGCACTGCATCCTCTTCGCAGTACAACTGCGAGAGAACATCTCAAATAATATGATCGATTTCCTCCTGGATGTCTTCCAAAAAAATAAACGAGATGACGCCATCATCTGGCACGATCAGACCTACTCTTATGAATGGCTGCGTGAGCGTGTCATAGAATGGCAGGATGAACTTTCGAAACGAAGCGTCGCTCCCGGATCGGTTGTGATCCTTGAAGCAGACTTCTCACCGAATGCGGTTGCACTGTTTCTCGCGCTCATTGAACATAATTGTATTCTCGTCCCACTAACCAAATCAATTGAATCGAAGAAAGCGGAATTCACAGAAATCGCCGAGGGCGAAATGCGGATTTCCATTGCTCACGATGATTCGGTTATCTTTGACCGTCTTCCGAATCTCGCGACCCACGAGCTGTATTCCGTTTTACGCGCGCGTCACCACCCCGGCTTGCTCCTCTTCTCATCCGGCTCGGCAGGGAAAAGTAAAGCTGCATTACACGACCTGACGGGAATTCTCGAAAAGTTTAAAGTACATCGCAACAAACAGCGCACGATTACTTTTCTGTTGTATGACCACATCGGTGGTATGAATACCATGTTATATACACTTTCAAACGGCGGATGCATTATCACAGTGCAGGAGCGCAGCCCGGAGAAAGTGCTTGAAGCAGTTGAGAAATATCGCGTTGAGTTACTTCCAACTTCACCGACATTCATCAATATGATTCTGTTCAGTGAGGCATACAAGCACCACAATCTTTCGAGTCTTAAGACTATCACTTATGGCACTGAGCCAATGCCTGAAAGTACATTGAAACGATTCCACGAGCTGTTTCCCAATATCACCCTTCAGCAAACCTATGGACTCAGCGAAGTAGGTATTCTCCGCTCGAAGTCGAGAAGCTCTGATTCGCTGTGGATCAAGATTGGGGGCGAAGGTTTCGAAACGCGCGTCGTGGATGGAATCCTGCAAATTAAGGCGGAATCCGCCATGCTGGGTTATCTCAACGCGCCGAGTCCATTTATCGAAGATGGCTGGTTTATCACGGGCGATGAAGTCGAAACAGACGGCGAATACTTCCGCATTTTGGGCCGCCGCTCGGAGTTGATCAACGTTGGCGGAGAAAAGGTTTATCCCGCTGAAGTGGAGTCGGTGATCCAGCAAATTGAGAATGTTGCTGAAGTGACAGTTTACGGTGAGAAGAATCCCATCACCGGGAATATCGTTTGCGCCAACATATTATTGCTCGAGCCAGAAGATACCAAAGCCGCAGTATTACGTATCAAGAACTATTGCCGCGAGCACATGCCAACCTTCAAAGTCCCTGTGAAAGTCAACATCGTAGATGAAGAAATGCACAGCGAGCGATTCAAGAAGGTGAGAACTCAAAAAGTAAGTCAACGCCAATGAAATGCAGTCAGCCACAGAGTCGCGGAGCTGCAGAGATTAAAAAATCTCGTGTCTCTGAGGCTCTGCGGCTGTATCCTTTATGCCTACTATCCGCAAAGCCACACTCAACGACTTTGATGCCGTCTATCCCCTCTTTAGCAGATTCAATGAACCGCGTCCCTCAAAGGAAGAATTCCAACAGTTATTCATTCCTCGTTGGGGCAGTGACGAAACACATGTCGGCTTCATTCTCGAGGAGAACGGTCAAGCAGTTGGCTATCTCGGTACGTTGTTCAGCGTACGCGAGATCAATGGACGAAGAGAAAAGTTTTGCAATCTCTGCACCTGGATCGTCAAAGAGGAATATCGCAGTGAAGGCTTGCCCTTGCTATTTCAAGTATTAAAGATGAAGGATGTGACAGTCACAAATTTTACGGGCAATCGTGTGGCATCCATTCTGACAAAGTTTGACTTCAAAGCCCTGGACAAAATGCTCAAGATTCTTTTGCCCATTCCAACGTCTGGTGATGGCTGTGAACTCATATTTGATACTTCGCGCATTGCTCCATTTCTTGACACGCACGACAGACGCATTTTGGAAGACCACCGCGAATTCAAGCATCCATTCGTTCTCTTGAAAGCAAAGGATGGAGTATCGCTTATCTGTTTCAACAAAGTGAAACGCAAGCGCCTTCCTGTTCTTGAAGTGCATTATCTGAGCGAGCGCAATGTATTTCTCAAACATATTCGCCATGTTTTGTTATCTCTGTGTATGCGAACAGGCGCCTTGGGATTGATGGTCGGCGAACATTTTCTGGGAGGCGAATCCATCCCCTTCTTGATGACCATCCCTCAGCGGCAGTTGCGATTATTTCGCTCAAAGACTGTTTCAATGGAAGAAATGGACACAATGTACTCCGAGTTGCAGGTATTGAATTTATGAGTCGCATCGACTCGCTGCTGAGGATCGCCGCGCCATTTGTCCGCCCAATTTATGGCGGTGCGGGAGTCATCCTGATGTTTCACCGCGTCCTTCCCAGGGAGACACATACTCGTATTCGCGGACATGCTAATCTGGAGATCACGCCCGAGGCACTCGAACAGACCATCCATTACTTTGCGCGGCGCAATTACGATGTCTATTCGCCCGATGACTTATATCGTTTCTTAACGGGCGTCAAAAAAGAGGACAAGCCTTTTGTTCAGTTCACTTTCGACGATGGTTATGTTGATAATCTGATCTATGCTTATCCCATCTTCAAAAAACATAACATTCCGTTCACTATAAACGTCAGCACCTGTTTCCCGGACCACACAGCCGTCATTTGGTGGTATCTCCTCGAAGATCTGATTCTCAATCGCGAGCGACTGACATTTGAACATGCAGGTCAAACTTACGACTTTGATTGCACAGCACAAGAAGGCAAGGCAAAAGCCTTTGCGATCACAAGAAAATTATTCAAGTTTGCGAATATTCAGGAACGGGGTCTGTTGACAAACTCTGTTCTTCTCGCAAACGACATGGATCTTTTGCGGAAAATAGACGAAGTTGCCCTCAGGTGGGATCAACTCAAGCAACTCGCATCGGATCCCCTAGTGACGCTCAGCGCACATACGGTCAATCATTATGTGCTTAGCAGTTTACGCGATGAAGAAGTGCAATATGAAATTCTGGAGTCCAAACGCATACTTGAATCAAATCTTGATAAACAAATTGATCACTTTGCCTATCCCTTTGGCAATCGACGTGAAGCTGAAGCGCGCGAGTTCCGCATTGCCACGGAATGTGGATTCAAGACAGCCATGACCACGCGGACAGGAGGTATTTTCTCTGCGCATGGCTCACATCTGATGACATTGCCGCGTTATGACCTGGCACAACTTACTTTACCTCGCGATCTCAATCTCGTTACCAGTGGTGCGTCGAGCTTGCGCGTGAATCGTTTCAAGCGCGTGATCACTGCCTGAGTCATGCAATAATGTAACACCTTTGTGATTTTTGCGATAAAAAAACTCGTATAATAATATTATCATTATTTGAAAGTGTAGTAGCGCAAGATGCCTGTCCTGACTGGCGAAGCCGTGTCGAAGGGGCATCTTAACAAGCATGCTCTCGGTGGTGTCCCCGCTGCCGTCCCATGGGGATGCTTCGCAAAGGACGGCGGCTTGAGCGTAAATTATTCAACCTTCGCGGAGGAGTATGTGACGGAACGCAAGGAAACGCTGTTCCTCAAAAACACACAGATCGTCATTCACTGGCCTGATGAAAGGCAGGAAACGTTACGCCTGGGCGAAGTCACACGCATCGGCCGCGGCAGGGAGGGCAATGACCTAGTCCTGCCGGATCTCTTTCAATCGGTATCGCGCAGGCATTTGGAAATACGGAGGGAAAAAGAAGGCTACCGGCTGATAGACCTGGGAAGCCGCAATGGTGTACTGGTCAACGGGATTTATGCAAAAGATATCTATCTGAGAGATGGCGATGAAATCCGCATTGGTCAGGGTGACAAGGGACAGGAAATCCGTATCGAATTCCAGCTTGGGAGTGAAGCGCTCCTCGATCAACTTGAGGAAGAATCACATGCAACGCTGCCACCCTCTTTAGGGTTATCCAGCGAATCGCCATCGAACAAACCTCATTTCAAGATCCGCTGGCATAATGGCAGCACGAATTATTTCCCAATTACAAAAGACAAGGTCATTATCGGGCGCGGCGCGGAAGCGGACCTGCGCGTCCCTGAGACTCTGCGCTTCGTATCGAGCGCGCAGGCCGAAGTCCTGAAAAAAGAGGCGGGGTTTTTCATCCGAGATTTGAAGAGCACGAATGGTACCTTGCTTAACAATCAACCTCTCAAACCAGAAGAATATTATCCGCTTGTGAACGAATCCATCGTGCGGTTTGGCGACGATCAATATGGTATTTCGATTGGGCTGACGTTTATCAACCCAGTGGGGCGCACCGAGTCGGTAGCGGGGATGATGCAAGCCGCGCAGGCCACGCATCTTACAAAGACCAAAATAATATTAATTGGGCGGCTTGAAAATTGCGATATGTTCCTTGATCATCCCCAGGTCTCGCGCCGGCATGCAACGATCCGGCAGGTGGACGAAACCTATATCATCGAAGACCTTGATAGCAGTAACGGCACATTCGTGAACGACGAGCAGATTAAGAAGGCTGAACTGCATGAGGGGGATTTGATCCGCATCAGTAAATATCTCTTGCTCTTTCAAAATGGGCAGCTCGTGCCATACGAAAGCAGCGGCATGCGGCTGGATGCAAGCGGGCTCTCCAAAGATGTGAAAACAAGAAACGGCAAGCGGCGCATTCTCGATGATGTGAATCTTTCTGTTTTGCCGCGCGAGTTCATTGGGTTGGTCGGTGGGAGCGGCGCGGGAAAATCGACTCTGCTCAACGCGTTGATCGGCATCCGCCGCGGCGATGGGCAGGTTCGCCTGAACGGTTTCGACTTCTATCGGGAATATGAAAGCTTTCGCTCACAACTTGGATACGTGCCTCAATCGGACATCCTGCATACGAGCCTCACCGTTGAAAAAGCATTGGACTACGCCGCCCGCCTCAGACTTCCTCACAACCTGACTCCGGACGAACGCGCGCGCCGCATCAACGCGGTGCTGGATACGGTCTCGATGAACACAGAAGCGATCCGCAAGACGCGCATCTCCCAACTCTCTGGCGGGCAGCGCAAACGCGTCAGCATAGCCGCGGAATTGCTGGCGGATCCCAAACTCATCTATCTCGATGAAGCCACCTCAGGCTTAGACCCCGGACTCGAAAAGAAAATGATGCACACGCTGCGCCGCATGGCAGATGAAGGACGGACGGTCGTGCTCATCACACACGCGACGAACAACATCGTGCAGACCGATCACGTGGCTTTTCTTTCGGAAGGCAAACTGGTGTATTTCGGTCCATCCAACGAAGCGTTGCAATTCTTTGAAGTGGAAGAGTTCGCCGATATTTACGAACGCATCGACCGCAAAGGTGAAGAATGGCGAAAGGTCTTCGAGGAGAAGAAGCCCGAACAGCATAAAAAATATATCCAGGAGCGACAGAAAAATATTGCTTCCGCGCCGCGGCGCGCGCTGCCGAAAGTCAGTTTTGGAATTATAGATTTCTTCCGCCAGTTGCTGGTGTTGACCCAACGCGCTTTGAGCGTGCTGGCAAGTGACCCGATCACGCTCTTGCTCATGTTATTGCTCTTCCCTGTGACGGCAACTTTGCAGCTCGTCATCGCCAAGCCAGATATCCTCACAGGCAATCTCGCTATCCTGGCAGACCCCGTCGCCGCGGCAAAGACGATGATCGAGAGTTACACGCCCTTCCCGCACACCAATACCTTCGTCTTCGTGATGGGACTCGAAGCCGTGCTGACCGGTCTCTTCGTGTCATCTAATGATCTTGTAAAAGAACGTTCTGTGTTTTTGCGCGAACGCATGGTGAATCTCAAGGTGCTGCCTTACTTATTGAGCAAAGCGCTTATCTACAGTGTCTTTGTGATCATTCAGGTATTGCTGTATCTCATCATCATTTCCTTCGGCGTGGATTTCCCTGAAAAAGGTCTATATTTCAACGGCTATTTGGAATTATTCATCACCCTCTACTTGACCATGATGGCAGGCATCAGCTTTGGCTTTATCATCTCCGCGGTCAGCAAATCCACAGAGATGGCGATCTACATCCTGACGATGATGCTGTTCTTCCAGTTCTTCTTCGCGGGCGCGGCCTTTGATTTGCGCGGCAACCGGTTCGAACCAATGTCCTATCTTTCCACCACGCGCTGGTCACTCACCGCGCTTGGCGTGACGATTGACATGAACAAGATCGCGGAAAGCACAATCCTTTGCAACGACGTGCCTGAAAACCCGCTGGACGCCAATAGCGCGCTGAAAACGATCTGCTTCAATTATCCCGATGCAAAAGACGACCTGCGACTCCCTTACGATGATGGGCAGCTCGTCAAATCATGGGCGGTGTTAGCGGGCATGATAGTTCTTTTCATGGCCGCTACATGGTTCTTGTTGAGGCGCGAGGATGCAGCGTAGGAAAATGCCGCTGTTCGCCAACCCCCCTCCAACGACTCTCCGTCGGGACTTTCGATGGGTTCTCCCCCAAATACGACAAGTTAAAATCTGAATGCGGATTGAAAATTTTCATCTATAAACGAATTGAGTCGTTTGTCCGTTGACTGGGCATGAAATAGAGTATACCGCCGCTTCGCATGGCGATGCGCTGTGAACCAGCACAATAGTTCTTATAGCAAGTATTCTTACGAGATATAATCGGGCAAAGGAAACATTCCATGCCAACAAACCTCACTCCTCCCGAATCTGAAGAATACGCACCGTTCTATGCAGGTTACATCCAACGCGCACAAACAAGAGGCGACGTGTTTGCCGCGCTTCCTAAGCAGATAGATGAGATCCAACATGCGCTTGGCAAACTTTCAGATGAGCAGGCGCTCTTCCGTGACGCGCCAAACGAATGGTCTATCGAGGAAGTGATGGGTCATCTCAACGATGTGGAGCGCGTCTTTTCGTACCGACTCTTGCGCGTCTCACGAAATGATCCCACTCCTCTGCCCGGCTTCGAGCAGGAAGACTACGTCCGTGAGGCGGGGTTTGACAATTGCGCGCTCAATGATTTGATTCAGGAATTCGAATATCTACGCCGTGCAAACATCCTCGCGATCTGCAACATGAGCGAAGAGTCCGCGCTTCGGCGCGGCACTGCCAGCGGATACACAGTCAGTGCGCGGGCATTGATCTATATGATGGTTGGTCATGTGGATCATCACCTGGCGAGCCTTCGGGAAAAATATTTACCCGCGCTGAAATAAACCGGAAGGTCATTGAGTAATATCTTCTCAGAACCTCCAGAATGAAAACGGGATATATGAATAGAGCAAGCATATCGATGAAAGGAGAATTGATATGACGTATATACTTGTTCGGCTTACAGTTGAAGAACTCGCAAAATGGAAACCCGTATTCGAGGAAGCAGCTTCACTCCGCAAGAGCTTTGGCTCAATGGGAGTCCGCGCCTTCAGCAAGGCGGATAGCCCCAATGAGGTCGTGATCCTCGGAGAATATGAGGATGTGGAGAAAGCCCGTCAGCTTTTTCAATCCCAGGAATTCCGCGAGGCGACTCAGCGCGCCGGTGTCAAAGGCTCACCTGAGGTAACTTTTCTTGATGAGGTGGTGAACCTGCCTGAGTGATGAATGGCATTGATCGAATCCCTCCGAATCAAACTCGGAGGGATTCTTTTTTCGGCTTATAATTTCAACGTGAACAGAATAAGAAGGCTTTTTGCAATCTCATTGGTTTTCCTCCTCCTTTCATGCAATTTTTCAAACTCTTCTGCTATTTCCACAGAAAAACCTGCAGCACTGGTCACGATTAAAACGAACCGAGATCACTATTCATACAATGATGCGATCACGATCATCATCACGAATGACTTCAGCGAGACAGTCGAATATTATGGGTCATGCTCACTTACCTTGTGTCAGTTCACGGACGGTGATTGGATATGCCAGGTAAAGGATTGTAATGCACCAAAAGACTTGCTTCCGCCGGGTTCAACAGCCCGGTTGACTGACTATATCGCAGGCTCATCGAGCGACCCGTTCAGATATCAGTTCGAATACTTTTTGCCATCCTTAAACTCGCTCTTTGTCGTTTATTCGAACGAGTTTTCCATTGAACCGTAACGACCACATATCTAATCTAACCCGGACTCTCGCCGATGAAAATAAATGTTCCTTATTTTATTGAACCATTTGTAGATACCGGACTCGGCAACTCCGCGTATCTGATCGGATCTCACGATACAAAAAAGGGGATATTGATAGACCCGCTTCGCGACGTGGACCGCTACCTGCATGCCGCATCCGAGCGGGGACTTACGCTGACGCATGTCCTCGATACCCACCTGCACGCGGATTTTGTCTCTGGCTGCCGCGAGATCGCGCATCAAACAGGCGCGGAGATTGGCGCAAGCTCTGAGGCGAAAGTTGGCTTTGAACACAAGCCTCTTACGGAAGATTCAATGATAGATTTAGGCGCGTTCCAAATCCGTGTGATGACGACGCCGGGGCATTCACCGGAACATATTTCGTATCTCATCGTTGAGCCTGATGGAAAGACTCCTTCTGCATTATTCAGCGGCGGCGCGTTGATCGTTGGCGGCGCGGCGCGCACTGATCTATTGGGTCATGAGCATACACATTCCCTTGCGCATGATCTGCATCATACTATTCATGACAAGTTATTGAAATTACCCGATGAAGTTGATGTGTTTCCCACACACGGTGCAGGGTCCTTTTGCATCGCGCCAGTTTCATCAGATAGGACAACAACCATCGGGCGGGAACGCAAAACAAACGCGCTGGCTCTTGCAAAGAATGAAGCGGAATTCATTAAGCAATCATTGGCGGGTTTGCCTTCCTATCCAACGTACTACAAGTACATGCGTGAAATAAATCAAAAGGGCGCGCGGATTTTAGGTGGCGTGCCCATTTTGAAGCCGTTAAGCGCGGCAGAAGTAAAATCCCTGATGGATGAAGGTATAGTCGTTTTAGATGTGCGGCATCAAAAACAATTCGGTGCGGGGCATATTCCAAACTCATATGGGATTCGAGTCGAAGCGCCGCTCACCACGTGGGCAGGTTGGGTGATTCCGTTTGGGAGCAGGATCATGCTCCTTGCTGAGTCCACAGACCAAAGGCTTGACGCGACGCGGCAGCTCATCCGCATTGGATATGATGACCTGGCTGGCTATCTCGAAGGCGGGATAGAAGCCTGGGCGCGCGATTTTCCTGTTGAAACAGTTCAGATGATGAGCGCAATGGAGCTGCGCGAGCGGCTAGGTGAGGTCACACTTTTGGATGTGCGGCAAACATCTGAATGGAACGCGGGACACATCCCCAGCGCGATACATTTTGAGGGAGGACGTTTGGCATGGGAACAACCGCCTTTCACGCAGGATCAACCGGTTGTCATACAATGTGCGAGCGGAAACCGTTCGATGGTCGCGATTTCTGTTTTGCGAAGGCGCGGCTTTCACAACCTGATTCAATTGGAAGGCGGGATCAATCAGTGGAAGAAACATGGGTTTGAAGTAGAAAAAGATCAATCAAATCTTATACAGTTATGAATGCTTTACATGAACTTCCATCGTTTGATGTTCTTCTTCCAGAATTGAACAAATTCATTCTTGAGTTGGTCGAAGATTATCGCGCAGGGAAAATTAATTCGTGGGAGGAACTTGAAGAAAAGGTGAATGCTTTCTTTACGCTTGAGCAAATGGAACAGATGGAATCTGTTGCGCCAGGCTGGCAGAAGATGGCATCCTATTCCGGTGGGATAACACTTGTGCATGTGATGTGTGTATTTCTGGGAGTGTATATGATGCCGGAGTATCAAGCATTGACACCCGAAGGACTGCAAATGGCAAAATGGATCGTGTTATTCCATGACGTGGATAAATTCCACATGAGCGGAAAAAAGGATACTTTGCACGCATTCCGTTCGGGAGTCCTCACGGCGAACACTTTGCCTGTGTTGGGCTTCACGACGACTGAGAATTATCATGAACTGATTCGCTCATGGAGTAAACATACTCTCCACGCTTTTGTTGCCAGCGATGGCAATGCCGCGCCGAAGCCCGATAATCAAAAACTCCCTGAAATTCTTGCGGGCATCAATCAGTTATTTGGAGAGGATGCTCCCGCAACATTGATCACGAAGGCAATCCTGTTACACATCTCTTTGAGCGTCGATCCATTCTATTCCACGCCCGCACCGCTAACAAAGGAAGAGATCAAACGATTCATCACCCCAAGCCTGCTCCCGCTTCTGAAAGTCATGATGATGGGAGATAATGAAGGCTGGTCATTATTTGAACCGGAAGTTCGTAAGAGGCAATACAAGGATGCGCTGGCGGCATTTGAAGAAGTCGAAAGGATTATTGCATCATAATTCAGGGACAGCGCAGGCAAGTGAGGTCACATGGCAACTTTGCGTACGACCGTTATATTGAAAACCGACATCGTCGATTCAACGCCGCGAGTGGCGGGACAAACACAATCCGAGATGGGCCTTCAACGAAAGCAGCACAAGCAATTCATTTCGGATGTTGCCATCAAAAATCGCGGCGCCATCTTTCAAGAGGAGGGTGATGCGTATTGGATTGAATTTCCAAGTGTAACGACCGCCGCGCTCGCTGCAATGGAAATGCATCAGAACCTGCGATCCATGCAGGCAGGCAAAGGTGAGAAACAACGATTAGCCGTACGCGCCGCGATTACCGTGGGAGATATTCTTCATCAGGAAAGCGACTCGATTGGCACCACAATGAGCTTGACCGCGCGAATCGAAAAAATCACTCCTCCTGATGAAATCTACCTGTCACATGCCGCATGGCTGGTGCTTAACAAAGCAGAAGTTCAGACATCATTTGTAAATGAGTTCAATCTAAAAGGTTTCAGCGAGCCCGAAAAAGTATACAAGGTGGATCAAAAGCACAGAACCCGTGTGCTCACTGATCAATACATTGTAAACACAGATGTCCGCAGTTGGATGGCCTACACAAGATCCAAAGCTATCGAAGATGTTGAAAGCTTTCTGATGGAGTGCGACGATCTCTTGAACGAGATTTGCGACACATATGGCGGCATCATTCGCAATAGGTCCGGAGACGAGTATTTCATGACCTTTTCAGATGCAGACGCCTTGTTTCCTGCCATAGAACAATTATGCACATCGTGGAAAAAGATGGTGGATCGTTATGGACTCGGTTTGTCAGTGACCGCCCACCAGGGGAACTTAAACATTTTGCGATCATATTTGTTCGGCAACGATCTCCATGTGACCTTCTTTCTGGAACAGTTGCACAAGTCGATTTACCCAGCCAGAGAAGCGATTTCAGTCGTCGTAAGCGGCAAAGTAAAAGCAAGCGCAGAAGGATCCAACTGGAAAGATAGATTTCGAGAATTTGACATAAGCAAAATCTCGGACGACAAGCTGCTATCTAGAGTAAATGAATATGGCGCATATTGGTTCGTTGTTGGGGACGAACAATCAAGGTGATTGTTTTATAATTTCCACATGTACTCCATACGCAAATACTGGGCGATCTTTCAAATCACACTTATCAACAGTCTTGCCTATCCTGGTGAACTGATCGGGCGCAGTTTAATGATCGCTCCTTTCATGTGGATTTTCTATCAGTTGTGGAAAGTCACGTTCAGCGCGGCAGGCACAGACACGATCAACGGCATGACTCTGTACAGCACGATGTGGTATCTCATGATGGCAGAGACCATCGAACTCAGCCGTCCCGCACTGGCGCGCACAATTTCGGATAATGTGAAAGATGGCTCGATTGCATATCTTCTTAACAAGCCATACAGTTTTCTCCTCTACCAATTCAGCAACTCACTCGGAGAGTCGGTCTTCCGCGCGCTCATGAATGCAATATTCGGCGGATTGGTCGTTTGGTGGCTCGTAGGGTCCCCGCCTGCGCCGCTTGGCTGGTTGTTTGCACTCATTGCTTTACTCGGAACGTGGATATTGAACTTCTGCATCACTTGTCTCATCGGTTTGTCAGCATTCCTGGTAGAGGATGTATCTCCGTTTGTCTGGATCTACCAAAAGTTCATTTTCATCCTAGGTGGGTTTTTGATCCCGCTGGATTTTTATCCTGAGTGGCTGCAGGTGATTGCGAAAGCCCTTCCATTTTCAGCGATGATCTATGGACCTTCAAAATTGTTCGTCGCGCCGACAATTGAATTATTCGCAAATGTGATCTTGCTTCAACTTACCTGGATCATTGTACTTGGCACAACACTTGTCTTTTCTTATAGACGAGGCGTGGCGTATCTGACGGTGAATGGAGGATAATCTCCCCTCACCCCTACCCCTCTCCCAAAATGGGAGAGGGGATCATCAAAATTATGAAAGAACTCAAATTCCTTCTCGCTGTTTGGAAGACCAACCTGCTCTCTGCCATGGAGTATCGCGTCGCGTTCATTTCGCAAATTATCGGCATGATGCTCAATGACTTCAT
>JAKEFL010000160.1 GCA_022616105.1 Anaerolineae bacterium | reverse complement strand
ATGTCCCATCGTTTGAGAAAACCAATTACAAGGCGAAAGAGGCGGATAAATCCATCCGCGCATTCCGCGAAGAGGTGTGGCAGCAAAGCGAATCGAAGAAACCACTGGTGGACGTCCGCTCGCCGAAGGAATATTCTGGTGAGTTGATCTCCATGCCAAACTATCCACAGGAAGGTGCGCAGCGCGGTGGGCATATCCCCAACGCGGTCAGCATTCCGTGGGCGCAAGCCGTCAACGAAGCGGATAGCACGTTCAAGACTCCTGAAGAACTACGCGCCCTTTACGAGGGCAAAGGCATCAAGTCTGACGGTGAGGTGATTGCCTACTGTCGCATCGGTGAACGCTCTTCATTGACATGGTTTGTGTTGAAGTATTTGCTCGGTTATCCAAACGTCAAGAATTACGATGGTTCGTGGACGGAATGGGGCAACCTCGTCGACGCACCGATTGAAAAATAACAAGTATGTCACTGCGAGGAGCCGCCTGGTGGCGACGTGGCAGTCTCCTGTTATCCTGAGATTGCTTCGTCGCCCGTTGGGCTCCTCGCAATGACACTAGCAATTAAATGTCCAATCTTCCTCCCAATCTTCAAGAAATCGTAGATGACTTCGCCACCATGACGCGCGAGGATAAGCTGGAAACATTGATCGCATACGCAGAGTCTTTTCCACCTCTGCCGGATTGGCTTCTGGAAGAGCGCGACAAAATGGAACCTGTACCTGAATGTATGACACCTGTACGTCTCTTTGGGGAAAAACAGCCAGACGGCGGAATCAAATTCCACTTCGATATCCCACCCCAGTCTCCAACCGTGCGTGGACTCGCCTCGATCCTTGCCAATGGACTGAATGGCTCGAAACCCGAAGAAATTCTCTCGGTACCTGCGGATTTCTTTTTACCCATGAAATTGGAAGAAGCCATCACGCACCAACGCATCAATGGGTTTATCGGAGTGTTGGCTCACATGAAACATGCCGCGCTCCAATCGATGGATGACAAATCGTAGGGTGGTGTTCTGTTGCCCGCAAAATGAGACCTCTTTATCGGAATTGATAGCCTCTGTGTAGACTTTGATAGTCTCACAGGGGTATTCTTTTTTCAATTTCCTAAAGGAGGTACTGTGATGAAAACAATTTCCATCTTTCTTGCGCTGATCAACTCCCTGCTGGCTGGTCTGTTGATCGTCTTCAGCCTGTCAGGGAGTGAGATCCATCAGGCAGCTGCGTGGTGGCTATTGACCAAACTGCTGGCTGGGTCCTCGATCATTGTGATCGGAGTACTCACGTGGCTCGGAAGTATAAGCACTATCAAGCCGAGTCTGATGGCGTTGAGCAGTTTGTTCCTTGTGGCATTAGGCGCGGCAACAGTCATGTGGACACTGCATCTCGGTTTGGTGACCGGTGACATGGAATATTATATGTTCATGTATGGAGGGAGCCTTATGGTGCAAGGCACTGCATCTCTATTCGGATATTCAGGCCCGCCCGAAAATATGACTACAGCGTAGTATCCAGATCCCGCTATAGAGCGGGATCTTTCTTATTAACTTACCTTACGCACAGACGAAGTCCTCACAGAGCATCTTTAACGCGAAGGCGCCAAGACGCGAAGATTCGATTCACTTTGCGTCTTGGCGTCTTTGCATTGAGTCTTTTGACGATAGAATGATATCCGCTGACATAGATTGCGTAAGGTGACTTTTTAATTTATCAAAAGAGAGGTAATCAAAACTTGACGGGTGCATGGATTACAATTACTTATCCAAATGACGAAATTATCAGATACACTCATAAATCTTCACACAGCTCGGCATGGGAAATAAAGGAGGAGGTCATGGCGAAGATCCTCTACATCGAAGATATTAAAGATAACATCACCCTCGTCCAAAAGATCGTCACTTCGCGCGGGCATGAATTCATGTCCGCAGAAAATGCCGAGACGGGATTGGAAATGGCATTTGCCCATCATCCTGATCTTATCCTGCTGGATTTAGGTTTACCGGATGCGGATGGTCAGACTCTGTCGGTTTGGATGCGAAACGATCCAATTTTGGAAACAGTTCCCATCATCGTGCTGACCGCCTGGCCCGAGGAAGTGGCTCGCCATACAGTTGAGGCATACAATTTAAACGGATATTTATGCAAGCCATTCACTATGGCAGAGTTAGTGCAAATCATCGATACTGTATTGAACAAAAGCTCAGCATGACGATTGAACTCATTCCGGCTGAACGATTTACCATGCAGGAATTGACCGATCTCTATAATCAGACGCGGGTGGATTATATGGTCCCTATGCCAATGAATGCGAGCCGCCTTGGGGAGTATGTCCATGATTTTGACATAGACCTTTCACAGTCCTGTGTAGCGCGTGCAGCGGATGGTCAGATGCTTGGCTTGTGTATGTTGGGAGTACGCCAGAATGAAGCATGGATCACCCGCCTGGGAGTTTTGCCTGCCACGCGGCGAAGCGGTGTCGGCTCAGCATTGATGGACTGCATGATGGAAAATGCCAGCAAACTAGGGGCGAAAACGACTCAACTGGAAGTGATCAAAAACAACCTGCCCGCCTACAACTTGTTTTTGTGCAAGGACTTTAAAGAGACCGGGGAATATCTTGTCATGCGCCGCGCGCCTCATCCAGCATCCGAGCCGCCGCGTGGAAATGTCGATTGGCTGGATTCTGAAAAAGCGCTGGAAGCCATACAGGCATATCCAAATCATCTAACGTGGATCAATGCCTCAGAGTCGATGCGCAATGCACAGGATGTCGAAGGGTTGCGTCTGACACTGCCAGATGGCGGCGCGGGCTGGCTGGTGTATCGAAATACAAAATTTACGCTTAGATCAACGCTAAGCCATTTGATCATACACACCGAACAGGGGAACCCGATTGAGGTTGGCACACAACTTTTATTGAATCTGCATACGCGTTATGCTCATCATGATACTTATGCCGAGAACATTCATAAAGATGACCCACATCTCTCTGCCTTCCACGCCCTGGGCTACTTCGAAAATTTTTCGCGGATTGAAATGCTTCATTCATCATAATTGGACTACTTAACCTGAGTTACCATCTTCCTCTTTGAATGTCATGCTGAGCGGAGCGAAGCATCTCTACCACCGTAATCGAGACCCTTCGGTCGCAACAAACGCTCTCTCAGGGTGACATACCTGTAGTTCTTTTTATGATGCCCATATGCAAAGTCAGGGTATATACCTGAAAAAACTCTAATGAGAAAGTATTTGCAAAAACGCAGTGATTATGCTAAACTATTGTCAGTTCTGCTCAGCCTGCCCCCCTCAGGTTGGGCAGAACTACTTTAAGGTAATGTGGATGGTGCTTTAAGAAAAACCTGATTTGATCAAACCGCCGAGGACGGTAGTGGGGATACTACCAAGAGCAACCTTTTTAAAACAATTTTCCAGCAAGTACTTAGTACAATGAGGACATGAAACTTAAGAACTTTTATTTTATTATTCTCTTTATTACAGCCTCTCTTGCCTGCAATCTAAGCAATGGAAGCCCGACTATTTCTCCCTCAGCCATAGCTGCAAACACATCAACAAACATTCCCCCATCTGAGACCTTTACACCCAGCCCCGTTTCAACATTTACTTTCACACCTCTCCCAACAGATACAGCCGCGCCAACCGAGACGCCAACATCAGTACCCATTCCAACCGTTGAAAGCCTCAAAGCAAAAGTGACGGCAGAACGACTGAGCTGCCGCTACGGGCCTGGTCCGGAATATTTATATCTTTTTGCGCTTCGCCAGACAGCCAACGTTAAACTTATCGGCCGTGTGGATGCAGACAACTGGAACTGGGTGTTAGTGGAAAATCAGGTTCCATGCTGGGTGAGTGGGGAATTTCTTGAGATCCAGGGTGATCCATTACAACTTCCCATTGTCTATCCCGGAATTGCAAAATTACCTGTCTCCCCATACTACCCACCGACAGCCGTCATCAGCACAAAGCGTGAGGGAGATAAAGTAACTATTTCATGGATGGACATACCGCTCATTGCGGGCGACGAAGAAGACGCGACCATGCAGCATTACATCATCGAAGTCTGGCGGTGTGAAGCCGGGCAGCTGATCTTCGATCCATTGGCAACAAACTTCCTCGCCATTTCATTTATTGATGAACAGGGATGCAATCATCCATCTCATGGGCAGGTTTGGGTACAGGAGAAACATGGTTACGCGGGTCCAGCAGAAATCCCATGGCCTGAGCCATAAGACAACATTATGATTAATCACTTCAAAAAGATTTATTATGAATTTCCCCGCCTATTCTGGATCATCGTCGGGGCACGCTTTATCGACGCGTTGGGTGGAACAATACTCTTCCCATTTTTTGCTCTTTATATTACACAGAAATTTGGGGTTGGTATGTCAGAGGCAGGTATCCTCCTCGGCATGTCTTCTTTCTTCGGTTTATTTGGGAGCATGGCGGGCGGCGCGCTGGCTGACAAATTCGGCCGCAGGCGACTCATCGTTTTTGGTCTGGTCTTGAGCGCCTTGAGCAGTTTGCTGTTTGGACTCGCTGATCGCATCAATGTGTTGTATCCACTTGTGATCATAGTGGGCTTGCTTTCCAGCCTCGCACATCCTGCACACGAAGCCATGCTGGCAGATATTCTCCCCGAAAAGAAGCGGCAGGAGGGATTCGGTATTTTAAGAGTTGTCTTTAATTACGCATGGATCTTCGGAACTGCACTCGGTGGATTCATAGCCACTCGCTCCTTCTTTGCCTTGTTTGTAACGGATTCCATCTTGAGTTGTATCGTAGCAGTGCTGATCTATCGTCTGCTTCCAGAGACCAAGCCCACGTCACGCGCCGAAACGCAAGAAGAAGCATCCTTTTTGCAAACGGTCATCGGCTATCGTATTGTCCTGCGCGATCTTGTATATGTTGGATACATCCTGGCGTGTATATTGGCTTTAATTGTATATCAACAACAGTACAGCACGCTTTCGGTTTACATGCGCGATGTTCATAACATCGACAGCAAAGGATATGGCTTGATTCTATCCATCACCGGGCTCGAGGTGGTACTGTTTCAATTCTGGATCAGCCGTAAGATGCGTCATTATGCTCCCTTCCTGATCATGATGATGGGCACGATCTTTTTCGCGATTGGGGTCTTTATGTATGGCGTAGTCTCCAACTTTACGATGTTCATGATTGCCGCTATTGTTGTCTGCATCGGTGAGATGCTTTTCTTCCCAACCAGTCAGGCTCTGGTTGCCAGTTTTGCCCCTGAAGATATGCGCGGCCGCTACATGGCTGTCTTGGGCCTTACATGGTCAATCCCCGCTACGATCGGGCCCGGTGCAGCAGGATACATCCTCGACAATACCAACCCAAGTTCACTCTGGTATATCGGCGGATTCATCTGCAT
>JAKEFL010000001.1 GCA_022616105.1 Anaerolineae bacterium | reverse complement strand
TTTGCTTCTAGGCCAACATCCTACCTCACTATACAAAAAATCATCATCTGTGTCAATACTCTTTGATAAGAGTTTGTTACATAGGTGATTGGCAAGTTTAGAGCTTCCACATTTGCTGTGAAATTACGCTGTCATACTATACATAAATTCACGGCGCGACCCTCATCGCCTCAGCATCATAATATTGGACCCCGCACGCCTCTGTAACCCATTTTCCGAAGTCCTCTGACCGAATAATATCTCGCGTGTTGATATCCTTTGTATCAATGGGGACAATCTCGATCTGTGTGATGCCTTGAGTGATTGCATCCTTGATTTGGGAATCTCTGAGATCCCATTGCTGTGCGCGCTGTATAAAACCTGGTAATTCCCGATAAATGTTCAGCGTGGCTCGTAGAGTGTAGACACTACATACCAGGAGAAGAATTGCAGGTAAGAATGCAACAAGACTTTTACTGAGTCTTGTTGAAACTGTTGCTCCGACGGTCCATGCCACAATTGACATACCAGCTAAAACGACGAATCGAGCTAGAGATTGGCCGCGCGGGTCTGGAGGAGCGCTATAAAGATACGTAGTGGGTGCTTCAATTGCAACAACCAATAGGTATGTGAATAATACTGTCAGAAGAACAGCTAAGGCCGATCTTCTAATCTCGTATAGTTCATGATTTGTGCGCTGCGATAGAATACCCAACCCCACAAAAGCTATAAATAGAATTGCGTGTGGGAGTGGTAAACCGAGAAGAGAATAAAGAATAAAGTCGAAAGCATATCGTAGTGAAAGGAAAGAGACGAGGAAGGGGTCGTTTGGGTTTCTATTCAGATCAACATAACGTACGTTGGATGGCGACACAGCTAGGGCAATCAATGCCATCAACAGGAAAACCCATGCTGTAAGGATAGTCGAGTATGTTTTTATTGCCCACTCTTTCGATCTTCGTTTTTCAAACCAAGCCACCAATAATAAAAGGGTGATGCCGCTAAAGAGGAAAGCAGAACCGATTTCCGAGAATCCTCCACCGAGAAAAGAAATAAAAGCAGTGAGATAAATAACTCCTTTTGATGGACGTTCCCTTGTTAGTTGGCTGGTGATTAATCCAATAATATATAAGCCGGAAATAATCGTCCAACTGTAAGGCAAAACTCCCGATCGCCAATATAGGATTTGGAAACGACGCGGTAACAAATATAAAGTATAAAAAAGCAATAACGCCGATGCCAGTGTGATCAGAGAACCACTTGTAAATGGTTTGAATCGGTTCAGGTTTTGGCCTATCCATACAAGAGCGATCACCCACAGCACAATTGTTATTGTTGCAAGGATTTGAGTCCCAAATATGCCGGGCAGATATAACAAGCCAGATAGAATAGTGAATGAGTAGCGATTCGGTGGGTAGCCTCGATGTGGATTCTCTCCGTCAAAATAAGTCCCGATAGATTTGATGATCCCCTGGTGTTTGAAGTCATCGTTGTAGCACCAGTCATCAGCCCAGTAGCGATTGTAAAATCCAAGATATGAGAAGACGGCAAGTCCGATTGCAGCGACGGCCAGGCACAGGAAAACTGTTGATTGGTTTAATTTTTGAATCATAGAATAGTTGAAGTTACGGAGTGCTGCATAAAGTGTAAGGAACCAGAAGATTGATTTTCATCCATAATTTCATTTGAATATTTTAGTAATCAAGCAATGAGCGGCAGAAGAAGTGCGATGAATGCCCCAAACATTGAGCATGCAAGATTGACCAGGTCGTTATTCAACCACTTCCAGCCGCGGGTATGAATCGTCTGTGTGCCGCAGGTGTGTAATGGATGTTTCTCAGTCTCTTTTTTATCCGTGGGGCAGAAGTACATGGCTTGCACAGTCGCGCCGAGAAATGAGTCGAAGATTGAGCCTGTGATGCCTGCGAAAGTAATCAGTGGAAAAAGTGACCAGTGACCAGTGATCGGTGAGTTAGTGGGGGAAAGCAAAACTGCCAGAAGCGCGATCACGGATGAACCCAGCAGCGACGCGAACGTTCCAAATAACGAGACCCCGCCCGAAGTCCCTTTTTCGACACGCGTTCTTAAATTTGTGATCATACGTGGAGGCGTCGGATTCAAGACTCCCAACTCCGTTGCCCACGTGTCCGCGTTGACTGCCGCGAGCGACGCGGCGAATCCGACCCAGCCGACATTTGATTCGGGATAAAGCGCGTGGACTAGAACGAAGGCTGTTGCCACTCCGCCATTACCGAAAACCTGACCCGCGTCGCGCTCATGTCCCTTCGAAAATTTTTCACTGAGACCTTGCTTGCGATTCTTGAATGCACGGCTTAAGGCTGATGATGTGATGAAAAAAGTGAGCAGTAACATTGCCCATTGCCATCCACCAATGCCAAAAATGATTGTGCCCATCACAGCAGCTGCAAATGCTCCGGTCTTATCGAGGCTGTGAGCGCGATAGGCGAGAAATGAAATGATGACTGCAATGAGAAAGCCGTAGATGAGTTGCATGTTGAATTCCCCTCTCCCTGAGGGAGAGGGGTTAGGGGTGAGGGTTATATGGGCGCACCGACAAGAAATAACACTGCCATCAAAAACAATACTGCGCAGAGCGTGCTTGAGATCCAAAGGATGAATGCAAGCGGACGCTGCATTTTCCATCGATAAAAATATAAACCTGCGAAGACGCCGATCACAAACATCGACGCGCTGACAAATGGCAGCAGGATGAGGCGGACGGAGGATGTAGGTTCATCAGGTGCTCCGAAAGCATTAAACCCAATTGGGATTTGTGTGAGCGATGGAATCAAGATGCCAACCCATACAACGAGACCAAGGTTGAGGATGAGTCCGCTCACCCATAAAAACCGCGCAACCGGACTTTCCCATGCCTGCGTAATGACAAAGGAAGGATAAACCGATTTTGCTTCGGCAGGTGTAAGACTGCCAAGTTCTGTTGCGCGGGCGAATGTGCGAACAAGGGATACCATGTCTTTTGGAGAGATGGCAAAAACACGTTTTGATGTGGCGACAAGGATCAATTTTCTCGAGTCGGACGCGATAAATTCAACTGCACCTAAATCCATATGGCGGCGAGTCCCAATTACCGCGCCTGGCAGTCGAAAGCGAGGCAGGGACAATGGATGGGAGAGGTCGGAAGCTGGGCGTACCCATTCGATATCTGTCAATGGAATATCTTCGACGCGCAATCCCCATAGAATCGCGAGACTGTCCCGATCAATATAGTAGTCCGCGCGCAGAAGGGCGTACGCGCGATACCCAAAAAAAGGGATGGGTGCAAAAGCGAGCAAGGCAGCCAGTAAATAGGAGACGAACGTTGGACCTACTGGAGCAAGTGTAAGATTAAAGAATTCCCAGGTGGAAATACCAGCGAGTATGAGAATGATGACCCCGTGTACGATCAAGCCGAATCGTTTGGCTGGCGGAAAGTGCCCGACCTTGGTGTTGTTCATTGTTTGGACGTTGTAAATGGATTTTCCGCCTTAATAAATTTTGCCAATTGTAAACCAGTCCTTCCTCCAGCAAGTGCGGCGCATACCATGATCGGTAAGTTTAATACAATAAATATGATTATTGCTTGTGGAGAAAAGAGGGAAATTCCATGTGGTCCAAGCAAGATAATAATGAGTGTAAACGGAATTGTCACAAAAGAAATGGCTTTTGCCCCAATTACGGCCCCTCTTGCAAAAGCTGCCTGAGGGGTGACACTTCTGTTACTAAGCCAAGTGGCTAATTTTCTTGCCCCAATAATTGTTGGAATGATTGCGAATATCACGCCAATTGTTACCAATACTAATAAGATAAGAAAAATATCTTTGATAACTGACGTAGAAATACTTTGACCTTCAATTAGACTGCTAAAAAATCCTATTGCAATATTAAAACCGAACAACAACATGACAGCGTATATCATATTGATGATAGCATATTTTGTACTCACTCGGAAAATAGAATGGTTAGGTGATGACATTTTAAAAAACCTGCTGCTCTTATGTCAAAACGGATTTTATCTTCTCGATAATTTCATCAACCAGCACAAGTTGATTCCCTTTCGCTATACGCAGCTTCAATTCTACCATCCCATCTTTTAGGCCTTTTTCTCCCACTGTAATTCTGAGCGGACAACCGATCAAATCTGCATCGTTGAATTTAACGCCCGCGCGTTCGTCGCGGTCATCGAACAGGACAGAGATACCTGCGCTTTGCAGTGAGTCGTACATCTCTTCGGCTTTTGCGCGTGTATCCATTTCCTTGCCAGGTATGTGCATAAGATATACATCAAATGCAGCAGCAGGATGTGGAAGAGTTAAACCTTTTGCATCATGATGAGTCTCAGCGAGTGCAAGCAGAAGATTTTCAAAGTTGTATTCTTTGTCAGACGCCAGGATGATTGCAGATAAAACAGAAAGTGGATTTCCACAATTGAAACAGTTATCGCCTGCTTTGGCTTGAATTAAATCCGCGACGATTTCAGCAGAATAATCGCGTCCGTAATTAGTGTTCTTTAGATGATAGCCCGTTTCATTTGCGCCAGCTACAAGATTTTGAGATTGTGGGATTAAGTCATCTACAACAATCAATGCGTCTTTCAACCTAATCGGTGATGCGTAGCCAGCGGCTGCTCCTGACCTTTCAATCTCATCAATTGTTGCAGGTCGAATATCGCCAATGTACTGTTTGAGTTTTGCCTCACTGAGTTGCATATCCCCGCGCACGACAACAAAGACGAATTTATTATCGGAGACGCGTGTGTACATCAAGGCTTTGGCAGTTTTCTCTTTGAGAATGTCGAGAAAATTTGCCAACGCTTCAATTGTGTTGCAATCGGGCGTCAGGACTTTTTCAATTGGCATTTCATCTTCGGCTGGAAGAGGAAGTTTTGTAAAGCGCGCAAGTTCAATTCGTTCTGTATATTTACATGATGGACAATGAATGATCTCAATTGAACCTGACGCAACAGGAAAAAATGTTTCACGATCATTACCTATGGTTGGCAACGAAAGATGAAAGACACTTGCACCTGGCGCAAGTGCAGGTGGGAAAGATGGATCGTTGGATAAATTGCGTAGGTGATGGATTGCATATTCACCCAACTTTGTTGGGAGGTTTTCGCGCGTCAAATATCCCGCGCGGACGAGGAACGAGAATCCTTCAGTCCGCGCGTTGTTGGGAGCTTCGCGTTGGGTTTGAATTTGGAGGTCGCGATATTTCATGGTATACGATTCCCCCTCTCCTGATAGGAGAGGGGGTGAGGTCTATTCTTCTTCCTTTTTCTTTCTTGCGGTTCTTCGTGTTGTCCCTCCAGAAACTTGTTCAGGTATCACGATTGGCGTCGAGGCAATGGATTCGGCTTGAGCTGCCTCTGAAGGTGTGGTCTCGGGAGCAGGCTCGAGGTCCAGTTCGACCGTTTCTTCCATCCGAATTTGACCGCGCAGGAACGCGCCTTCCTCCGTCACAAAAGCTGTTGTGACCACATCTCCCCATACTCTGCCTGAACCGCGGATCTCCAGTTTTTGAGTTGTGATATTGCCGCGCACAGCACCCGCGACAATCACTGTGTTGGCGCGCACGTTCTGACAGGTCACACGCCCCGTCTCACCGACGACCAACATGCCGCGTAAAGCGATCTCGCCCTCAAACGCACCCTCAATGCGGACACCGCCTGAACCGTTGATGGAACCGTGCCAGATGACACCCGACCCAAGCACCGACGTGATGCGCTCGACAGCTTGTATGGGTTGTTGAGTTTCGGTGGGGGTGGTATTGCGCTTGAACATGGGTTGATTTTACCGTGAAATAGGTCTATGAGGAAACATGGAGACAGGTACACACGAAAACACGCATAAACGGCAAGAATAATAAAAAACACGCGAGCATTTTCTGCTCACGTGTCTACCTGTTTACTTGTCTACTTGTTTACGTATCTACTCATTTACTCGCTTTTCTCTTCCTTCGGGCTGATCTGTACACCGACGGTGTTGAATCCTGAATCCACATATAGCACTTCGCCTGTAATCCGCGCCGACAGATCCGATGCGAGGAAAACTGCTGCATTGCCCACATCGTCAATCGTCACATTTTCACGTAGCGGTGCGGCATCTGCAAAGTGCTTGTACATATCGCGGAAGCCGCCGACCCCAGCGGCTGCCAACGTGCGAATAGGACCGGCAGAAATCGCGTTCACGCGAATTTTTTGCGGACCCAGGTCAAATGCAAGGTAACGCGTGGACGACTCAAGTGCAGCTTTTGCGACGCCCATCACATTGTAATTTGGCGCCACTTTCACTGAACCATAATAGGTGAGGCACATGATCGAACCACCCGGGTTCATGATCGGTAGAAAGGCATTTGTGAGAGCGACGAACGAGAATACGCTGATATCCAATGCGTTTTTAAATCCATCGCGGCTGGTTTGATAATAAGGTTTGCTCAATTCATCTTTGCCCGCGAATGCAATCGAATGGACCAAAACATCAATCTTGCCGAAATGCTGTGCAGCTTTTTCTGCTGTTGCAGCGATCTGATCATCCTTCGTCACATCACATTCTTCAACCCACTGACAGCCTACTTTTTCTGCGAGCGGCTTCACGCGTCGTTCGAGCATTTCGCCCGCATAGCTGATCCCCAAGTTTGCTCCCTCACGGTGAAAAGCCTGTGTGATACCCCAGGCGATTGACTTATCATTTGCCAAACCAAACACCAGTGCATTTTTGCCTTCAAGTAAACCCATTTTTTCTCCTTATGTCATTGCGAGCCCGAGCGAAGCGAGTGGCGAAGCAATCTCCTGCATTGTTGGAGATTGCTTCGTCAGGCTGAAGCCTTCCTCGCAATGACATGATCTTTGACTAAAAACCTCCACGGCTTCGAAAGCCATGGCTCTGGCGTATTATTTAAACCCACACGCGGACTTTTCGTCACGAGAGAATTCGGGACTTTTATGCCCGCTTCAATCCATAAGCCGCCAGTTGGCTCCGTTAAATCGACTCCATTCTCACTTTTGGTGATTCCCATAGCTTGAGTCAACTTGCCAGGTCCAAATGTATCACGCCTGTTTCTGCGAGCGGACATAATTTCCATTCCCTCAATTGGTTGCATCGCACGGATCAATACTGCCGCAGGGAATCCTTCTCGCTCCGTGACCACATTCAACATCCAATGATTGCCATATGTGAAATAAACATACGCGTGGCCCGCCTCTCCAAACATGACTTTTGTACGCGGTGTGAGTCCCACTTTGGCATGGCAGGCTAAATCTTTTTCGCTGATATATGCTTCTGTCTCTGTGATAAGCCCAACCAACTTTACACCATCCAGAATCCGAACCAATCGCGCGCCGATCAATTCACGCGCGACGGTCAATGTAGGGCGGTTGTAGAATTTACGAGGGAGGGTTTTTACCACAGAGTTCACAGAGAGCACGGAGAATCTTAAAGTATTTAATTGGCGAGACGCTTAATGCCACCGTGCTTGAGCACTTTGACGTTGAAGTTAAAAAGCAAGCCCAATTTGCCACCAGAGATTTTCAAATAGGAAAGCAACTGAGCCTCATGTATGGGCGCAATGTCACTCACAGATTTTACTTCAACAATTACCGCATCATTGACGACTAGATCCAGACGATAGCCACAGTCAAGTTTTAGACCTTTATAGGTCAATGGTAGAGGAACTTCCTGCAAAGCAATATGCCCTCGCTGTAACAATTCGTACTTCAAGCATTCCCGGTAGGCAGACTCAAGCAAGCCGGGTCCAAGGTGTTTATGAACTTCGATCGCCGCGCCAATTATTGCTTCGGTTATTTTGTTTAGTTCTCCCATCTCCATTTGTTTCATTTTCTTCTCCTTGCCTATTAACAGCCTTACCTGAAAAGAATTATTAAGCCTCTCAGTCCATAAAATTAGAAACTCTGTGTTCTTCGTGGGCTCTGTGGTGGACTATTTAAACCGTGGATCGCTTTTAAGAGTCAGTCTCAACCCTTGATCCAGTTTGATGGATGGGCGATAGCTTAGCTTTTCGTGCGCGAGAGTCAAATCTGCCCTCATGCGTGAGACGCCTCCCGATGTCTTGGCATTGTAAAGCACTTCGGGATTACTATTTGTCACATCGAGGACATGCTTGATCAAATCGCGAATACTGGTCTCGGTTCCAGAGCCGACGTTGATAACCAGCCCATTGATATTAGGCGCGGTCGCTGCTGCGACCAGCGCGCTGACCACATCATCCACATAGACGTAATCGCGCGTCTGGCTTCCATCTCCATGCGCGACCAGTGTCCCGCCGCGCTGGGCTTGTCGCAAATAGTGCGGCACAACAGGTGGATGCGATGGTGGCATATGTTGACCAGGTCCATACGCGTTGAAAATTCGCAAGCCAACAGTCTCGATCTTCCACAATCCGCCAATCGTGCGGACGTAATATTCAGCTGCGAGTTTCGAAACAGCATAGGGCGAACGTGGATTCGGTGTCACAGATTCGCGCAATGGCTGTTCAGCCAGATCACCATACACCGCGCCGGAAGAAGTCAGCACGACGCGCCGTACGCCAACATCGCGCATGGCTTCCATAAGGGCAACCGTCCCGCCAACATTGACGTTATTGTAATCGCGCGGATACAAAACAGATTCAGGAACCGATACGCGCGCCGCGAGATGATAGACCATATCCACTTCCTGCAACAGAGTCCACAATTTGGGGCGGTCGCTTACATCTCCCCGCGTAAAATGGACATCGGGAGCCAGCGCCTGTGGGTTTCCGGTGGATAGATCGTCCAGCCCGCGCACTTGATGTCCCTCACGGGCAAGTTGATTGGCAAGCGAAGAGCCGAGGAATCCTGCGGCTCCGGTGATGAGAAAGTTCATGGGTTTATTATAAGCGGGGAGTTGGAGAAACTTGATTAGCCCAGCAATCCAGATGCAGTCAAGACTTGTTGCGCCCAATGATTTGATTTCTCGGAAATTTGTTTTCTTTGATCTGCATCAAACCATATTTGATTCATTTTGAGTTGCCAAAGGGCAAGTTCTACCTGTAATTCGACCAGCTTTGCGGCGGTCTCAATTTCGGTTTCGCGGGCTGTCCACTCAATAAAGTGTTTGCTCTCGTCAATCAGGCTTTCAACTAACGACTTGTTCTTTTCGTTGTTTGCAAATGACTTGATGCGACTCAGGTTTGCGGCTAAGCCACCCAGGCGAACGGGCACGTCATCACTCAAATATCTCTCTCGAATTGTTGACCAATCCTTTTTCATACGCTACCTAACAACTTTCGTGTGACTTGTTCGACCCTGGCTCGAAGTTCGGGGTCTTGCAATTCAAGCGAGCGATTGTTTTGGCGCGGGCGAATATTAATAAGTGACTCGAATGTAACTTCCTGTGATTCTGGATTCCAATCCGCGCCCCAGACATGTTTCTGTTGACTTCCATCTTCCAGCAAAACCGCTTCGCAATCCGCGTGCATGGCTCCGCCGCCTGCCAATATTCCACGCTCAACATCTACAGCGAGTTTGACGTATGTGTCAAGCATTTCCATCATTTTTTGTACTTGCTGTTCGGTTGCGTGCTCACGGATAATATATATCATGCCATGATTTTACACGACTTTCTAAAGACTTCTATTAGGGTCATTTTTGATATTGAGCGATCGCCTCCTCTGCAAATGGACGCCCACTTTCACGATAGGTACGAATCAGTTCCTGGACATCAAAAGGAATGCGACGGAACTCAAGGCTGGTCTGACCATTCTCAACCGTCAAGATAGCATATTCCGCCCATGGATCGGCATGGAATTGACCATCGGATTGATAATGGCTGTATGCAAAACCAACACTTCCCGGATTGAAGAAGAATAGATCACCGTTGCGCCTGATTTGCTGGGCGTGAGTATGTCCGCCAGTCAAAATTTGATCGGAGTACGTGCCGAGGAATTTATGAAATTCTTCCAGTGGTGCCGCGGGCAGGATGATATCATCGAAGGAGGCAGGAGAGCCGTGAAAACATAATAGTTTGAGATTGCCTTCAAGAGGTATGGTGATTGTTGGTTGGAAATTTGCGATAAACGCGCGGTCAGCATCAGTAAGTTGCGATAATGACCAAAGTCGAATCTCTCCCATCTTTTTGAGCCGTTCAGGCGGAATCCCTTCATCCCCAGTTTCTGTGCCGCTTAATAACCATACATCCGCGTTTCCCATCACAACAGGACAGTTCAGTGCGCGCAGATTTTGAGCGACCTCCGCAGGCTGCGGTCCGCCCTGGATTGCATCACCGAGACATATGGTTTGCTCTATGGCTTTTTGTTTTATATCTGCCAGCACCGTTTCAAAGGCGAGGTTGTTCCCGTGCATATCAGAGATGACTGCGATTTTCATAGGAAAGTTTGCTCTTGATTATTCGAATCTGAAGTGTGAAAAGCCGCGCCGGAGATAGGGATGAGCAAGATGTCTGTCGATTGTTTCACGGGGGAGTAACAAAAATTTGCTCTAAATATTCCGATGTTATGTAGTTAGCCAAATCAATGCCTAATTCGTCTTTTGTAAACCTTGCTATGAAGTGCATTGCGTGCTCAACGTTGAAAGCGGTATCTTCGGGGTCAGGATTTCCATATTTGTGTTGGATGGTGTTTCGCTCTTCATGAAGCAGTTCAAGGTTGGGCTTTTCAGGTATCTGGCAATTTAGTTCTTGTTCGAGAATTCTATAAGCCTCCCAAATGCTGATGGTCTCTTTGGGGTTCTTATAGATTGATTTTCCTCCTCTTCTGACTCGTTCCTTCAAAAATAATTCAATTGCTTGGTCGATATGGAGTATAGCAAACTTCATATCTGTGGTTGTGTTACTTCTAAAGAAATGCCACAGCCCATGCTCCAACATTTCAAATGCAGAGCGAAGGAGCGGAGACAATTTTGGAGCGGCATTTGCGCCCGCGGGGCCTGGCATATTGGGCAAGCTCTATTCGGCGACCTGGCTTAACTGTTGCTCAATATATTCTTCACCCGAATTTGTTAGCGTATATCGCTTTTTTCCCTCGCCCTTATCCTGTTTAGCTTCCATAAAGAAACCCCTTCTTATATTGAGAACGATCATTTGGCTTGTGTTGGAACTCTCGAGTTTAGAGTCATAATAACACGTATTAATGTCTGCTGGCGTGAAGCTGGAAGCACCTTGATTCTTTTCAAGGTAATATCCAAAAGCTAAAACTAAATCTACGTGTTTCTTCACACCAAGTTTTCGTATGAATTCGCCAACTGAAAGTGTTTTTGCCGACTCGCGGACTTCAGTTTCCGTTATAGGTATTGGTGGCTGAATACCCTGTTGAGGCGCTGGCTTATCTATGATAGATTTTTCAAATCGTTCAAGCATCTCCAAAACGAACTCTTTATCACCCTCTACTTCGAACTCTGACCCTGCGCGTGCAATTTTAATACGATAGTTGTTATTCATACATCCTCCAGAATGCTATTGATAGCTTTGCTAGAAGTGAAATATCAGAGAGATGATGTATCTTGATTTATGCGGAGAAGTTTCGATACAATACCGCACTGAGAATACTATATCCCAAATTTCCTCCCGACACAATACCCCACACACCCCAAACTAAAACCCGCCTCTCATTGAGACGGGTCGCTAATTACCAATTACAAATTACTTCCTTCTCCTCGGCGCCAACCGATTCCTCTCATAACTCGTCGGTGTGGGGGCAGGGCGTGGAGGGCCCAGATTTTGATAATATTACCTCACTTCATTGCATGGTAAGATTCTAGAAATCATCAGGAATTTTGGAGGTCATTCTCATGCGCCAGTGGCTTGTATTTATCCTGTTTTGGGGATTAATGATATTCCCTTCCTCAGCCGATGCACAGGGCGGCACACAATTGGAATCGGTGAACATCGAACTCTGGTCCGAATATGACCAGCCCAGCATGCTTGTTATTCAAGAATTTGTCGTGGCAGAAAGTACAACCCTGCCAGCCGAAGTTAGCTTGCGTTTCCCTAAAAACGCAAATTTGATCGCCGTTGCATTCAACAGAGGAGGCAAATTGGTCAACACTGAGTTCGAGGGTCCCAAGGAACATGGCAACTGGCAGATCGTTATCTTAACTGTACGCTCTCGTGATGCTCATCGCATTGAGTATTATCAACCCCTCACGCACGAGGAGGACAAGCGTAAGTTTTCATTTCAATGGTTTGGCGATTATTCAGTGAAGAAGTTTATTCTGAGCGCGTTTATTCCATTAGACAGCATGAATATCATAACATCCCCCATCCTTTCGAGTACAAGCAGGACATCAAATGGATTGTATTTAACTGGTTCAGAAGGCTACACCAAGTTGAGAATGGGTGAGTCTTATGAATTTCAGATTGAATATACGAGAGAATCGGCATCGGTCACTAACCCAACCCAGGCTGCAGATGTTCAAGCCTCCGATCCCGTTGGACCGGACACGCCGGGCCGCGTTTCCATCGATAAATTGCCATGGATCATCGGTGGATTTGGGCTGGCATTGATCGCAGTCATATTATTTTTATTTTCCTATTGGCGCTCCATGCAATCCAATATAAAGTCATTGGCTCCTATTGCAAGGTCAAGGCTGAGTCGACGCCGAGGTAAGGAAAACGGAGATGTGGAGGTGCATTGTCATGAATGCGGCACACGCGCACATACAGGTGATCGATTCTGCCGAATATGTGGGAGCAAATTGCGAATCGAGTAGTAACAGTCCAGCCCTATTTTCTTGTCAACCAATACCTGATTTCCCTTCCCAGCGGATAGAGCGGCAGTAGATCAATGCGATAGCCTTTCCCCGCGTAAGCTTGCATGAGAGTCACCGCTTTCTTTAGCACTGTACGATCATACTCCAATGGCAATGTCATCAACTCCGCGATCGCGGAGTGTGGATATTTCCCCTTCACGCGATGGTAGACGCGAAACTCCAACTGCCATGCATCCAGTTCACCATAGACAGATAAAGCAGTGATCAATCCCTGCTGCAAATGGCGGGTTTCATGAATGATGAGGGTCTTGATGCGCAGGTCATCGAGCGGTGTGTCATACGTATAGTAATGCGAATTCAGGCGGATATTTCCAAACACGGTCCAGAACGCACCGACACTCGGCCTGGCACGTTTCAGCCCGATCTGCGTTCGGCGCGCACGGATGAAATCCACGGCGGCGCGGCCCTCGTCGCCTACCTGAACCACACTATCCAAAAGTGTATTAACCCAAGCTGCATGATCCATTTCACACCTGTTTTTGTTTTTAAAAACCCAAATTTTTCTGTAAAGGTACGAAAAATAATTCTTGATGTGAAAATGCACAATTACAAAGTGCCGCATAAAGAACCAGTTTGGAAGTTCAGATTCAACCTGTAATTCTTTGAAGAAGTTTACTGATTATTTGGACAAGCGGTAGTAAATTAGTACCGCTTACAGCCCTGTTAAGAGAAAACATGCTCAACCTGATTAGAATGTGATCAGATACTTTTAGACAAGGAGAAACAATATGTTTAAGACAAAATTACTTGCAAGCATCCTATTAGCCGTCGCGGTTCTATTCGCACAGATTGGCATGGCGGCCGCGGCCCCCGCTGCACAAGACACTACCCTTATTACTGGAACTATTCAGAGCATCACCACCGAGACCGACGCCAATGGAGTTACAACTGTCCTCGTCACGTTGGTGGATGCTCAAGGCGCGACGCAGACCGTCCGCTTGAGCGAGGAAACTGCCGCCGGATTCATGGTTGGTCAAACCGTTAATATCGATCCCACCACTGTCATTCCCGATACAACGGAAGAACAGGAGCCGGTTCATCCCATCTCCGCTATATTGGCCGCGTTCTTCTTCCCTGATGATGAGAGTATGGCTAGTGTGATAGATAGTTACCACAATGGCGATAACGAAGAAGGAGTCTTTGGCTTCGGTGTTATTGCCCAGGCGTTGTGGATGTCAATGAGTCTTACTGAGGATGGAAGTGCAGATGCAGATTTAGCCGGAGAGATATTGATAGCCAAGCAGAACCACGATTTCAGCGCCTTCTTCCCTGAGGGCACTGAGAATATTCCCACTAACTGGGGGCAGTTCAAAAAGGCAGTATCAGAGAAAAAGAACAACCTGGGCGTCATTGTCTCTGGTCAGGCAGATCCAGATGACACCATGAATACTTCTGCTGAGAAGGACCACGGGAACGGCAAAAACAAGGATAAAGGCAATGGTAAAGGTAAGGACAAAAACAAGAACAAGCCATAAATTCAGCTTACAGCATTGAAGGAGCGACGCGCTTTGCATGTCGCTCCTTTTTATTTGATAGAACCTGAGAGTCTGATGCGTTAAAATGCTCCTGAGGCTGATATGCGACAAGTCGCCATTCTTGGAATTGGTCAAACGAAAATTGATGAGCACTGGGATCTGTCCCTGCGCGAGATCGGCGGGAATGCCGCGTTCGCTGCAATGCAGGATGCAGGTATGGATAAGGTCGACGCGCTGTTCGTGGGCAACATGCTTTCCCCTCTAATCGATAGCCAGAATCAGCTTGGGACATATTTTTCGGATTGGATGGGACTCTGGAAACAGGAAGCTGTGAAAGTGGAAGCCGCGTGTGCTTCGGGCGCCGCGGCGCTTCGCGCGGGACTGATGGCTGTTTCCGCGGGGGACATCGAATCAGCGCTGATCGTGGGCGTCGAAAAGATGACCGATAAAGCCGGTCACGACATCACCGCCGCGCTGGCAACTGCCGCAGACGCAGATTACGAAGTGGAACAGGGTATATCATTCGTTGGTATTAACGCATTGATCATGAGACGGTACATGTATGAGTTCGGCTGGCAACACGCTGACTTTGCGCCGTTCTCCATCAACGCGCATGCAAATGCCATGCACAATCCTTTCGCGCGTTTGCATCAAAAGATCAATGTGGATCAATTTGAAAAATCAAGCATGGTTGCCACACCCATCAACTTAATGGATGCATCTCCCATTGGGGATGGCGCGGCAGCTGTAATCATCGTCCCTGCTGAGAAAGTCGCGTCACTGAAAGGAAAGCCACGGGTAACGGTGGTAAGCTCGGCGTCCGCGACGGATGCGATTGCGGTTCACTCGAGAAAAGATCCGTTGTTCCTATCTGCTGCGTATGAGTCATCCAAACGGGCATATGAGATGGCAAAAGTCGGACCGAAGGATATCGATGTGTTCGAGTTGCATGATGCGTTTTCGATCATGTCTGCACTATCCCTGGAGGCTTGTGGGTTCGCTGAACGCGGCCAGGGAGTGAGACTCGGCCTCGATAACGAGATCAACCCAAATGGACGCGTGCCCGTGTGCACACGCGGGGGATTAAAGGCGCGCGGCCATCCAGTCGGCGCGACGGGGGTATATCAGATTGTTGAGGTGGTCCAGCAATTACGCGGCGAATGTGATAAGACTCAAGTGGACGGCGCAAAAATTGGCATGGCTCAGAACATTGGTGGTTCAGGTGCGACGATCATCACACATATTTTGAAGGCAGAGTAAAACGCCATCTTCCAGCAGTTCAACTGCTGGAAGAACATGCGGATTTACGAGACAAAGAAGTTTGCGCCTACAATAATAACAAGCAACACAAGGATGGGAAGAAAGGTAAATGTGGTGAGAACACCCGCCAGTTTATCTTTCTGGCGCCAATAGGCAACCCACGATGCGATGGCAAATAGAATCGGCCAGATTGGGTACAGCCAGACTGCAATTACAAAATTCCAGGCTTCCTGCGTGACGCCTGAATCGAAAGCCATGACGGAGAGTCCCGCCATAAGCAGCCATACCACCAATGATGCCAGCGCCAGCACCTGAGATATGATCAACCATATAAGAATTGGCTTGCGTGAGGGAAGGTTTGTTTCCAATTCCATGCTCCTGTAATATGATTCTCTGAGCCAGAGAGGAGGGAATTTTACCTGGACAGTGTTAAAATCTCATTGAGTTGCCGGGTATTTTACTATCCGCATTGCAGTGTCAACCGCAGTGGTGATGAAAATTTCCCTTCAAATGTGGTATAAAGCAGAATTGCAAACACATTTTCATTGTGAATAAGTCTCCTGAATCCATCATACTTCAGCAGGTAAGGAGGATCCCTCACATGGCTAACAAACGAAAGATAAATCGCCGTGACTTCACCTATTACATGCAAGTCACAGATGATGTAACCAAGCAACTGGTTGGTTACCTGTCGGATATCAGTACAGGCGGGTTTAGACTCGACAGCCAAAAGGAAATCCCGTCTGGGCAGGATTTTCGTCTGCATATCGAGCTCACGTCCGAAATCGCCGACAAGAATTCAATGGTCTTTATCGCTCGCAGTAAGTGGTGCCATAGAGATCATGTCGACCCGAATACATTCAACGTCGGCTTTGAGATCATCAACATATCTCCAAGCGATATGGCCATCTTCCAGCGCATGTTCGAAAAGTATGGCTCGCAGAACACAATGAGGTCCAAAGGCGCTGATGATTACATGTGGAGATAGACTGCAAAATGTTCATATAGCTAACGGGCGGTGATACCGCCCGTTTTTTATCCACACTGCCGCTGTGCGGCGTGCTTCGCTGGTTGTAAAATGGATATATGAATTTTAAAACATTTCGTTCCATTGTACGTTTTTTTATGAACATGATTGCCGATATAGAAGTCCACGGAAGCGAAAAACTCCCGAATGGGAATGTGATCGCGGCGGCGAATCACCTTGGGCGGCTGGATACGGCTGCGCTTCTGTGCATCATTGACCGCGAAGACATCATTATGCCTGTTGCGGAAAAATACAAGAATCACCCTTTGTTCGGTGCGATCGGACGCGCTGTCAATGCCATCTGGCTGAACCGCTTTGAAGCCGACTATGCCGCCCTGCGAAAGATCCTTGAGCGAATGAAACAAGGTGGGATGCTTGTGATCGCGCCTGAAGGGACACGCTCAAAGACTGAGGCGTTGCAGGAAGCCAAACTGGGAGTTGCGTTTCTGGCAGGTAAAAGTGGGTATCCTGTTTTGCCAGTCGCAGTTACAGGAACTGAGGATCGGGCGATCCTTGAAAACCTGAAACGTTTCAAAAAGTCAAAGATCATCGTGCAGGCTGGGGAATTGTTCCATATTGAAATTCCCAATGGAAAGGGGCGCGAAGAAGCAATGCGCCTAGCAACGGATGAAATTATGTGTCAGATCGGCGTGCTGCTTCCAGAAAAATATCGCGGTGTCTATGCAGATCATCCGCGCTTGAAGGAATTGGAGAAGCAACATCTCCCTGTAAGTTCATGATTCGGGTTCTTCGCTTCCTGATCCGTATCTTACTTAATCTGATTGCACGTTTTGAATTGCGCGGCAAGGAAAACGTGCCATTGACTGGTGGAATGATACTCGCTGCCAATCACAATGGCATTCTTGACATTTTCATGGTCTATTATGGGATAGATAGAACGGATTTGTTCATTCCTCTTGCCGAAAAGTTTGGAAAGATCGGCTGGATACGCTGGTTCGCAAGGCATTTGAACTTCCTATTTGTAGATCGCTTTAACCCCGATTTGAAAGCCATACGAAAAATGATATCACTAATGGAAGAGGGAAAATGTCTTGTCATTGCGCCAGAAGGGACGCGTTCGCTCACAGGTGCTTTGAACGAGGGCAAACCGGGTGTTGCTTATCTAGCGGCGCGTTCGGGGTTTCCTGTGGTTCCAATTGC
>JAKEFL010000159.1 GCA_022616105.1 Anaerolineae bacterium | reverse complement strand
GCGAAGAAACACATCCTTGGGTATACCATCGGCAATGACGTAACTGCGCGCGATCTTCAAAAGACGGATGGCCAGTGGACGCGCGCCAAAGGCTTCGATACATTCTGTCCGTTTGGGCCGTGGATCGATACGGAGTTCGACCCTGCAGATTCAGTCGTGACCTGCCGCGTGAATGGACAGATGCGCCAGATGGCGTCCACGCGCGATATGGTTTTCAATGTGGGTGTTCTGATTGCTTATATATCTTCTGTAATGACCCTCAGCCCCGGCGATTTGATTTTCACAGGTACGCCAGCAGGTGTAGGTGAACTAAAGAATGGCGATGAGGTGGTCGTGGAGATTGAAGGATTGGGAGTATTGAAGAATTCTGTAAAAGCCGAGGGAAGATAAATGGGTCATTACATCGAACATTCTCTCCGCAAGATTTAGGATATAATGAATGACGGAAATTATCCGTCATTTGAATGATCAATTTCGTCTCACATTTGAGAAGGAACTGTTTCATGAACGAGGTGCTTTTTGGTTCAAAGAATGCTGAAAGGGTGTTGATCTATATTTATTCCCGCCAGGAAGGCTATGCGCGCGAGATCGCCCGCTTTTACAACACTGATTTGAAATCCATTCAAAATCAATTGGATAAGATGGAGGCAGGTGGGGTGCTTGTAAGCCGTGAAGTTGGGCGGACACGACCCTACACGTTCAACCCGCGTTACTCACTGTTGGCAGAATTGAAGGGCCTGCTGGAAAAAGCCTTTTCTTTTTATCCAATGAACTTACAGCAGGAACTTGTAATGAACAGACCCAGGCTCAATACTCGGAATAAGTAGTCATAAAACAGACTGAGCAATACATATCATGTCGATTCGCCCTCTTGCACTGCTTGATTTACCATATCTTTACAGCTTCCGCGATGAAGTGGTGGGATTGGATACCGCACGTAATCTAACACGCGGGAATCCTCTCAGCGCTGTGGGATTGTTCTCGTATGTGAATCCATCGCGGCACATTTACGCCGCGATCGCGAACGGGGAGAAAGAATCCGTTCTGGGAGGGGTTATCCATTTGCCCGATGAAACATTTGCAAAACTGCTTTATATTGCCCCTGCCTCGCAACTGAATCATCCTGATTTGCCTGAGTTGATCGAGAATCTATCTTCTCAAGCGGGAACGTGGGGTGCGTTCCATGTGCTTGCTGAAGTGGACGAAACAAGTGAGGCTTTCGTCTCACTGCGCAAATCGGGCTTCTCTGTCTATGCATGGCAAAGAATGTGGGATGTCTCTGATATAACGGGAACAGATTCGGGCTTCGAGTGGATGCGTGTGAAGTCCGTGCATTTGCCATCGGTACAGAGTCTTTATAATCAAATCGTCCCGCCGTTATTGCAGCCCATGGAGCCACAGCCTAAATCTGCAAATGGCTGGATGTGCAATGAAGGGGTGAAGTGTTATGTGAGTGTATCTCAGGGTGGATATGGTATGGTTTTGTCACCATTGATTCACCCTGAGGCAAAGAATGTGGGTGAAAAGCTGGCATCTATCATCGGCAACTTACCGGATCGTCGCAACCGGCCTGTCTACGTACGTGTGCGTTCCTATCAAGCCTGGCTTGAACCTGTGCTTGCAGATCTGGGCGCGAAAGGCGCGGACCGACAGGCTGTGATGGTGAAGCATCTTGCCCGCCTTGTGAAAGAGGAACAGGCTGTTCGCGCTACCCAGCCTGCGGGCGTAAGAGTACAACCTTCCCAGGCGAACAGGGTTGAGAGGAAGAAGTAAACTTTTACTCAGCGTACAATTGTAGACAATGGAACGCTCTATCAAAAAAGTTGTAAAGAAAATATCTTTGCACCAGCAAAAAAGTGATGCAGAATATTGGCGTGCGCAACCACCTGCCGCGCGTCTTGCTGCATTGGAAGAAATCCGACGGGAGTATCACCAGTGGAGATATGGTGCTGAACCAAGACTTCAAAGAGTTTATACAATCGTTAAACTCAAAGATAAGTAAAAGGAAAGCCGAATGTCTGCCCGCACAAAACGACTGCTTAAAAAATTGAAACAGGAGCTTGTTCGTCTTTATGGAGAGCAGTTAAATGCTGTTTATTTATATGGTTCATTTGCGCGCGGTGACAATGTTGAAGGTTCTGATTTAGATGTAGCTGTGATATTGAAGGATTTTCAGCGCCGCGCTGCAGAGATCAAGCAGACCAGCGAATTGATTGGCGATCTTTCGTTGGATTTTGAGATAACAGTCAGCCCTCTTTTTCTGCGTGAAGCTGAATGGACAACCAACAAATTTTCCCTGTTGCGTAATATCAAGGCAGAAGGGGTAGCAGTTTGAAAGAAGAAACCCTTGCCCTGTTGGAGAAGGCAGAACGCTCCATTCGCAATGCGGAAAGGACAATGACAGGCGGTGACCTTGATTTCGCCGCCAGTCGCGCTTATTACGCGATGTTTTACGTAGCAGATGCTCTTCTTGGTGAAAAAGACATGCACTTCAGCAAACACGGTGGAGTGCATGGAGCCTTCGCTCAGCATTTTGTTAAAACAGGTAAATTTGACGCCAAATTTCAACGTTGGTTGGTATCGGCATTCAACCAAAGAATGCTCGGAGATTAGGTACAACTCCTGAGTTTAATCAGGAGGACGTGCAAGAGATTATTGAGCAAGCAGAGGAGTTTCTCAAAGCTGCCCATGAGTACCTGAACAATAAATAGTTCAGCCCAGGGTGAGCAAGCTTGATGGAAAGAGAATTTGCTTACAAATTTTATAATCACATTCCAATGCGGGGACAGCCTATTTCTCGTATAATAGACCCAGATCAATGAACAGGCAGGAACTTTTCCATGGTGAACTACATTTAAATTCCAGTAAGCCGCGCAAAATGGGATATCGCGGCGCAAGTAATTCAGGGATTTTTCCTTTCATTCCACATTACCTATTTATCAATTGCTAAAACTATGACTCAACTAAAAATAACTGACGACCTCGACGCTCTTCTCGACGTCCTCCCGCTCGATATCCGCCACGCGGTGGAAAAGGCAGATGATAGCGAGAACCTGCTCGAGATCATTTTAGACCTGGGGCGCATCCCCACTGTCCGGTTTGTGGATCGAGAACTCGAACTGCGCGAAACAGAAGTGACCCGCGCCGAAATCGACTATGTGGATGAGCGCGTAGGCGAGTTCGACGCGGATAACCGCGCCGGCATCGAACGGACTTTACATCGTATCTCAGCGATTCGAAACAGACGCACTGCCGTGGTGGGACTGACTTTGCGCGTCGGCCGCGCGGTCTACGGCACGGTGGATATCATTCAGGACATGATCGAATCGGGCAAATCCGTGTTGATCCTTGGACGCCCTGGTGTGGGCAAGACAACTCTCCTTCGCGAAGCCGCGCGCATCCTTGCTGAAACCAAACGCGTTGTTATTGTCGATACATCCAATGAAATTGGCGGCGACGGTGATGTACCCCATCCCGCTGTGGGCAAGGCGCGGCGTATGCAGGTGCGAGAACCCATGCTCCAGCATGAGGTGATGATCGAAGCTGTTGAGAATCACAATCCTGAAGTCATTGTCATTGATGAGATCGGGCGCGAACTTGAAGCCCTCGCAGCGCGCACCATCGCGGAGCG
The DNA here is from genome assembly GCA_022616105.1 of Anaerolineae bacterium. GTDB lineage: Bacteria > Chloroflexota > Anaerolineae > Anaerolineales > Villigracilaceae > Defluviilinea. Next base: position 4,333 of record JAKEFL010000159.1, on the reverse strand, counting down.
CGGTGTGCAACTCATTGGAACAGCACACGGCCAGACGCTTGATAATCTTTTGCTCAACCCAACGTTGAGCGATCTCGTCGGCGGCATTGAGGCAGTCACATTGTCAGATGAGGAAGCGCGTCGGCGCGGCACTCAGAAAACGGTCCTCGAAAGACGCGCTCCGCCCACGTTTGATGTCCTCATCGAGATCCAAAATCGTGATCGCTTTTCAGTCCATCTCGATATTATGGCTTCGGTGGATGCGCTTTTGCGCGGCTTCCCCATGGATCCTGAGGTTCGTACGCGCGATGAAAAAGGAAAGATCCAGATCGAGAAAGCTACACAAGCTGCAGCCTCGAGAATGGATGCGAAGGAGACGAAAACGCCTCGGCGCGGACGTCAGCCAGCTTCTCCGATTGAGACAGCATCTCCATCGAATGGGCCGACTTCGACCTCTGTGCCGCCACGTTTCGAACCGATCCGCGGCGCGATGCAGACCATCAAGATTTATCCGCATGGTGTGGCGCGTAATCGACTGATGCAAGCCGCGAAGCGACTCGGTGTGCCTGCTGTGATCGTGAAGGATGCAAGCGATGCCAACGCGCTGGTGACTCTAAAGACGTATTACCGCGACCGCCAACAGACGATTGTGGATGCTGAACATCGCGGCATGCCGATTTATGTGCTGCGCGCTAATACGGTGGGCCAGATGGAGCAGTTCCTGAGCGATCTATTCAATCTCTCGCAGGAGCATTTCACTTCGAGTGATATGGATGGGGTGAAGGAACAGACGAAGCAGGCGATTGCCGCAGTCCTCAACGGCGAGCGCTGGGTGGACTTGCCCCCGGGTCCATCACTTGTGCGAAGGCTCCAGCATGAAATGGCGCGCAATGCTGAGTTGGTTTCACATTCTTACGGCAAGGAACCGCGCAGGCATGTCCGTATTTTCCGCGAGTAATTTTTACCGCGAAGACGTAAAGGACGCGAAGACTCTTTTATAAATAAGCCTTCGCGCTCTTTCTTTCAAGGAACACCAATGTTACTCACGCCACAGAATGTTATAATCGTCTTAGCGTAAAAAGTATGGAGTATCACCATGAGTAAAGCAACCACCACTCAATTCATGGGACGTTTTATAATCACTGACCCTGAGATTTCTCACGGGAAGCCGACGTTTCGCGGCACACGCGTTCTAGTCTCTGATGTGCTTGAGCAAGTGGCAAGCGGAATAGCGTGGGAAACGATTATCGAGGAATGGAATAATCGCGTCACGAAAGAAGCTATTCAAGAAGCCGTGCAATTAGCCAGATAAGAGACTTGCAAAAACAATTAAGGCGTGAATGTGAAAGATGTTTGCGCCTTTTTGCTTTAATGCCCTACATCTTTTATTCCTTTTACCTGTTTCCTTGTATACTTGTCCCATGTTCATAACGCTCGAAGGACCCGAAGGCTCTGGCAAGACCTCACATATTCCTCCTCTGGTGGAATATCTGCGCGAGAGGGGACATATTGTTTTCCCCACACGTGAACCAGGTGGCACATCCATTGGCGAGCAAATCCGTGAAGTGATCCATGATTTGAAAAATGTGGAAATGCATCCGCGCACAGAGACGTTACTCTATCAGGCTGCACGTGTACAGATTGTGGAGCAGGTGATCAAGCCGCGGCTAGCTGCGGGTGAGATTGTGATTTCAGACCGTTACTATGACTCGACGATTGCCTATCAAGGCTATGGACATCAACAGGATTTGGAACAAGTCCGCACGTTGGTGAAATATGCAACGGGTGGTTTGATTCCTGATCTAACCGTTTTGCTTGATGTGGATATAGAAGAGGGGTTAAAGCGAAAGAAGAAAGACAACGAATGGAATCGGCTGGATGCGTATACCGTTGAATTCCATCAGCGCGTCCGCGCGGGGTATTTGGAGATGGTGGAGCATGAGCCAAGTCGTTGGATGGTGGTGGATGCAGGGAGGGAGTGGGATGCAGTGCAGGATGAATTGAGAAGGGTCATTAAATCAAAGCTGAACGTCGCACGGTAGTGAAACTCTTTGCAGGTAGGCTTTGTTGTATAATCCTTTAGATGAGCGAGACGTTCAGGCAGATACTCAAACTTATTGAGCAGAATGAAGTTTTCGTATCTGCGCACGGCTATGATGAATTGGTTCAGGATGATATTTTTGTGCGAGATGTTCTTGCAGGTGTTGCCGATGAGTCGTTGTAGAAGATTATCTTGATTATGTTAAAGGCCCGTGCGTTTTAGTTCTTCAACAAGATAGACAGGGAAAGCCTGTCCACGTTGTTTGGGGTATTCCGAAAACTGCTTCATCGCCTGCTGTTCTAGTGACTGCTTATCGTCCTGATCCGAATCGCTGGTCGGCTGATTTTACACGGAGAGTAAAATGACAAAACGCGAAATTTCCAAATTGGTTCATGTAGATGAATATGTCGCGGAAGTGAAAGTTGAATTAGTTTACACTGATGACGACTGGTCGCCATATTTATCAGTAGAGGATACGTCAAAACTGGATGATGTCCGTGATGCGCTCAAGCGTAAAGATATCGAAACTGCCTCTCGAATGTCACGCGTTTTTAGATTATTGCCTGTTGCGGGTTAGTCGGAGATGAAAAAACTTGGCCGCCTGGTTCGTGTGCAAGCCGTTGAACCACTTGATAAATTTATCGTCCGAGTAAGTTTCAAAGATAGAAGCCAAAAGGAAATTGATCTTGAAAAGTTTCTGCGCGGTGAAATCTTTGAGCCAATTCGTAAAGATCCTCCAGTCTTTCGTTCTGTCAAAGTAATTGGCGGAACGATTGGCTGGGATAGTGGAGCAGACATTGACCCTGATGTCTTGTATTACGATTTGAAACCTGCATGGATGGAAGAGGAAATGAAGACATAGTTTTCAATCTATTCCTTCTCACCGCTCACTTTCATCCATGCCTTCTTCATATTCAGCGCATCCTCTTCCATGATGGGGCTTTCGCACAGGATGCGTCCCGCACAGCCGAAATCCTTGAGAGCTTGAAAGAGGAAGTTGATTTTCAAATCAGACTCACCCAGTGCGAGATGTTTCTTCTCGCCTTTGGGCCCATATTCGATTCCTGAAAGATGAATATGCAAGCGCTTCAAGGCTTTCTTTCCCAGCGCTTTTTCGTAGGATTTCAATAAACCAGCCCATTCATCATGCGTGTTCATTGTCCCATCGCCGGGACGGGCATGCAGGTGGGCAAAGTCAATGCATGGTTCAACACCCTCAATTGCCTTGCTCATTTCAAGCGTATCCTCAAACGAGCCAAGCATCGCGGATTTGCCCATTGTCTCGGGCCGCAAGATGACAGGATTCTTCGCTTTGCGTAACTCATCCATAAATCCTTTCAAACGAGGAATGGCAATTTTCAACACTTCAGCAGGCGGGTTGCCAAAGTAGGAGCCGGGATGAAAGATAATGTCCGTCGCGCCTGCGAGGTTTCCATAGTGGGCAGCGTCCATCAATCGCTTGCGGGATTTGGGCCACTCTTCATCCAGCGCGTTCAAATTGAAAAAATAGGAGGCATGCACACTGAGCGAGACAGCCTGATCCATGCCGGTCTGCTTGATCGCTGCACAGGTGGCTTCCGTCACGCGGACCGATTGCACCCAACCTAATTCGAATGTATTAAGCCCAATGGATTTGCTGAACTCGATTGCGCCCACAGAACCACCTGGTTTCTTGGGTGTGCCGATCGGTGCCCCAACCGTGCCAAATTGAAAAGATAAAGTCATGGAATCTCCTGTTCAGTAAATTAATTTCCAGTAAACAGCAAAGAAAGCCGCGCCCATAACGGCGGACCAAGAATCAACAGACCAATTAATATCGCGGCAAGCGCGGCAACAAGCACTGCGCCCGCGCCTACATCCTTGCCAACTTTTCCAAGCGGATGATGTACCGGGCTTGCCAAATCTACGACGGCTTCAATGGCTGTGTTGATGAATTCAGCCATGAACACCATCGCGATGGTCAATACGAGAACAGCCCAATCCCTGGCTGGGAGATTCAGCCATAAGCCCAGAATGAATACAACGATTGCAACAATCGAATGTATCCATGCGTTGTGCTGGGTATTTAGCACATACCACCAGCCGCGGAATGCGTGTCCAAAGGCGGCGATGCGGGAGAAAAGAAATTGTTTGATTGTCATGTTTCCAAAATAAGTCTGCTCGCGTCCTCGCCGCCGAGGACAGCGGCTTGAGCAATCTTATTATTAACCCAAGTTGCTACCTTGGGATGAAGGTTGACAAAAGACCATGAGATTCAATACAGTTGGGGTATCCCAACCACCAACAGGAGCACCTCATGGATACCCAAATTAT